>JAEYSR010000132.1 GCA_023434535.1 Actinomycetes bacterium
CTTCTTCCAGCCGTAGGAGATCGAGGCACCCACGTCGAGCTGCGGGTACTGCCCGCCACCGCCGCCGTAGGGCTGAGCGGGCGGCGGGGTGAAGCCGCCGCCTCCGCCGTAGCCGCCGGGTGGCGGCGGCTGGGCCGGCGGCTGGCCGGCGGGCGGGTAGCCACCACCGGGGGGCGGCGGTTGAGCGGGCGGAGGGCCGGCCGGAGGTCCGGGCGGCGGGAAGCCGCCACCGGGCGGAGGTGGAGGCGGCGGGGTGCCACCTCCACCGGGTGGCGGCGGCGGGGTGCCACCTCCCCCGGGTGGCGGCGGCGGGACGTTGGGATCGCTCATGTAGGTGCCTCCAGGAGTGTGGGTGGGAGAGAGGGTTCTGACGGGGGGAGTGGTTCTGACGGCTGAGTGTCGAGTCGAGGTGTGGCTGAACGGTCCGTCCGGCCGCTCAGGTGACGTCGATGACGACCGTTCCCGCCGCCAGGTCGAACGGGGTCTGGCGGCGGTCGTTGCTGGACAGGTTCACGAGGCCCCAGATGTAGAGGCCGAGGATGGCGAGGTAGCCGACGCAGCACGGGATCACGATGACCGCGTTGGGGAGCGACCGCTTGAACGCCGTGCCCCACGAGGGTGTCTGGCCGTCGGAGAGGTTGACGACCTTCACCTTGGTGACCATCGCTCCGGGTGTCTGTCCCTTCGTGGCCACGAACGCCGCGTGGTACACGATCCAGATCCCCACGCACAGAGCGACGATGGCCAGCGAGGCGACGATGCTGCCGGCGGAGGCCGACATCACGTCCGCGAGCTCTGAGCTGTCGCTCATCTGGGTGGACGAGCTCACCGCGAACGACAGTCCGAAGTAGATCGGCAGCGTGATCACCAGCAGGATCAGCCAGTCGATGAGCCAGCCGCCCACCCGACTGCCCATCGAGGCGAGAGCGGCGCCGCTCGGCAGACCCGTCCCGTAGCCGTAGGGAACGGCCGCCGGCTGGAACCCGCCCGGCGGAGGTGCCCCGTACTGGGGCGCTCCGAACTGCGGGGCCGGCGTGCCGTACTGGGGTGCGCCGAACTGGGGCGGACCCGGCGGAGGCGTGCCGGGCGGCGGCGGTGTCGGCTGGCCGTACGCGCCGGGAGGCGGTGGCGTCGGTGTGCCCTGGTCGTCGGGTGGTCCCAGCGGCGGGAACGCGTCGCTCATCGGTTCCGGTCGGTCGGTGGCCTCACACCGTCACGGTAGCGACGCGTTCTGCGGATCCGGCGGACCATCGCCGGCCCGGATGGAGGCCGGTGGTCAGGCGACGTCGATCACCACGGTCTTCGCCGCGAGGTCGTACGGCGTCTGGCGTCGCTCGTTGGAGAACAGGTTGACCAACGCCCAGATGACGAGGCCCAGCGAGAGGCAGGAACCGAGGTAGGGGATCATGCCGACCAGGTTGGGGAGCCAGCGCATGGTGGCCGGTCCCCATCCCGGGGTCTGTCCGTCGGACAGCCGCACGATCTTGACCTTGACGGCCATGGCGCCAGGGGTCTGTCCCTTCGTCGCGACGAAGGCGATGTGGTACGCGATCGGCACGATGACCGTCACTGCGAAGGCGATGATGAGGGCGACGATCGCGCCGCCGGAGATGTCGTCGTTCGCGTACCCGTACTGGTCGTAGGTGGTCTCCGAGCTGGAGATCGCGAGGATCGCCGGGATCCAGCAGATGCCGATGACGACGAGCAGGATCACCAAATCGATCAGGTAGCCGCCGATGCGCTTGCCGGGCGACGCCAGAGCGGCGCTGGACGGCAGCCCGGTCCCGTACTGGTAGGGCTCGGCCGGCGGCTGGTACCCGCCGGGAGGTGCGCCGTACTGGGGTGCGCCGAACTGAGGTGCGGGTGCGCCGTACTGGGGTGCGGGTGCGCCGTACTGGGGCGCCCCGAACTGCGGCGCCGGGGCGCCGGGCTGCGGCGCCGCGGGCGGGCCGGGCTGGGAGTAGCCGCCGGGGGGCGGCGGGACCGGAGGAACGGGGGCTGTGGAACCGCCGGGCGGTGGCACCGGCGGGATCGCCCCGGGGTCGTCGGGCGACCCGGGAGGGGGCGGGGGAGGGGGCGTGTTGCTCACGATGCGGCGTCCTTCGTCCGGTGCGTCACGACGGCCACGGTATCGACGTGGCGACCCGATCCGTCGGACCTGGCGCCGTCCGAACCACCTTCGTCGATCCTCCGGGCGGCCGGTACGCTCGACCGTCATGCCCGAGGAAAGCACCACGGCACCGTCGCCGGAGCTGTTCGACAAGATCGTCAACCTGACCAAGCGTCGAGGGTTCGTCTATCCCTCCGCCGAGATCTACGGCGGCTTCCGCTCCACCTACGACTACGGACCCATCGGCGTCCTGCTCCTGCGCAACGTGAAGGACGCGTGGTGGCGCTCGATGGTCCAGCTCCGGGGCGACGTGGTCGGTCTGGACGCATCGATCCTGTCGCCGCCCCAGGTCTGGGAGGCCTCCGGTCACCTCGCCAACTTCACCGACCCGCTGGTCGACTGCACCAACTGCAACACGCGGTGGCGCCTGGACAAGCTCGACGATCCCGACCAGTGCCCGAGCTGCGGCAAGCGCGGCACGTTCACCGAGCCGCGCCAGTTCAACCTGATGTTCAAGACCCAGGCGGGTCCGGTGGAGGACGCGGCATCGGTCGCGTACCTGCGCCCCGAGACCGCGCAGGGCATGTTCATCAACTTCAAGAACGTGATCGACACCACCCGCGTGCGCCCGCCGTTCGGGATCGCCCAGATCGGCAAGTCGTTCCGCAACGAGATCACCCCCGGGCAGTTCGTCTTCCGGACCCGTGAGTTCGAGCAGATGGAGATGGAGTACTTCGTCCCGCCGGCCGATGCCCAGCGCTGGTACGAGTACTGGTGCGACGAGCGCTACCGCTGGTACCTGGACCACGGCATGCCCGAGGAGCTGATCCGGGTCCGGGCCCACGACTCCGACGAGCTGTCGCACTACTCGTCGGGCACGTCGGACGTGGAGTTCCTGTTCCCGTGGGGCTGGGACGAGCTCGAGGGCATCGCCAACCGCGGCGACTACGACCTGACCCAGCACGCCACGCACTCGGGTGAGCGGCTCGAGTGGTACGACCAGGCGGCCAACGAGCGCTGGACTCCTCACGTCATCGAGCCGGCTGCTGGCGCGACCCGCACGGCGATGGCGTTCCTCATGGCGGCGTACGACGAGGAGGAGGTGCGGGGCGAGACCCGCGTCGTGCTGCGCTTCCACCCTCGCATCGCTCCGTACAAGGCCGCGGTGCTGCCGCTGTCGCGCAAGCCGGAGCTCACCGGCCCGGCGTCGGAGCTGGCCGCCGAGCTGCGGAGCTCGTTCATGGTCGACTACGACGAGACCCAGTCGATCGGCCGTCGGTACCGCCGTCAGGACGAGCTGGGCACGCCGTTCTGCATCACCTACGACTTCGAGTCGCTCGACGACCACGCCGTGACGGTGCGAGAGCGCGACTCGATGGAGCAGGAGCGGGTCGCCGTCGCCGAGGTCCACGACTACCTCGCCGAGAAGCTGGCCTGACCGGGCCGATCGCAGTCGGAATTGCGTCGGCTCCGCTCGGGGGCCGTGCGTTTTGGCAGACGTCGTGGTCGTCTGCCGACCACGGCGTCTGCCGAAACCGGTGGGGGACGCGGGTGACCTGCCGGCCGGGCGGCTCGATTTCCGGTCGCTTGTAGTCTCCGCCCGTGGGGATCGTCGACGAGGACATCGCGAGGGTGCGTGAGTCCACCGACATCGTCGCGGTCATCTCCGGCTACACCCAGCTGAAGCGGGTGGGTCAGCGGTGGTCCGGGCTGTGCCCGTTCCACAACGAGAAGTCGCCGAGCTTCTCGGTCAACCAGGCCGAGGGCCTCTACCACTGCTTCGGGTGCAAGGCCTCTGGCGACGCGATCACCTTCGTCCGCGAGGTGGAGCACCTCGACTTCCCGGGTGCCGTCGAGTGGTTGGCGGCCAAGGCCGGCGTCACGCTGCGCTACACGGAGAAGAACGAGTCGGAGGGACGCCGTCACCAGGCCCGGCTGTACGAGCTGACCGAGCAGGCGTGCGAGTGGTACCACCAGCGGTTGCGCACGGCTCCCGACGCCGCGGCGGCCCGCTCGTACCTCCGGTCCCGGGGCTTCGACGGGGAGGAGGTCGCCCGCTACCGGATCGGCTGGGCGCCCGACGACTGGGACCAGCTCGTGCGCTCCATCAAGGCGTCGCGGGAGGACCTGGAGGCGGCCGGGCTCGGCTTCGTGAACCGGCGCAACCGGATGCAGGACTTCTTCCGCGGTCGGATCCTGTTCCCGATCCTGGACGAGCGGGAGCGGGTCATCGGCTTCGGCGGCCGGAAGCTGCCCGACGCCGACGGCCCGAAGTACCAGAACTCCCGGGACAACGCGCTCTACAACAAGTCCAAGGCGCTGTACGCCATCAACTGGGCCAAGGCCGACGCCGTCGCGTCGAACCAGATCGTGGTCTGCGAGGGCTACACCGACGTGATCGGCTTCGCCCGCGCCGACATCTCCCGGGCCGTCGCCACCTGCGGAACCGCCCTCACCGAGGAGCACGTGAGGGTCCTCAAGCGGTTCACCCGCAACATCGTGCTCGCCTACGACGCCGACGAGGCCGGGCAGTCCGCAGCGGAGAGGGTGTATGCGTGGGAGGCGGCCCACGACATCCAGTTCTCGGTCCTCGAGCTCCCGCCGGGGACCGATCCCGACGAGCTCGCGCGGGAGGACCCCTCCCGCCTCCGGCAGGCCGTCGAGCACCCTCGGCCGTTCCTGGAGTTCCGCGTGAGCCGCGTGCTCGCGTCCGCCGATCTCGACGGACCCGAGGGTCGTGCTCGCGCCGCCGAGGCCGCGCTCGAGGTGATCGCCGAGCACCCCGCCGCGCTGGTGCGCGACCAGTACGTGATGGAGCTGGCCGACACGTGCCGCATCGACGCCACGCAGCTGCGCGCCCGCCTCGAGGACGTCCGCCGCAACCCTCGGCCCAAGCCCGAGGAGCACTCGCGTCGACGGGGCGCTCCCGATCCCGAGCCGCCACCCGAGTCGATGCAGAGGGTCGCGCCGCGACTGGCTCCGCTCGGGGAGGGGGTCGAGCGCGAGGTGCTGCGCCTGGCGGTGAACCAACCCGAGCTGGCGGCGCCGTTCCTCGACGAGGCGTTCTTCCGGATCCCGACGGCGCGCGCCGCGCTGGACGCTCTGCTGCGGTCCGACACGTTGGCCCAGGCCATCGCCGAGTCGCCGCCCGAGGTGGGGGAGCTGCTGGCGGAGCTCGCGGTCGAGCCGGCGACGTCGGAGCCGGCCGACGTGCTGGCGCGCTTCGCCAGCGAGGTCGGCCGCCGGGAGCTGGCGGAGCTGGAGGCGGAGGCCCGGTCGTCGGCGGACCCCCTGGCGTACTCCGACGTCGTCGCCTGGCTGAAGGTGACGTTGGACCAGCTGCGGCACCCGAGGGCCGAGGTGGAAACGGTGACCCAGTTGCTAGCCTTCCTGCGGGACCGGCACCACCAGTGAGGAGTGATCTGAGTGTCCATCTGGGAGCAGGTGCCAGCGGAGGAGATCCGCCAGCTGCAGGAGCGGGCCGACCGATCCGACGGGGTGGTCCTGCTGGACGACGCGCTGAGCGTCCTCCGCCTGGAGATGACCGACCAGGTCGTCGACGACACCCGGAGCTTCTGGGGGGCCCGAGGGGTCCGCATCGACGCCGACGTGGTCCCCGAGCTGGATCCCGTCGCCGACCTGGATGAGCTGGCAGCGACGGAACCGGTGGCCGTCGAGGTCGAGGTCGAACCCGCGCTGGTCGAGCCCGGCGAGCTGGCGCACGAGTCGGTGCGTCGCCGGCGGCTGATGCGCACCACCGGGCGTCGTGGCCGTCCGGTGACCCTGGTCGGCACGACCGGCGGTTCGTCCATCGCCGATCCGGTGCGGATGTACCTCCGCGAGATCGGGCAGGTGCCCCTCCTCACCGCCCAGGAGGAGGTCGACCTGGCGATGCGGATCGAGTCCGGCGTCGAGGCCGAGGAGCGCATCGCCGACCTGGCCGCGTCCGGCGAGACGGTCGAGTTCGAGGAGCGTCGACGCCTGGATCGCCTCCGACGCGACGGTGAGCGGGCCAAGGACGAGCTGACGCAGGCCAACCTCCGCCTGGTCGTGTCGATCGCCAAGCGCTACCTCGGTCGCGGGATGCAGATCCTCGACCTGGTCCAGGAGGGGAACCTCGGCCTGATGCGGGCCGTCGAGAAGTTCGACTACACCAAGGGCTTCAAGTTCTCCACCTACGCCACGTGGTGGATCCGCCAGGCGATCACCCGGGCCATCGCGGACCAGGCCCGCACCATCCGCATCCCCGTGCACATGGTCGAGTCGATCAACAAGGTGCACCGCCAGCAGCGGCAGTTGATCCAGGAGCTGGAGCGCGAGCCCACCGTCGAGGAGCTCGCCGCCAAGTGCGAGCTGAAGCCGGAGAAGGTCCGCGACATCCTCCGGATCTCCCAGGACCCGCTCTCGCTCGACTCCCCGGTCGGGGAGGAGGACGACAGCTACCTGGCCGACTTCATCGCCGACAACGACGCCGTGATGCCGGCCGACGTCGCCACCGCCAACTCGCTGTCGGAGCAGATCATGTCGGCGCTCGACGACCTCAACGACCGGGAGAAGCAGGTCGTCCGCATGCGCTTCGGCCTGGACGGCGGCCAGCCCCAGACGCTGGAGGAGGTCGGCAAGGAGTTCGGCGTGACCCGCGAGCGGATCCGCCAGATCGAGTCCAAGACCCTCGCCAAGCTGCGCCACCCCCGCAGCCGCCAGAAGCTCGAGGACTACCTCAAGGCGGACTGAGGGCTCCGCCGGCCGGGTTAGGCCGGCTCCGCGCCGGGACCGACATCCGGTTGGGGGAGGGTCCGCGGGGACGCTACGCTGCATGGCCGCCGCCCCACCGGGCGGCCGCCTTCCGGGGTAGCTCAGCTGGCAGAGCAGCTGACTGTTAATCAGCGGGTCGTGAGTTCGAGCCTCACCCCCGGAGCGCAGGGAACGGCCCTCGGCGACCAGCCGGGGGCCGTCTCGCGTCCGGT
>JAEYSR010000195.1 GCA_023434535.1 Actinomycetes bacterium
CGCCCAGCCCGGCCAGGAGCACCGCCATCAACGCCACCACGATCCCTGACGCGGCGAGCCGACCCCACGGGGGCCGCCGTCGACCGGCGTCGAACTCGAGCCAGAGGGTGGCGAGGTCGCCGGCGCGGAGCCGGGAGCCCGCTGGTCGGACCGACCGGACGGGAACCTCGACGACGCGGCGCGAGAGCTCGATGAGCACCGGCTTCACCAGACTTCTCCGGTGGTTGCCAGCGGCGACGTACTCGGCGGCGACCCAGGCGGTCATGGCGTTCATCCCGCATCCGACGTCGTGGAGGTCCACGCCGGAGCGACCGGCATGGCGGTTGAAGAGTCGCGACGGGATCTCCCTGTACCAGATGCGGCTCGAGGTCCTGCGGCCCGAGGCGAGGTCCGCTCCGGCTGCGACCTCCCGGATGAGCAGCGGAAGGTCCTCGGGGAACGTCTCGAGGTCGACGTCGATCATCGACACGATGTCGCCTGTCGCAGCTGCGAAACCTGCCGTGACGGCGGCGGCGTGGCCGCTGTTCCGCGCGAGTCGCAGCCCGACGACGCGGCCGTCGTCGCCAGAGAGTCGACAGATCCGCTCCCACGTGCGGTCACGGCTGCCGTCGTCGACGAAGATGATCTCGCAGTCGTCGATCCCGGCAGAGCCGAGCGATCGACCCAGACGATCGTGGAGCTCATCGATGGTCAGCTCGCCGTCGAGCACCGGGACCACGACCGAGACCCTGGCCGGTGTGGACGGGTCGACGAGTGAACGACCGGCGGACATAGGGGACCAAGGTTGCCACTTCGCCGGTCACGGCGCCGCAGCCGCCTCCTCAGGACGGTCCGACGTTCCAGTTGAAGCCGAGATCAGCCAGTCCTGACGCATCCGCATAGGCCGCGAGTCCGGAGACCAGGCAGGCGCCGAGGACGACGACGATGGCCGCCGTCGACAGGTGGAGACGGAGGTGTCCGCCGGCCCGATCGGACGCCGTCCGGTCGCGGAGCTCGAGCAGCAGGAAGCGCAGCGACCACGCGACGAGCAGCACCCACGCGAAGTAGCCGGTCTTGGCGAGGTTCGCGTCGTATCCCCGAGCTCCCTCCTCTCGTAGCAGGAGCACTGGGATCGCGCTGACCGCGACCGACAGCAGGATCAGGGACGACGTGCGCTCGGTCACGAACCTCCGCCCGCCCAGCGCGACGGCGAGCAGCGGAAGGACCACCAGGAGCCAGTACGTCCAGCCCCCCGTCGTCCAGCCGAAGACGTCGACGAGCGCCAGCGGGTCGATCGTGAAGCCGTTCGTCGCACCGGGGAGCGCCCCGGAGACCTGCAGGACCGTCTGCACTCCGATGACGAGCGACGCGGGCAGGAGCACGCCCAGGCCGAGGTCCTTGGCACGTGCGGCGGTCCACCTGTCCGTGACCCACAGCCAGAGCGGGATCGCCGGGATCAGTGCCAGGGAGTAGCTCGGCTTGGTGGCTGTCGCAGCCACCGTGAGAGCGGCCAGCGCAAGGGTTCGTCGCGTTCCGACGCCGGTGCGGCGGACGCCCGTCCACACCACTGCAGGTACGAGGACGAAGAGGAGGGGCAGCACGAAGGTGTCGGTCGGGTTCCCCCAGATGTGGAGCGGCTGTGCGGGGCTCGCCCGCTCGACGAGTCCAGCGGCGATGAGGAGCAGCTTCGGGGACTCGATCACGACGAACAGGACGCCGCAGACGGTGCCTCCCAGCGCTCCGAGTCGACGGTGGTCGCCGTCAGCCAGGCCGGACCACCAGGCGAGCGCTGCTGCACCGACCCCGACCGACACCGACATCAGGACGACCGGCGACCAGGTCGTCCCGAGGACCGGGTCGAGCAGTCGCACCATCACGTGGAACACCGGGTGGGGAACGGCCGGGAACGGGGGCCAGAACGTGATGTCACGCGCCAGGCCCAGGTGCACGGAGTAGTCGTTGATACCGAAGACGCGGGCTCCAGGATCCTCCACGAGCCGCCGGAACACCGGCACCATCAGCGCGGAGACGGCGATCGCGACCGCTGCGAGGCGCCCGCCCGGGCGCGACGCGAGCTCGCTCGCAGCGTGCACCGTCGAGCTGACGGCGGACCGTGTCGCTCTGCCGGCTCGACGGGCGAGCTCCGTGAAGGTGCTCTGGATGCTCCGGTCGAGAGCGTCGACTCGTCCGCCGGGGCGCACCATCGGCGCCGCGCACGTCGCGGCGGCGATCGACTGCGCCAGGATCGTGAGCACGTCGGAGCTCGACGAGGACCACAGCAGCCCGGCTGCCGCCGTCGCTCCGACGCCGGTCCATCCCAGGCGGGACGCTCGAGGGCCGACCGCGATGGACACCCACGCCACCGCCCACATCATCACCGCCGTCGGCGCTCGGCCGGATCTCGGAACGGTGGCCGCGAGGACGAAGACCGTCACCCCGGCGAGGAGGAGGATCCATCCGACGACCCGGGTCGTTGATCGCCGCGCCGGCGGTCGGATGCTGAGCACCGTCGACCAGGAGAGGGTGGCCACCACCAGCCACCGCACCTTCTCAGACGCGCCCGACCCTTCGGACGTCAGCCTCAGGACGGGTCCGAAGCCTCCGACCACGGCAGCGAACAGCGTCGCGCCGATGAGTCGGCTCGCATCCTCGAACCGGCGGTCGCTGGTCGGGCGCCGCAGCGGCGCCCGTTGTTCCCGCTCCAGCACCGTTGGTACCGTACCTGGATTCCGCGCCGCTCCGGCCGTGGGTGGAAAGGGGCTTGGCGGGTGAGCTCAGCTGGGTCGTGGACGCGGTCGTTCGTCGGTGCCGTGGTCGTGTTCGCAGTCGCCGCTCTCGGTGCGTCCTGCGCGGAGCACCTCCCACCCGGTGGGTATCCGGGCCCCTCGGAGAAGGGTCCGGGGGTGCGTGCCAACCTCGTCGCTTCGGTCGACGGGGCGGTCACCGGCTTGGTGTCGGATCCGGAGCGACAGGCCTTGTTCCTCGGAACCCGCGATGGCCTCATCCTGAGGGTTCCGCTGTCGGACGACGACGGCACCACCGCCCCCGACCCGGATGGCACCGAGGTCGCGGTGGATCTGCGATCCGAGGTCTCGACCCAGGACGAGCGTGGGCTGTTCGACCTCCAGCTCGTCGACGAGGGTCGCGCTATCGCCACGTCCTACACCGCGACGGATGGAGCCGTGACCGTGCGCCTGCTCGGGCTGGACGGCACGGCCCTCGCGGACGACGTGGACGATCCGATCGTGGTGCAGGTTCCGCACCCGTATGCCGGCCACAACGGTGGGGGACTCGCGATCGACCGCGCCGGCAACCTCCTGCTGTCCCTGGGTGACATGGACACGAAGGACGAACCGCTGCCGCTGGCTCAGGACCCCAGCAGTCTCCTCGGCGGTGTCATCCGGATCCCGGCCGAATTCCTGAGCAGCTCCGGGTCGCGACCGGTCGAGGCGACCCCCGAGATGTTGGTCGCCAAGGGCCTGCGGAACCCCTGGCGGATCTCCGTCGACGCGTCGGCGGACGACCTGTGGATCGGCGATGTCGGACAGGACGCGTGGGAGGAGATCGACCGCATCGACGACGTGACCGATCTGACGGTCCCGGCCAACTTCGGCTGGCCGGTCGCTGAGGCGGATGCGGCATTCCGCTCCGACGTCCCCCTGTCCGGCGGGTCTCCGCTCCAGGCACCCGCGTTCGCCTACCCCCACAGCGACGACCGGTGCGGCGTCGCACTCGGGGCCCGCTATCGAGGAACGCAGGTGCCGGCTCTGGACGGCAGGCTGGTGTTCGGGGATCTCTGCTCCGGGGACGTGATGGCCCTCGACGTCGACAGCGACGACACGGGTGCCGACGTGGTCACCAGCATCCGAGGCACCTTGCTCGGATTCGGTGAGGACGCGTTCGGCGAGATCTACGTCCTGACCGCCGGTGGCGACGTGTATCGCCTGGATCCGGCCGGTTGGCGACCACCGAAGGTGGCGGCCAGCCCCGCTGTCGACGCCTCGGGCTCGACGTCGACCGTCCCTGCGGTCGCGACTGAAGCGGACTGTCGGGTCATCGCACTCCTCCAGGAGTCGATGAGGTTCACCGAGCTCGGGCCGTCGGAGATGGAGGCGCGTCTCGGTGAGCTCCTCGCCGCCCTGGGAGATGCGTCCGCGGAAGCCGATGATGCGCGTCGCGCCAGCCTCGATCGCTTGAGCCAAGTGTTCGCCGCCGCAGCGGAGGAGGGCGAACGGGGCGGGTACGACGTGTCCGCGCCGGCGTTCCGTGATCTGCTGGCCGAGCTGTCGAGCGGCACCGGGAGAGGTGAGGGCTTTCCAGACGCGATCACGTCGGTGATGAGCGTGGCGGGGAGCTGCCCGTGATCGCGGTGTCGCCGCACGGTCCCCGTCGGGCCGGTGGTCGGCCGTGAGCGCGATCGATGTCCCGCGGTGTCGTGCCCCGTTCTCGTCGATGGAGTTCGCCCCCGACGGATCGGTCCTCGTGTGCTGCGCCAACTACCTCTACCCGATCGGTCTCGTCGGCCGAGCGACTCTCCGTGACATCTGGACCGGTCCGGCTGCGGACCGCCTCCGCTCGGCCGTGTCGCAGGGGGATCTGTCGCTGGGATGCACGATCTGCAGCCACCGGATCCGCCACGACGGCGCCGAGCTGCCGCTCATGGCCTACTCCGACAACGAGATCGGCGAGGGATGGCAGTGGCCGACGTCGCTGTCGTTCTCGCTGCACAGCACGTGCAACCTCGAGTGCGTGATGTGCGGAGCCGATCGCTCGACTCGCATCCGGTCTCGACGACACGGCCTGCCGCCGCTTCCGCACCACTACGGCGACGCGTTCTTCTCCGAGATCGAGGAGTTCGTCGCCCGCGCGTCGTGGTGTGACTTCGTCGGCGGAGAGCCGCTGCTCGTGTCGGAGCACTGGCGTGTCTGGGATGTCATGAGATCCGCGGCGCCCGGGATCCGCTGCTCCATCACCACCAACGGAACGGTGTGGAACGACCGGGTGGAGCAGCTCCTGTCCGACTTCCCGACCTCGGTCCGGGTGTCCGTGGACGGCATGCGGAAGGAGACGTTCGAGTCGATACGCGTCGGATCGGACTTCGAATCCGTGCTCCGGAACGTCGAGAGGTTCCGGTCGTACTGCGCCGGGCGTGGAACGGAGCTGTCGCTCGCCTGGTCGTTCCTGCGTCAGAACTGGTCAGAGCTCGGCGACTGCCTGCTCTGGGCCGAGTCGCTCGGTGTGCCGGTCTACGTCACCACGGTCCTGGAACGTGACTTCGGGGTGCAGCACCTTCCGACCGACGACCTCAGGTCCGTCCACGCCGCGATGTCCGCGGAGTCCGAGCGCATCCGAGCGCAGCTGCGTCTGAACCGCGACGTCTGGGACCGGCAGCTGGCGATGATCGCGGCCGAGTTGGCTGTGAG
Source organism: Actinomycetes bacterium (assembly GCA_023434535.1). GTDB lineage: Bacteria > Actinomycetota > Acidimicrobiia > Acidimicrobiales > Microtrichaceae > Dermatobacter. The sequence continues at coordinate 5,403 of JAEYSR010000195.1, forward strand.
ATCGTCGTCGGCGCCGCGTGAAGCGTGCTTCGACGCACCCGGGCCCGACTCGTTGTCGATCGCTGCGGAGACGCTGCTCCGCCGAGGTCGCGAGGTGGCGGCCGGCGGTCCCGATCTGGAGTCCTACCACGCAGCGTGGGGTCGTTCGGCGGGCTCGGCAGGCGATGCGGTGCGAGTCGCGCCCGACGGTTCGATCGTCGGTCGCCGACCCGGACGTGATCGGATCCTCGACGGCATCGTGCCCGGAACCGACGGGCTCGGCGAGCTGTTCGATCTCCTGTGCCGCCGGTTCGGCGGTCAGCTCTGGTTGCTGGAGGAACTCGTGCTCGCCGACGCGTTCGTGCTGTCCGTCGGTGTCGGGCCGGCCGCCCGCGACGCCGAGCCGGTCCAAGCCGTGCGCCTCGTCTGTAGTGCCGTCGACGACGGCCTCGACGTCGAGGTGATCGCTGCGGACCGGGCGCAGCATCTCCCGGTTCCGGTCGAGATCCGTACCGCTCGACGGACCCCCGACGTCCGTTAGCTCGTGATGGCGTCGGTGGCCGGAGCGCTCCCACGGAGCTCCCGTGTCGGCCACTTGCAGACGGCGAAGGTGGTCTGGAGAAGACCGTCCACGATCTCATGGTGCTCGGCGACCCATGCCTTCGACTGGGCGTTCCGCTGCTCCGCGGTCGTGGCTCCGTCGGCGCCGGGCAGTCCCGCCGCCGGCAGCTCTGATCGCAGCCGTCGGGCGATCGGGCTGACCTGGCCGTCATCGAGACCGATGAGCAGGTCCAGCTCGTTCTGGGTCGCGCGCGCATGCTGGGCGATCATGGGCGGATCGGTGGCGATCAGCAGCTGCGACGCCTCGAACACCAGACGCTGCATCGACTCGCACGTCGGGGTCACCGATGGGGAGCGGGGTGTCGGGTCCGCAGGAAGTGTGGTGACGACGGATGGAGGCGTGGGCGCTGGCTCGATCGGGACCGTTGCAGTGGTCGAGGGCGCCGTCCCGACGGACGGCGTCGCCGTCGTCGTGGAAGCCGTTGGGTCGGTCCGACCCGGGTCTGGCTCGGAACGGCCGCTGGCGGACCGCCCGCCGGGAGCTGACGCGGGACTCGGCTCGCTGCCTCGCTCGTCGCTGACGAGACCGCACGCGGACACGACGACGACAAGCGCGAGACACGAGGCTCCGGCCGCCAGCTTCGATCGCATCACGTCATGGTAGGGCGACGGCTGACATCGGTCGCCTCGATCCCTGTGCACATCGACAGCGGGCGCCCGGGGGCCGGGTCCTACACTCCAGCGATGCCTCCACCCTCGGACGAGTTCGCCGCCGCGGGCGTCGACAGGTCGATCGGCTCCCGGAACGTCCTGACCGCGGCCATGAGCGGCTCGATCGCCGACCGGTTCTTCGCCATCGCCGGTGAGCATCCGGAGCGACCGGCGCTGAGCTCGCCGGCCGGCTCCTGGACCTACGGCGAGCTCGGCGAGACGGTGCGCCGGACGGCCGCAGGGCTGAGGGACCTGACCGGTCCGGCGCTCGGTCGGCCCGTCGCCGTCGTGGCGACCCACGACGGGCCGCTCGTCGCCGTGGTCCTGTCGATCATCGCTGCGGGCCAGGTCGTCGTGGTGCTGGACCCGCTCGCTCCGGAGGAGCAGAACCTGCTCGTCCTCGACGAGTCGGAAGCTCGCCTCCTCATCCACGACGAGGACCAGCGTGAGCTCGCCGAGCGGTTGGCGGTCGATCGTCACAACCTCCGGACCCTCGCGCTTCGCGACGTCGACGCGGACCCGGTGGCGCTTCCGGTGCTCGGACCCGACGCCCCGGCGATGCTGGCCTTCACATCGGGCACCAGCGGCGGACCGAAGGGCGGGATCATCACCCACGGGGTGATCCTCAACGTCGTGCGTGGAGCGACCGACGCCCTCGGCATCACCGCCGAGGATCGGATGCCGATGCTGTTCCCGATCTCGATGGCGGTGGCGGCCTACCCCATGTTCATCCCGCTGCTGAACGGCGGAGTCCTCGCGACGCTCGACGTGCGCGGCGTCGGGCTCGCACCGGTCGGCGAGTTCCTCGAGAGGGAGAGGATCACGCTCGCTTACATGTCGCCCACGGTCGTCCGCTTCCTCGTGGACGCACTCGAGGGACTCGACTTCCCCGACCTGCGCATGGTGGCGCTCGGGGGCGAGGTCGTCGATGCGGAGGTCGTGCGCCTCACCCGGGAGGTGTTCCGTCCTCGTCACGTCGCCAACGGCTTCGGGACCACCGAGACCGGCGTGATCTCGCTGTACGTCCTGTCGCCGGACGAAGAACCGGACGGACAGGTGCCCTCGGGCTTCGCCGTCGCCGACGTGGATCTGCTGATCCTCGACGACGCCGGACAGCCGGTGCCTCCGGGGACGTCCGGCGAGATCGCCGTGGCGTCGCCGTACCTCTTCCGCGGCTACTGGGGCCATGATGACCTCACCGCCGAGGTGCTCGCCGCCGACCCGGAGGGGCGTCCGGGCTGGAGCCTCTACCGCACCGGCGACCTCGGGCGCATCGACGAGCGTGGCGCTCTGATCGTGCTGGGGCGGCTCGACACGAAGGTGAAGGTTCGAGGTCGATTCGTCGTGCTCGGCGACGTGGAGGCTGCGCTCCACGAGCTCGACGGCGTGGCGGGCGCCGCGGTCCACGCCGAGCGGCGCGACGGGCACGTCGAGCTCGTCGCCACGGTGGTGCGCTCCGCCGATGCGCCGATCGATGCCGTCTCCGCCAGGTCGGCCATGCTCGAGCGCCACCCGACCCACGCCGTCCCGACGCGGTGGTCGTTCGTCGCCGAGCTGCCCCGTCTGCCGAACGGGAAGGTCGATCGCCGGGCGCTCGGCTCGCTCGCGAGCGTGGCCGACTCCGCCGACGTCGACGATCCCGACCCGTCGTCGACGGACGGCGAACCGAGCGACGAGGTGGCGCGAGCCGTGCGCGACATCTGGGAGGTGCTGTTGCCGGTTCAGGTCGTGGGGCCCGACGATGACTTCGTCGAGCTCGGAGGCGACTCGTTGCTCGCAGCCCAGATGCTGGTCATGGTGGATCAGCGTCTCGGCGTGACGGTGCCCATGGGCGAGCTCGTCCACGCCCGCACCCTCCGCCAGCTCATCTCGGTCGTGGAGCGCCTGGCGGTCGAGGGAACCGCCTCCACCGTGTCGTGCGTCCAGGTCGGCGACGAGAGCACCCGTCCCCGGTTGTGGTTCGTCCACGACCTCCAGGGTTCGGCGTACCGGGTCCGGCACCTTGCCTCGGCGCTGGGCGACGACCAGCCGGTGTGGAGCTTCGAGTCGCCGCTGCTCGCCGGCGTGCCCGACCGATCGGGCGGGCTGGTTGGCTTCGTCGAGCGCTACACGACCGATCTCCTCGCGGCTCAGCCGGAGGGGCCGTACTGGCTGGCTGGCTACTCCTTCGGGGGCATCTGTGCCTACGAGATGGCCCGCCAGCTGCGGGCCGCCGGACACGAGGTGGCGTTCGTGGGGGTGGTCGACGTCGGACCCGGGTACCGCGGGCCCGGCTGGGGCGACGCGATGTCACCCCGGCGGCCGTGGTTCGGGATCCGCAAGCCCGCGCCGGCCGATGCAGGACCGGTGGGTCGGGCTCGGTACTACCTCAAGATGGTGCGCAGCTCGCCGCGCGGTGCGCTCCGCCACCTGTCAGTGCGAACCGGCGCGTCCCGTCTGATCGACGCGGCGCGGTTCCGCATGGACCTCCGTCGCGATGGCGCGGTCCGGCCCGAGTGGAGGCTCTGGTACGCATGGGAGCGGCACTGGCGCCTCGCTGCGCACGCCTGGGACCGGTCGAGCCGCTACTCGGGCACGGTCGACCTCTTCTGGGCCGACGGGTCTGGTTCGTCGGACTCGACGATGGGTTGGGGTCCGCTCGTCACGGACCTCCGGATCCATCGGTTCGTCGGCGACCACGAGGGCATCCTCGAGCCACGCGGCGCCAAGGAGCTCGCGTCGGCCCTCCGCGTCGAGCTCGACGCTCGCAGCGCCACCTGACGTCGTGACAACCGCCAGGTCGTCCGGGATGCCGACTTCGAACCGGGTTCCCGAGTGGGCTGATCGGTTCATCCGGTCCGGTGTCGCCCTGGGGCTGGGCGCGGTGGGAACCCTCCTGGCGATCCGGGGCTGGGGGCCGGATGTCATGTCGGATCCCGTGCAGCGCCGGGCGCTGCTCTCGATCGCAGCTCCGTCGCTCGTCTTCGTCCTCGTCCTCCTTCCTCGGTCCACACCCGGCTGGTTCCGGTACGTCGCGCGCGTGTCGGTGGTCGTTGCGCTCCCGGTCGCCACGTGGTCGAACGCCGGGCGGGCGTACGGCCTGCTGACCGGGATCGGTCTGGTCGTGGCGCAGAGTGCACTCCTCGATCGGTGGTCGCCAGGGGCGGCCGGAGCGACCGGGACGGGGTCGGCCGCCATGGCGCTGGCCGCCGTCGCGGCAGCCCAGGTGGTCTGCCTGCTCGGGGGAGCGGAGGCAGGGCTCCCGCTCGTGGTCGCCGGCGGCGTACTGCTCCTGGTGGGGGCTGTTCGGCCAGCGCTGCTCGCTCCGCTGGATCGCCTCGTCGGAGCGGCTGCCGGATGGGCTGCGCAAGTGGTTCGCGCTGCGAGGCGTTCGTCCCGGAGCGCCTGGGCGGCGTCGATGCGGAGCGCTGCACGATTGCGCGGAGGGTGGAGGTGGGCGTCGTCGGCGATCGTCCGCGCTGTCGATCGCGGACTGGGCCATCCGACTGCTCGGCCCGGAGTCTCGGGCATCGTCATCGCCGCGTGTGTTGGCCTCGTCCTGCGACTGGCTGCGACGACGGTGAACGCTTCCGTGCCCCTCCCGGCCGATGGGCGCGACCCGAGTCGCTACGTCGACCTCGGTCGATTGATCGTCGACGGACAGGGGATGATCGAGGGGGGCCGACTCACGACGTACTGGCCTCCTGGATATCCGGCGTTCGTGGCTCTGTGGATCCGGGTCCAGGAGCTGCTCGGCGTCGGTTCCCTACGCTTCTGGGTCGGCGTCGGGCAGTCTCTCCTGGCCGCAGGAGCGGTCCTGGCGGTCGGGCTCGTGGTCCGGCGACGGGTCGACGCGGCGACAGGGTTGGTGGCCGCCGTGCTGCTGGCGGTGTGGCCGAACATGGTGCTCGGGACCGCGACGGTGATGACCGAGGGTCTGTTCACCCCGCTGTATGCCGTCGGTGTCGTCGTTCTCCTCTGGGACCCGGTACCCCGGTGGAGGGCTCTGGTGATGTCGTCGCTGCTGTTCGGGGTCGCGACGCTGACCCGGCCCGCCGGCGCGACGGCCGTCGTCGCAGCCGTGGTCGTGGCGTCGTGGACCCGACGAGGTCGACCTCGATCGGCGATCGCCGCTGCCGCAGTCACGGCGACGGTGTTCGTGGCCGTCCTCGTGCCCTGGCTCGTCTACACCCAGCGCGAGGTCGGCACGCCGGTCCTGAGCAGCTTCGCCGGATACAACCTGTGCATGGGCAACTCCGACGGGGCGACCGGTGAGTTCGTCCCGGAGCTCTGTCGACCTCGTCCAGGTGAGTCGCCGGAGGAGGCGGATGGGCGACTGAGGTCGGAGGCGATCGACTGGATCGTCCGCCATCCGGAGCGCCAGCCGGGCCTCCTCGCGCGCAGAGCGTTCGAGACGGCGATCGTCGACCTGCATGCGGTCTACGACATGCCAGGGCCGGGCTACGAGGGATGGCTCCCGCTGGGGGTCGCGGTGGTCGTTCTGCAGGGGTGGTGGATCGCGGCTCTGTACCTGGGAGCCCGTGGCGGCTGGGAGCAGCGTCGCGATCCCTTCCACCGCCAGGCGCTCCTCATGTGGGGCGCTGTCCTCGTCCTTCCCATGCTGACGATCGGCGACAGCCGCTTCCACGATGCGTTCGTGCCGTTCGTCGCGATCTGCGTCGCGGATCGTGTCGTCCACCTCGTCCGACGCTCGCGATCCGTCGCGAACAGGACGAGCGGAGGCCCGTCGGCGCCGGTCTGGAGCGCTCGGCCGAAGGCACCTGTCAGCCAGGCGTGAGGGCCTCGGCCCGGGCGCCGTTCGGCAGCGTGACGACCTCGGCGACGACCCAACCCCGTGCGAGCGCCTCGGCCCTCATCCTGGCGGCTCCGGCATCTGCCGGAAACGCGTGGCTCGGGTCGTCCACCACGATGATCGTGCGCGGAGCGGGACGGCCTTCGACATCCCTTCCCATGGCGTCGAGGTAGCCGACCCATGAGGTGAGCTCTCCGGCGGTGTCCGGCTGCTCGATGACGACGGAGTTGCCATCCGGAGATCCGAGCAGAGCGAGAGAGTTCCCGTTCAGCAGCGGGGTGTTGCCGACGACCGTGATCACAGGGATCCCACGGCCGCCCCCGGGAACCGCGTCCAGGAT
>JAEYSR010000301.1 GCA_023434535.1 Actinomycetes bacterium
CGGCGGCGGTCCGATGCCGACGTGTCGGGCCTGGGGCCCCTGGCCCGGGTCGTGGCCGAGGGCCTGCAGCGCCACGGGATGATCATCTCCGACACCGGGCCGGGCTTCACGGTGCGCGGCGCTCCCGACGGCCGGTGGGACGACGACGACCTCGCCACGCTGCGGCAGCTGACCGCTGGGGACTTCGAGGTCGTCGATCCCTCCGGAGTGGTCGTGGACGCGGACTCGCTGGCGGTCGTCCCTCCCCGCTGACGTGCGCGTGACGTCAGCTGTCGGTCAGCAGCCGGACGTCGGCCAGCACCGCGTCGAGCCGTCGTCCCGCCTCGGCCCGCGCCGCGTCCAGGTCCGACGGGCTGTCGCCGTCGACGGCGACCACCGCCTCGCAGTAGTGCTTCAGCTTGGGTTCGGTTCCCGACGGCCGCAGCGCCAGCCGGGTGCCGTCGTCGGTCCACAGCCGCAGGACGTCGGGCGCGGGTCGGTCCACACGCGCCACGCGGGCGCCGCCGAGCGCGTCGGGCGGACGTGCCGCCAGCGCCCCGACCAGGGCGCCGAGGACCGAGGACGAGTCGGGCCGGTCGAGGGTGGTCCAGCCGTTGCGCGTCACGTGGGCGCCGTGACGGCGATCGAGGTCGTCCAGCACGTCGAGCAGGTTGCGATCCTGCGCGGCCAGCTCGGCGACCATGTCGGCGACGGCCAGCGCCGCGGTGATCCCGTCCTTGTCCCGGGCCGGGCCGACCGCGTACCCGAGCGCCTCCTCGTACGCGAGCACCTGCCGCCAGCCGGGGTGCTCGATCGCAGGTCGGCAGAGCCACTTGAACCCGGTGAGCGTCTCGACGTGGTGGGCTCCGGCCGTCGCGGCGACCGCTCCGGCGAGCCGTGAGCTGACGACGGTCGTCACGACGAGGAGCTCGGCGGCCGGAGCGTGGCGCAGCGCTCGCTCCAGGAGGTGGTGGCAGAGCAGGGCCCCCACCTGGTCGCCGGTGAGCTGGCGCCAGGACCCGTCGCGATCCGGGACGACGACGGCGAGGCGGTCGGCGTCGGGGTCGTTGGCCAGTCCGACGGCGCACCCCGCCCGCTCGGCGCGGGCCACCAGCAGGTCGAGGGCGCCGGGCTCCTCGGGGTTCGGGAACGCCGCGGTGGGGAAGTCGGGGTCGGGGTCTCGCTGCTCGGCGACGGCGTGGAGGTCGTGGTGCCCGGCGGTGCGCAGGACCCGTTCCAGGAGGTCGGCTCCGACGCCGTGCATCGACGTGGTCGCGATCGGCACCGTGGCACCGGAGGCCTCGCCCCTGCCGGCGAGCGCGGCGGCGACGTAGCGGTCGGCCGCCGGCCCCGACGCGGACGTGCCGATCCTGCTCGCGGATCCGGCCGGGCCGTCGTTCCGCAGCAGAGCCACCGCCGCAGTCCGTCCTCCGATCGGGTCGTCGAGGACGGCTCCGAGCATGCCGGCGGCGACAGCGTCGATCTCCGCGGCGATCACGGCGTCGAGAGGCGCGACGATCTGCGCGCCGTCGCCCCAGTACACCTTGATCCCGTTGTCGGACGCGGGGTTGTGGCTGGCGGTCACCACGACCGCCGCGGCGGCGTCGGTGTCCAGCAGGGTGGCGGCGACCAGCGGGGTGGGCACCGCCGCGCTGAAGGCGGCCACGTCCAGGCCGTGGGCCAGGAAGCAGTCCTCCATCGCCGTGGACATGGCGACGGATCCGTGGCGGGCGTCGTGGCCGACCACCACGCCCCGCTCCGCCGCGCCCGGCACATCCCTGAGGAGCACGCGGGCGATCCCCGCCGCCGTCTGCGCGGCCACGAGGGCGTTCATCCGTCGTGGGCCCGGTCCGAGTGCGCCCCTGAGACCGGCGGTGCCGAAGCCGAGCCGGCCGTCCACCAGCGCCTCCAGCTCCGCCCGTGGTGCCCTGCCGGCCTCGACGGCGTCGACGAGCGAGGCCAGAGCGAGGCGGTTCGACGGCTCGGGGTCGAGGGCGATCCACGCCCTGGCCGCGTCGACGACGTCGAGGCTCACGCGGCGGTGACGACCCGTCGGAGCAGTGCGGCGAGGTCGGCCTGGGCGGCGGTCCCGGCCGCGAGGACCTCCGCATGGTCGATCCCGCCGGCCATCCCGGCGGCCAGGTTGGTCACCAGCGACACCCCGAAGACCTCGGCGCCGAGGTGGTGGGCCGCGATCGACTCGAGGACCGTGGACATCCCGACCAGATCGGCGCCCATGGTCCGCAGCATCCGGATCTCGGCCGGGGTCTCGTAGCTCCCGCCGAGCAGTCCGGCGTACACGCCCTCCACCCGATCGGGCCCCGCGGCCTCCCGGAGGCGCGGGCTGTAGAGGGTCGTGAGATCGGTGAAGCGGTTGCCGGGCGGACCCGGGGGCTCGGCCCCGCACATGGGGTTCGACCCGGTGAGGTTGAGCTGGTCGGAGATGACGACCGGGGAGCCGACCCCGACGGCGGGGCGCAGCGATCCCGCGGCGTTGGTCAGGCAGACCGTCCGGCATCCCGCCAGGACGGCGGCGCGCACGGCGTGCACCACCGTGCTCGCCGGGTGGCCCTCGTACAGGTGCGAGCGGCCGGCGAGGACGAGGGCGCGCACGCCGTCCACGTCGACCGAGCTGGCGGTGCCGCCGTGGCCGGCGACGGTGGGGGCGGGCACGCCGGCGAGGTCGGCCATGTCCATCCGCTCCCGCAGCTCGCCCAGACCCCCGGCGACACCGGCCCACCCGGAGCCGAGGACGACCGCGACCGAGTGGCTGCCCAGCCGGTCGGTCAGCACCTCCGCGTCCGAACGGGCGAGCCGGAAGGGATCGACGTCGGTCATGTCCGGAGTCTCCCACGGTCCGGCCCGACCCCGGGCCGGTCGGGGGTGAGCGGAACGCCGGGCCCGCCGCTGGTCGCGGGACCGACCGCCGGTACCCTGGATCGTTCGGCCGGGCCCGGGAGCCCGGCGGAGGATGCGGGGCCCGGGGCGGGCCCTGGAGGATCGTGCAGACACTCGAACGACCGCCGTCGCTGCCTGGGTCGGAGCCACCCCGGCGCGCCCGTGCGGCCGGGGCCATGGTCGCCGCCGCGGTGATCGGCCTGCCGCTGCTCGTCCTCCTCGTCGTGTCGCGCGTCGGCGTCGTCATCGCCCTGCTGCTCGCGGTGCTGGCGGGCCTGGCCCTGTGGGTCCGCCGCAAGGGCTTCCTGTTCATCGAGCTGGTGGCGTTCCTGATCCACTTCGACGGGCTCGGCGCCGGTCCGATCCGACTCGGCCGGATCATGTCGGCCGCCGCCATCTGCCTGATCCTCTACAAGCTCCTCGTCGAGCGGTGGCGTCCACCGGCGATCCCGACGCGCCACTGGCTGCCGGTCCTGCTGATCACCGTCTACGCCGTGATCAGCGGCGCGTGGTCGGACTCCGCTGGCGGCTGGTTCTATGCGATGGGCCTGCTCGGGCTGGCCCTGTCGTACTTCGCCGTCGCCGGCCTGCTCGTGGACAGCCACGAGTCGATCCATCGCTACATCCGCGCGTACTGGTACGGCGGGCTGTGCGGCTCCGCGGCGGGGATCCTGGCGCTGTTCATCGGAACCCGGTCGGAGGGCCTGATCGGCGATCCGAACTACTTCGGCATGGTCCAGGCGTCGCTCGTCCCCGTCACCGTGTACTACCGACGGCACGCCCGCACGAGGCTGGAGCGGAACCTCTACTCGTTCGCGCTGCTGGTGGTGCTGGCCGGTGCGGCCGGTGCGGGCAGCCGATCCGGTCTCCTGGGCGGCGCGATCGCCATCGTCGCGACGATGGTGACCCGGCCCGGTCTGGCCCCGGCGCGGCGGGCGCGGGTGGCCGTGGGCGCCGTGGTCCTCGCCGGGATCGCGTTCTCGATCGGCTTCGTCGCCAACCCCGCCAACCTCCAGCGGGGCTTCGCCGACCGCGGCGCGGGTCGCCTGGACTTCTGGGCGGTGACGGTCGACCTGATCCAGGACAGACCGGTGCTCGGTCACGGCTTCGGTCAGCTCTCCAAGAAGATCATCCCGAACATGACGGTGACGCCCGGGGTGGAGGACCTCAGCGACACGCGCGACAGCGTCTCGTCGCACAACACCTGGTTGGACATCGTCGGCGACCTGGGCGTGATCGGCATCGTGCTGTGGGTCACGATCTTCATCGTGGCCATCCTCGGCTTCATCAGACCGCGCTGGCGGCAGATGAAGGAGCTGTCGATCGTGCTGTTCGTCATGATGCTGCCCGTCCTGTCGAGCTCGACGTTCCAGCCGCTCCTGAACAACAAGCTCGCGTGGAGCCTCATCGGTCTCTCGGCCGCGCTCCAGGTCCCGTCGTGGGGCACGCGGTGGCGCGGCTTCGTCGGGTCGCAGGCCCCGGAGCTCCCGCCGGCCCCGGGCGACGGCGGGGGAGCGGCGGTCGCCGTCCCGAGGTCGACCGCTCTCGCGAGGTCGTTCGACGCCGGTCCTCCGCTCGACGCATCGTCGGTCGGGGCATGGGAGGCGCCCGACCTCGCCCGCTGGGACGTGCGCATCTCCCGGCGGTTCCGCTTCGCCGTGGTGGCCGGCGCGGCGATCGGCGCCGTCTCCTTCGGGGCGATCATGTCGGTCCTGCCCAGCCGGTACTCGGCCCACGCCTCGATCGTCGTCCCGGACCTCCAGGCGACGCGCGGCGGCATCCGGGTCGCGATCGACCGCACGGGGGTCCAGGTCATCAACTCCCTCATCACCTCGGGGGCCTTCGCCCAGGACCTCCAGCGACGTGCCGGGCTCGACCTGACGGTCCCCGAGATCCGGGACCGCGTCACGGTGACGCGTCCGAAGTTCGGGGCGTACATGGAGCTGACCTACACCGACACCGACGAGGACAACGCGCGCAAGGTCTCGCCGCAGCTGATCCCGACGCTCGACGCTCTCATCGCGGAGTCCCGGGCCGTGTCGGAGGCGCAGATGGCCGACGAGCTGCGCCCGGTGGTGCCCGGCGAGCAGCGCTACGACACCTCCTCGCTCTTCCTTCCCGTCTACGACGACCCGACGATCGAGGTGCAGCCGCCAAAGGTCGTCTGGGGCCTGTTCATCGGGGGCCTCTCGGGGGCCGTGGTCGCGGTCGCGTTCGTGCTCCTCCAGCAGCGCCGTCCCCGGGTGAACAACGACGACGACCTGCTGGCGGCGATCGGCATGCACGTGTGGACCCACGTCGGGCGCTCCGGTCGCCGCTACGCGGCGACGGGCGACCAGTACGCCCAGGTGGCCACGATGGCGTCGGAGCTGGTCGGCGCCGAGGACGAACCCCACCGCATCGTGGTGGCCACCCCCAGGACCGATCCCGCGGCGCGCAGCCTGGCCGCGGGGCTCGCCGCGGCCATCGCCGCCGAGGACCGGCGGGTGGTGCTGATCGACGCCCACGTCGACGCGCCGTGGCTGAGCCGACGCCTCGGGGGCTGGTGGCGGTCCGGTCTGCTGCAGGTGATCGACGGCGCGCCGATCGAACCGCTGCTGCGACCGGTCAACCGCTGGCGGCTGCCGGCGTCGGTGCGCCGGACGCTGGGTGACCACGGCGACCGGCTGCGCTTCCTGCCGCTCGGTCGTCGCGAGCGGGGGAGCCATCCGGTGATCCGTCCCGACGTCCTGGACCGCTTCGGTCCCGACGTGACTCTCGTGGTCCTCGCCCCGTCGCTCACGGCGGATGCCCCCGTCGGGGCGCTGCTGGCATGGGCGGACGCGACGGTCCTCACCCTCGTCGAGGGCCGGACGGTCACCTTCGACGCCGAGGACGCCGCTGCGCCGGTCCGCACGTTCGCGACCGGCCCGTCGGGCGTGGTGATGATGGACGTGTGAGCGCGGGTTACCGTGGCGTCGTGATCCGCTCCGACCGGCCTGGGTGGGTCGACAACCACTGCCACCTCGATGGAGAGCAGGACCCCCGCTCCGCCGTCGCCGACGCCAGGGCGGCCGGAGTGCGCGAGCTCGTCACCGTCGGCACGGACGTGGCTCGCTCCGCCGCCTGCATCCAGCTCGCGGAGCACATCGAGCACCTGTGGGCGACCGCCGGCGTGCACCCGCACGACGCGACCCAGGGGACCGACGAGCTGGCCGACCTGGTGGATCGGACCCTCGAGCGGGGCGACCACCGGCTCGTCGCCATCGGCGAGTGCGGGCTCGACTACCACTACGACCACTCGCCGAGGGACGTGCAGCGCCGGGCCTTCGCGGCGCAGATCGCGCTGGCGCACCGGTGCGGCCTCCCGCTGGTCATCCACACCAGAGAGGCCTGGGACGACACCTTCGACCTGTTGGAGGAGGCGGGGATGCCGGAGCGCACCGTGTTCCACTGCTTCACCGGCGGACCGGCCGAGGCCGAGCGGGCCCTGGCCATGGGCGCGCTGCTGTCGATCTCGGGGATCGTCACGTTCAAGAGCGCCGGCGACCTCCGGGAGGCGGTCGCCGGGGCCCCGCTCCAGAGGCTGATGGTCGAGACGGACTCGCCGTACCTCGCTCCGGTGCCGCACCGCGGTCGACCGAACCGCCCGGCGCTCGTCGTCAGGGTGGGGGAGGAGGTGGCGGCGCTCCAGGGCCGCCCGGTGGAGGAGGTCGAGGCGGCCACCACCGCCAACGCCACGGAGTTCTACGGACTCGACCGGGACGCCACAGGGGTCCGCTCGTGAGCACGCTGCCGCCCCGCATCCTCGCCGCCATCGCCGTGAGCGTCGTCGCCGTCCTGGTGCTCGGCGTCGCCTGGATCGTCGGCACCCGCTCCGACCCGTCGGACGGGGCCGGGTCGGCGAGCTCGACGACCACCACGTCCGTGACCACGACCGTGGCGTCCGGCGACACGATCGCCCCGACGCCGATCACGGTCCTCCCCGACTGGTACCGGAAGAGCTCGAGCCGTTACGACGAGCGTCGCCCGGCGACGACCGTGCCGCCCGACCGGACCGGCTCGTCGTCCACCACCTCCACCACGTCGGCGGACGCGTCGGACGCCGGGGACGGCTGACGTGCTCGGACCCGCCGAGGTGAGCGACCTGCTGGAGCGCCACGGGCTGGAGGCCCGACGGTCCCTCGGCCAGAACTTCGTCGTCGACCCCAACACGGTGCGCAAGGTGGCGCGGCTGGCCGACCTGCACCCCGGCGACCGGGTCGTGGAGGTCGGTCCGGGGCTCGGCTCGCTGACGCTGGCCCTGGCCGAGACCGGGGCGTCCGTGCTGGCGCTGGAGAAGGACCGGACGCTCATCCCGGTCCTGCACGACGTCCTGGCGACGGCGGACGGGCAGGACGCGCGGGGCCCGGTGCGGGTGGTCGAGGGCGACGCCCTCACCCAGGACTGGGACGCGCTGCTCGACGGCTCGCCGTGGTCGTTGGTGTCGAACCTGCCGTACAACGTCGCCGTGCCGGTGGTGATGCGGGTCCTGGACTCCGCTCCGCAGGTCCACCGGCTCGTCGTGATGGTGCAGCTCGAGGTCGCCGAGCGGCTCTGCGCGACTCCGGGGGACCGGACCATCGGGATCCCGACGATCAAGCTCGGGTGGTACGCGAAGGCACGTGTCCTGATGACGGTCGGTCCGGACGTGTTCATCCCGCGTCCCCGGGTCCACTCGGCGGTCGTCGGGATCACCCGCCGTCCGCCGCCGTCGGAGCGGGTCGGCCCCGGCGAGGTGTTCCCGCTGGTCGAGCGCGCCTACCGGCAGCGGCGGAAGATGCTGCGCTCGACGCTCGGGTCGGTGGTGGCCGTCGACCAGTTCGACGCGGCCGACATCGACCCGCAGCTGCGCCCCGAGCGGCTGGCGCTGGCCGACTGGGTCCGGCTGGCCGAGGTGCTGTCCGCAGGAGGGGTCTCCCCGTGATCGAGGAGCTGTTCGCGCCGGCCAAGCTGACGCTGTCGCTGCGGGTCACCGGCGTCCGGGACGACGGGTACCACCTGATCGACGCCGAGATGGTGTCGCTCGACGTCGGCGACACCCTGCTCGTCGACCCCGACGGCGACGGGCTGGTGGTCGTCGAGGGCGACGACGAGCGACCCGGAGACGACGACGACCTGGTGCGGCGCGCCCTCCGCCTGGCCGGCCGACGCGCCGGCGTGCGGCTCGCCAAGGTGGTGCCCCCGGGCGCCGGTCTCGGCGGCGGCAGCTCCGATGCCGCGGCGATCCTGCGCTGGGCCGGCGTGACCGATCCGGCCTCGGCCGTCGCCCTGGGGGCCGACGTGGCGTTCTGCGTGGTCGGAGGCCGGGCCCGTGTGGGCGGGATCGGGGAGGTGGTGGAGCCGCTGCCGTTCGAGGAGCGGACCCTGACCTTGCTCACCCCGCCGCTGCACTGCTCGACGCCCGTGGTCTACCGGGAGTGGGACCGGCTCGGTGGCCCGGCCGGCGACCACGGCAACGACCTGGAGCCGGCAGCGCTCAGCGCCTTCCCGGACCTGGCGCGGTGGCGCGACGAGCTCGGGGGCGCGACGGGCCAGACCCCACGACTCGCAGGCAGCGGGTCGACGTGGTTCGTGGAGGGGGAGCACCCGGGACCCGGTCGCCTGGTGGCGAGGACGATCCCGGCAGGACGACCGTCGCCCTAGGGCGACCGGGTCGGTCCGACTACTTGCCGCGGGCTCGACGCTGGTGTCGTGTCCGCCGCAGCAGCTTCTTGTGCTTCTTCTTGCGCATGCGCTTACGGCGCTTCTTGATCAGAGAACCCATGGCGGCGCACACAGTAGAGGGCGCAGGGTCGTTCGCCCAATCCGCGGGCGGGTCGGGCCCGATTCCGGAACGGGCGGGTGCGTCGGTACACTCGGCGGTCGGGCTGCAGAGGGCCCTTCGCCCGTGGCGATGCCGCTGCGGGAGACGGCCGGGTGGGGACACCTCCGGCGTGACGAGGAGACACCGGGCACATGACACCGATGCGAACGTCCACCGACGTCGTCGGGTACGTACCCGAGGCTCCGGTCGGCCCGGAGCGCCGGGCGGCCCTTCGGCTCACGCGCTTCCAGGTGCTCGTCGTCGTGGCCAGCGCGGTCATCACCGCGGGCGTGGCCGCGGCCTTCGTGTCGCTCCAGCCGCCGGTGTACAACACCTCGCGCTCGGTGATCGTCCTGTCGGGATCCAACCCGAACGACAACGACGTCCTCTCCCGGGCTCTCGAGAGCCTGGCCCAGTCGAAGGGGATGGCGGCCGAGGTCAAGCGCCGGGGAGACCTCGACCTGTCCATCGACCAGGTGGCCGGGATGATCTCGACCAAGCGGTCGCCCGAGTCGCCGTACATGGACATCATCGTCAGCAGCCCCGACAAGGCGGAGTCCGAGGCCGTGAGCGCCCAGGTGATCCCCGCCATGCGCGGGGTGTTCGACCGCAACCAGTCGGAGATCCCCTCGGACCAGCGCATCCCCGGGCCGATCTTCCAGGAGGTCTTCGACAAGCCCCTGCAGACGACGTCGACCTTCCCGGTGTGGTTCGCCGCCGTCTTCGGGGCCCTGCTCGGCGGACTCGTCCCGTACCTCTTCTTCCTGTTCCGGAACCTCCGCAAGCCGGTCGTCGCCTCCGCGCAGGACGTCACAGAGGCGATCGACCTCCCCATCCTGGTCAAGGTCCCGCCGCTGTCGGGCCGGGGCGGGAACCCGCAGGACGCCGTCGCCGGCGTGATCGCCGCGGTCGAGCGCCTCAGCCTCAACGAGCCGATCCACCGTCTGGTGCTCGTCGGAGCGGACAACGGCGTCGACCGCTCCGCGCTGGCGCTCGCCCTGGCGTGCGTGGTGGCCCGCAGCTTCGGTCAGCCGGTCGCCCTCGTGGACGCGGATCTGGAGCACGGCACCCTCACCAGCCTGGTGCACGCGGACGACGTGGCCGGCCTCTCGGAGTGCCTGGCGGGGCAGCTGGATCCGGAAAAGGCGCTGCTGACCATCTCCGACGCCCAGATGCCGGGTGACCTGTCGGGCATCGCCGCTCCCGAGGGCATGGTCAAGTTCCTCGGCGCCGGGGTCGACCGCTCCCGCAACATCCTGCGGATGCGCTCGACGTTCCACCGGGTCCTCGAGGGCATGGCCGGTCGCTACGTCGTGATCATCAACGGCCCGAAGGTTCCCGGACCGGTCCCCACCTCGCAGCTGCTCTCGCTCGCCGACGCCACGCTGATGGTCGTCGCCGAGGGCCAGACGAGCCTCACCGACGCCCGTTCCGCCGGTGACGCGCTCCGCTCGTTCAGCTCCGGTCCCGCCGGCGTCGTCGTCCTCCGTCGTTGAGACCCGCTCGCTGAGTCATGGGGGCGACGGGGGCAGACGGTCCGGGCGGTGGCGCGGGCGACGCCGGGGATCCGCCGGCGTCGACCGACGTCGACGAGCTCGGTGCCGTCGACGAGACGGCGGTCGACGGCGGCGAGGGTGACGAGCAGTCGCTCGGGACCAAGGCGAGCCGGGGCTTCCTCTGGGCGAACGTCGGCATCTTCACCCGCTACTTCACCGCGCTGATCCTCGCCGCGGTGCTCGCCCGGGCGCTGGACCCGGCGGACTACGCCGTGATGGTCACGCTGATGCTCATCACCTTCTACTTCGACAACGCCCTGGACCTGGGCATGGGTGCGGCGCTGGTGTACGAGCAGGAGGAGGGCGTCACCCGCCGGGTGCAGGTCGCCTTCACCGCCAACGTGGGGCTCGGGGTGGTCCTGGCCGTCGCGGCAGTGGTCACCGCGCCGTGGATCGCCGGCTACTTCCAGCAGTCCGACTACGTGGCGGAGTTCCGCTGCCTGGCCATCGTGGTGCTGCTCTCGGCGATGACGACCGTGCCCTGGTCGCTGTTCATGCGGAACATGGACTTCCGCCGCCGGGCGGTCGTGGAGGTGTCGCGGGACCTGAGCCGGTTCGTGGTCACGTTGGGCCTGGCGCTGGCGGGCTTCGGCGCCTGGGCCATCGTCTACGGGCTGTTCGCGGCGTACGCCGTCGCCCTCGTCGGCACCTGGGCCGTGCTGCGCTTCCGGCCCACCTTCTCGTGGGACACCTCGACGGTGAAGCAGCTGTTCGCGTACGCGTGGCGCGTGGCGGGCAACCGCTTCCTCGGCCTGCTGGCCCTCAACGGGGACTACTTCATCGTGGGCAACCGGCGTCACGACCAGTACGCCAGCTACTACCAGGCGTTCCGCCTGCCCGAGTTCGTCATGGGCGCCCAGCTCAACGGCCTGTCCGCGGTGCTCTTCCCGATGTACTCGCGGATCCGGGCCGACGGCGAGGAGGCCATCCGCCAGGGCATGTACAAGGCGCTGCGGATCGTGGCCCTGTTCTCGTTCCCCGTCGGCGTCGGGCTGGCGCTGGTCGCCCGGGACGCCTTCACCGTCTTCTACGGCACGGAGAACGTCGTCGGCTACCAGACCATGGAGGTCATCTCGATCGCCGGAGCGGTGACCGGGCTCGGCTTCGCGACCGGCGATCTCCTGATGGCCATCAACCGGCCCGGGATCCTGCTGCGGCTCAACGCCATCATGGTCCCGACGATGCTCGTGTCGATGTGGTTCGTCGCCCCGTACGGCATCGTCTGGGTCGCCACGGTCCACCTCGTCATCCAGGTCGTGTTCGTCGCCACCCGACAGATCGTGGTCGACCACATGATCTCGGCCCGGACCCTCACCGCTCTCGCCTGCATGGTGCCGGGTGCGGTGGTCGCGCTCGGGATCGTCGTCGCGGCGCTGCCGGTCCGGCTCCTGCTCCCCGAGGGCTTCGTGTCGCTGGCCGCCATCGCCCTGGCCGGGACGCTCGGGGCTCTCGCAGCCCTCGGCGTGTACTCGCCGGCCCGTCGCGAGCTCTTCGACCTCGTGGCCAAGCTGCGGGGTCGTTGACCGTCGCCCTGCACGCGACGGGCGCCCGGGTCAGGAGCCCTTGAGCTCCTTGGGCTCGCTGACGTGGATCACCACGAACCAGGCCAGGTCCTGCGCCAGCGCCGAACGCCCGAGGATCGAGCGGTCGGCCCGGTCCAGGCGACCGAGGATGGACTCGAACCGCTCCGACCGGGTGAAGGCCAGGGCGCCGAGCGACATCAGGTGGAAGAACTGCAGCTCGACGGAGCCGAACCAGTTCGACAGGGCGTCGAGGTCGCTGCGCAGCAGCGGGTGCTCGTCGGGCGTGCGCTCGCCCGGGGTGACCCGCCGGTAGGCGCGCAGGAGCGGGTTGTGGCCCATCGGCTCGATGAACGCCGCGTGGCCGTGGGGGCGCAGGACGCGGGCGATCTGCTCCATGGCCACCGGCGTGTCGAGGTGGTGCAGGATCCCCGAGCCGATGACCACGTCGAACTCGGAGTCGTCGAACTCCAGCGCCTCGGCGTTCATCTGCCGGAACGAGGCGCCGTCGAGGCCGATCTCGGCCGCCCGCTCGGTGGCGGCGTCGACCGCGACCTGCGAGATGTCGATCGCCACGACCTCGGATCCGGTCGCCGCCAGCTCCCACGCCTCGGTGTTGTCGCCGCACCCGAGCTCGAGCACCCGGGCGTCGGCCGCCAGGCTCCTCACCAGGTCGTGGTACGCCGCCGCACTCGCTCCGGTGATGGCGTAGGAGCCGTCGCTGCGTCGCGGCTCCTCGGCGCCGAACCGCTCGTCGTGGAAGCGCTGTTCGCTGGCCACCCGGTCATCGGTCGTCACGGCCCCTCCTGCGGCGGGCGGGAGCGTTCGCTCCGGTTCCGTCGATCGAGCTTGGCGGCGCTCCGCGCGCTTGTCCAGCACGGGACCGACCACCGCGATGTAGCCGAGGCCCGCCGAGCGGACCGCCTGGCCCACGGCGCCGTGGTGGGCCACGACCCGGACCTGGTCCCGCACGCCGGTCGCCCAGCTGTCCTTGTAGGACTCGTCGCCGCGGAGCAGGTCGTACTCGCGGCGGCCGCACTCGATCGCGTCGACGACGGCGAACCACTTGAGGGCGGTCCCGGCGCCACGGTGCTCGGCCTCGGTCGACCGACCGGCCTGGTAGAAGCCGGAGCGGTCCCCGGTCAGCACGTCGAGCTCGACCGCGATGACGGTGCCGTCGTCGTGGGCCATCTCGTAGATCGCCACGTCGCCCGACTCGACCCCGCGGAGGGCGACCGGTTCGAACCTCGTCCAGGCCTCGAGGAACTTCGAGCCGTCCTGCCAGCGGTCCTCGTGCAGCCGGGCCAGGTCGTCGAGGGCCCTCTGGGCCTGGTCCACCGGGACCCGGCGCGGGGTGAATCCTGCGGCCCCCAGGCGCTTGGTGGAGCGCTTGATCGTGCTGCGGAGCTGGCCCGGGAGGGCCTTCAGCGCCGCCGCCGGCTCCGCGGGCAGCGCCATGTACGGGCACACCTGCCGCTCGAGCACGCTCGCCCCCAGGCGGTCGGGCAGCTCGCTCGACGCCACGATCCCGTCGAGGTCGATCAGCCGGGAGCCGGGACGTCGCAGCCAGCCGACGACGGCGTCGACGACGTCGTCACGGACGTCGCGACGGGCGACCACGTCCACCAGGTCGGGGGAGAGGACGCCGTGTCCGAGCACCCGCACCCGCTCGACGCCGATGCCGGCCCGCCCGAGCAGGTCGGTCTCCAGGGCCATCCCGCCGACCAGTCGGTCGCCGTCGAAGCAGCAGATCACCTGCGGCCGGCCCCCCGCCGCGTGGTCGACCCACCAGCTGCGCAGGAACGACGACGTCACCGCCTGCTCGTCCACGAGCTCGTCCCAGGCGGCCGCCCACGGGCCGAGCTGTTCGACCGTCTCCAACCGCACCCCGGGAGTGTGGCGGACGGTGCAGCTCCGCGCCACCGCGGCAGATCCGGGGCACCCGCCACGCCCGGTGGAGCCGTCGTCACGGCGGGTGAACGGACCGTCGCGGGAGGTCGAACGGATCGGCGTGGAGGCGCACGCAGGGCGAACACTGGGACAACTGCCCCCCGAGAACCCTTGACGGTGGCGAGCGTCACATGTTCACATGGTGCCCGGGAACGGGGAAGAAGTAGCGGGTCGAACGAGTTGGCGCCGGGGGCGGTCGTCAGCGTCGATCCAGGCGAGGGCTAGTGCAAGGGCTGTGGCGAGGGCTGGAGCTGTGGAGAACGAGCTGGGTCGGGTTGTCCAATTGCCGGGCATCCCGCTTCGGGGTTCTGTCGAACCGACCGGACCCCGAGGGAAGAGGGGCGACATGCTGAGGTATTCCGATGCGGAGGGGCTGACCGGCCATGGTTCTCCCCTTCCCCTGCTGCGACTGGTCGAGCCGGACGTCATCGATCTGACGGACGGGTCGGGTGAGACCGCACCGCGGATCCTCATCAACCCGCCGGCGTCGGAGATCGCCCGCCAGGAGCGTCGAGCCGTCGGACGGAGCCTCCAGGCCATCGGCCACCTGTTCGACGCCGTGGCGTTCGCCGTCCCGCTGATGGCGTTCGGCTACGTCGCCGACGCCGTCATCTCGGTCAAGGTGGCCGTCCTCTTCACCCTGGTCGGCACCCTGCTCCTGTGGCCGACGCACCGTCGTGGCCGTCAGTCGGTCGCCCCGAGCGAGGGCCTGCTGTCGATCATCACCCGCATCGGCCTGGCACCGGTCGCCACGTCGGCCCTGGTCACGCTGACCCGGGTGAACGACTTCTCCAACGCCCGTCGCTTCGTCGACGTGGTGGCGATCGTCCAGATCGTCGTGTTCACGCTCCCGCTGGTGCTCCTGGGCCGTGTCATCACCGCCCGCATCACCGCCGCGGTCCGCCGCCAGGGCTACGACCTCGAGGACACCGTGATCGTCGGATCCGGCCCGGTCGGCCGGGCCGTCGCCTCGGCGCTCCGGGAGAACCCCGAGTTCGGCCTCGTCCCGTGCGGCTACGTCGACCGCTTCGACGACTGGGACGACCTCCCCCTGATCGGGACGCCCGAGAAGCTCCCCGAGATCCTGCAGCTCACCGGCGTCCGCCACGTCGTGCTGGCCTTCGGCGGCACGAGCGAGTCCGACCTCGTGCGCATCGTGCGTCGCTGCCACGACGACCGGATCCAGTTCTACGCCGTGCCCCGGCTCTTCGAGCTCGGCGTCAGCCACGAGGACGTGGGCTACGAGGTCGACGGCCTCCCCCTCGTGCCGGTCCGTCGTCCCGGGACGGCGTCGCACCTGTGGCCGGCCAAGCGGGCCTTCGACATCGTGGCCTCCGGTCTGCTCCTGCTCCTGGCCTCGCCCGTGCTGGTGGCCTGCGCGCTGGCGGTCAAGCTGACGAGCCACGGTCCGGTCTTCTTCCGCCAGGTGCGCATCGGCATCGGCGGTCGGCCGTTCGAGATCCTGAAGTTCCGGACCATGAAGGTCAACGACGACTCCGCCAGCCAGTGGTGCGTGGACGAGGACGACCGGGTCACCAAGGTCGGCCACTTCCTCCGGCCCACCCACCTGGACGAGCTGCCGCAGCTGATCAACGTCCTGCGTGGCGAGATGTCGCTCGTCGGGCCCCGTCCCGAGCGTCCGCACTTCGTCGAGCAGTTCGGCTCCGAGATCGTCGACTACCACGAGCGCCACCGGGTGCCGGTCGGCATCACGGGTTGGGCCCAGGTCAACGGCTACTGGGGAGACACGAGCATCGAGACCCGTGTCCGGCTGGACAACCGGTACATCGAGAACTGGTCGTTGTGGCGTGACCTGGTGATCGGGCTGCGCACCATCCCGACCGTCCTCGGCAAGCGTCGGTGACCCAGGCCCCATCGGATCGACCCGCAGACGTCGAGGAGCTCGTCCCGGGCCTCGTCACCGTCGCGGTGCCCGCCCGCAACGAGGAGGCGTCGATCGGGGCGCTGCTCGACGGCCTACGGGCCCAGACCTACGGGGACCTGCAGATCCTGGTCGTCGACGGCCGCTCCGACGACGCAACGAGGGCGATCGTGGAGGCCGCGGCGGCCGACGATCCCCGGATCCAGCTGGTCGACAACCCGGAACGGGTCATCCCGGCGGCCATGAACCTGGCGCTGTCCCACGCCCGCGGCGAGTGGTTCGTTCGGGTGGACGCCCACTGCAGCATCCCGACCGACTACGTCGAGCGGGTGGTGGCCCACCTGTCGACCGGTCTGTGGGGCGGGGTCGGCGGTCGCAAGGACGGTCGCGGCCGGACGTCGCAGGGCCGGGCGATCGCCGCCGCGATGGGCTCGCCCTTCGCCCAGGGCAATTCCGTCTACCACTACGGCACGGAGGCACAGACGGTCGACCACATCCCGTTCGGCGCCTATCCCACGTCGCTGGTCCGCGCCCTCGGCGGCTGGTCGCCCGACCAGCTGGTCAACGAGGACTACGAGTTCGACTACCGGGCCCGGCAGGCCGGCCACGAGCTGCTGTTCGACCCCGAGATCCGCATCGACTGGGAGTGCCGCCAGAGCATCTCCGCGCTGTTCCGCCAGTACCGCCGCTACGGCGCCGGCAAGGTCCAGACCCTGGTGCGCCACCCCGAGTCGGTCGGGCTCCGTCACCTCGCCGCCCCCGTTCTGGTCGCCGGGCTCGCCGTCTCGGTCCCGATGCTGGCGAACCGCCGCACCCGGTGGCTCGGCGCGGCCGCACTCGCCTCGTACGGTGCGCTCGTCGCCGTCGGGTCCGTCCGCTCGGCGGGCGACCTCGACCCGGCCGACGCCGTGTGGCTCCCGGCCGCCTTCGCCGCGCTGCACCTCGGGTGGGGTCTGGGGTTCTGGGAGGAGGCGGTCGCCACCGCGCTCGGTCAGGGCGGCCCGCGACGTTCGCTCGAGGCGTCCTGAGGCGACCCGGGATCCCGGCCCACGGCCACGACGGACGTCGCCGGCCCGTGGGTCACGGCGCGCAGGTCGATCGTGGTCGGTCCCAGGTCGTCGACGAGGAGCGCCGAGAGGGAGATCGCGAACGGCCAGAACAACCAGGCCGTCCGCAGCGTCAGGTCCGTGGCCGCCATCGAGTACAGGTCGACCAGGACGAACATGGCGAGTCCGGTCATCTCGGGTCCGGCCCGGTCGAACGCTCCTGCGACCCCTGACCGGCGGACGAGTCGGTACACCGCCACCGCGGCAGGGACCATGACGGTCGAGCACCCGACGGCGAAGAACGCCGCGCTCGAGAGGTTGCCGAGGTTGCCGCCGAAGTAGCTGAGCTTCGGTCCGAGGCTGAACGCGAACGTCGGCTCCGGCGCCTCGAGGCGGATCAGCACGGCGACGAGCACCCATGCGGCGGCAACGAGCGGTGCGCTGAGGAGGAACCTGACGTCCTTGAACGACCTGCCGGATGCCCGCCAGGCCACGATCGCCGACGGAGCGATGAAGATGATCGCCTCCTTGAACGCTCCGGAGATCGGCAGGAACAGGGCGAAGGCCCACCAGCAGCGCCGGGCGATCAACCAGTACCCGAACACGAAGACCGCCATGGCCCCGCCGTCGATGAAGAGCGACGAGGTGAACACGAGCGACGGCAGGGTCACGGCGTAGAGCAGGCCTCCGACGAGCTGCGCCCGCCTCGACCGTCCCTGCAGGGCCAGGGCGTCCACCATGAACCAGAGCCCTGCGACGACGAGGAGCAGGTTGACGAGTGCGAACGAGACCGCAGCGTCCCAGGGCAGGACCGACGCCAGAAGGGGCAGGGCCGGGCGGTGGATGAACGGTGCCACCGGTCCCATGAGGACCTCACCGGTCTCCTCGAACGACGGGACCGGCTCCATCTTCCAGAAGGCGTCGTCGACGCCCCGGCGATCCTCGACCATGGCCAGGTAGCTGACGATGTCGATGTTGAGGTGGTCGAGGTCGTTCCCGTCCTCGGTCGTGTACGTGTAGTACTCGACGTTCGCGAAGAAGCTCGTCCCGGCCAGGTCCGCCCCGGCGAACCTCAGACCTCCGATGGCTCCGGTGAGGAGCATGAGGCCCAGGATCGTCCAGACCCCCAGGCGCCGTGCTCGTGTCGGCGACGTGTCCACGCGCGCGCCGCTGCCGTCCGATGATGCTCCAGCCATGGCATCCCCTCCCTGGCTCTGACCGCGACGCTACGACGGGCGACGACGGGAGTCACCGGGGACGAGTCCCCACCTGGCGGACCGAACGCGGGTCGGGTCGGGCGAGCCCTGCAACTACCGTGGACGTGACGCGATGGCGGGTAGTTCAACGGCAGAACGCCTGACTTTGGATCAGGAGAATGCAGGTTCGAATCCTGCCCCGCCAGCCATGACGACCTCTGTGGACAAGAAGGACCCGGTGGAGAACGACGACAAGATGGACCTCTCCGATCCGGACGCTCCGCCGCTCGCCGCGGTGGTCCTCGCCGCGGGCGAGGGGCGCCGGATGCAGTCCGAGCGGCCCAAGCCCCTCCATCGCCTCTGCGGTCGGCCCATGCTGATGTACGTGCTGGACTCGCTGGCGGAGACCGACGCCTCCCGTGCCGTCATCGTCGTCGGCCACAAGGGCGACTGGGTCGCCAAGAAGATGCTCGAGCACTCCCACGCGATCGGGATCGACTTCGTCGAGCAGCGCGTCCAGCGCGGCACCGGCGACGCCGCACTGGTCGGCCTCGTCGGCCTGCCCGACGAGGAGGACGAGGGCGACGTGCTGGTCATGCCGGGCGACGCACCCCTGCTCCGTCCCGAGACGATCGCTGCGCTGGTGTCGCACCACCGTCGGACCGGTGCGGCCGCGACCCTCCTGACCGCCGTGATGGAGGACCCGACCGGCTACGGGCGCGTCGTGCGCGGCGCGAACGGGACGGTCGAGCGGATCGTGGAGCACGGCGACGCCGACGAGGAGGAGCGGGCGATCGACGAGATCAACACGTCGATCTACTGCTTCCGTCGCAGCCTGCTGTCGCCGGCCCTGCGACGGGTGCAGCCCGACAACGCCCAGGGCGAGTACTACCTCACCGACGTGATCGCGGTGCTGTCCGGCACCGGCCACAAGGTCGAGGCCGTGGTCGCCCGCGACGCCGCCGAGACCCAGGGCGTGAACGACCGGGTGCAGCTGTCGGTCGCGGAGTCCGAGCTGCGGCGCCGCACCAACGAGTCGCTGCTGCGGTCCGGCGTCACGATGCTCGACCCGGCCTCGGTGTTCGTGGACACGACCGTGCAGGTCGGCCAGGACGTGACGCTCTTCCCGGGCGTGATCCTCCAAGGGGCGACCGTGGTCGGCGACGGCACCGAGCTCGGACCCAACACGCGGCTGGTCGACTGCCAGATCGGCGACGACTGCGTCATCGAGCAGACCACGGCCCGATCCGCCCGGATCGGCGACCGCTGCACCGTCGGCCCCTACGCGTCCTTCGGCCCCGGTGCGGACCTCCCTGCGGACGTCACCACAGGGCCGTTCTACACTGCCGACACCGCCACCTGACGGCGGCCGGAGGCGAGGTCGGTCATGGAACTGGTCACCAAGAAGCGGCTGACGATGGTCGCAGGGCGCGTCAACCGTGAGCTGGCGGAGGAGATCGCCGAGCGGCTCGGCATCGCGCTGGCCCCGATGGAGGTCGCCGAGTTCGCCAACGGCGAGCTGCACTGCAAGTTCGGCGAGTCGATCCGCGGCGCCGACCTCTTCATCTTCCAGAGCCACTGCTCCGACGGCGACCTCTCGGTCAACGACGCTCTGATGGAGCAGCTGATCATGGTCGACGCCGCCCGACGCGCGTCCGCCAAGCGCATCACGGTGGTCGCCCCGTTCTACGGCTACGGCCGCCAGGACCGGAAGGCCGAGGGTCGCGAGCCGATCACGGCCAAGCTCCTCGCCAACATGTTCGAGGTGGCCGGGGCCAAGCGGATCGTGTCGGTCGACCTGCACTCCGGTCAGATCCAGGGCTTCTTCGACGGACCGGTCGACCACCTGACCGCCATGCCGGTGCTGGTGCAGTGGATGGCCGACAACCTCGGCGAGGACCTCGTGGTCGTCTCGCCCGACGCCGGCCGCGTGAAGGTCGCCGAGCGCTACGCCAACGCCCTGCACGCCGATCTGGCCATCGTGCACAAGCGACGGGTGAAGGGCGCCAAGAACCAGGTGGAGGCCAAGGAGGTCGTCGGCGAGGTCGAGGGTCGGACCTGTGTCCTGATCGACGACATGATCGACACCGCCGGCACGATCGTCGCCGCTGCCGACCAGCTCGCCGAGCGGGGCGCCGCGGCCGTGTACTGCGCCGCCACCCACGGCGTGTTCTCCGGTCCGGCCATCGACCGCCTCAAGAACTCGGCGATCGAGAAGGTCGTCGTCACCAACACGCTGCCGCTCCCACCCGAGAAGCGCATCGACAAGATCGAGGTCCTGTCGGCCGCCGGCATCATCGCCGACGCGATCGACGCCGTCTTCGAGGACACGTCGGTCTCGGAGATCTTCGACGGCCAGAACCAGCACTGAGCCTCGGGCGTCGTCCGCCGCCCGCGGCGACACCGAGCTCCGTGAGTGGCCTCCGGTGGGGGCGGGCCGGTAACGTTGCGGGTCGCCCGTTCGGGCCGCAGTCCGCCGTCGCCCGCCCGGGCGCCAGTTCCGAAGAGTTCGCAGGAGT
>JAEYSR010000181.1 GCA_023434535.1 Actinomycetes bacterium
CGACCAGGCCCATCAGCGCGTACGGCAGCATCAGGAGCCACGTGACCGCCGTGACGATCCGTCGTCGGTTGAGCTTGGTGGAGCCGTGCGCGGCCCACGCGTCGGTGGCGCCGACCTGGGACAGCGCGGTCCGGTACGCGTCCGCGACCTCCTCGACCTGCTCGGCGTCGGGCCGCTCGGCGAGCCAGGCGCCCAGCCGGTCGCGCAGGCCGACGGGGACCGGCTCGTCGGGATCCAAGGAGCGCAGGAAGGCCTCGGCGGCCATCTGCAGGGCCCGGGCCTCGCGCCAGTCGTCGTAGTCGGGAGCCGTGTCCCGAAGGCGTTCGGCGATCAGGCCGGTGAGCCGCTCGACCTCGTCCCGCTCTGCCGCCTGGGCCGGGGACCCGACCTGTTCGACATGGCCGGCCGGCTCCGCCGCGTGCGTGCCGGCGCCCACTGCATTATCTGGCTCCGGTTCCGGCGCGTGGTCGTGCGACACCTCGAGGTCGGGAGACTCAGCGGGGTCGAGGGACTCCGACAGGGGCGGCAGGTCCGGCGAGGGTGCCGGGGGCAGCTCGGCGAGCTCCCGGTCGAGGTCGATCGGCTGGCCCTCGCGCACGTAGACGACGCTGCGGAAGGCGGCCTTGTCGTCGTAGTGGATGCCGGCGGGGACGATCCGGATGCCACGCACGCCGGCGTCCTGCGCGCCGATGGCGATGCGGGCGGCGCCGGAGCGGACCCGCCCGATGCTCGGCTCCTCGCGGGTGATGCCCTCGGGGAAGATCAGGACCAGCTCGCCGTCGGCCAGGGCGTCGTGGGCGGCGGCGAACATGTCGGTGTTGTCCGTCTTGCCGCTGTGGCCGCGGTGCACGGGGATGGCGCCGACCCACTCCATGACCTGCTTGGCGACGGGCACCTTCCAGATGGCGTCGTCGGCCAGGATGCGCGGCCGTCGGGGCAGGACCGACATGAGGACGATGGCATCGGACAGCCCGCCGAAGTGGTTGGCGACCAGCAGGACCGGCCCGTCGTCGGTGGCCTCGAGGTCGTCGATGGCCACCTCCCGCCAGGTGATCCACGCGACGGCGTCGACGAGCCGGCGGAGGATCCGGTGCTGGGACCACTCCCCCGGGCAGCGGTCGGTGTCAGTCGTCATCGTCCTCGGCCGCCCAGACGGCGGCCCCCCACATGCCCACGACGGCGGCAGTGCCGACGTGCCAGAGCCCGTGGAACTGCAGGAGCGAGTTCGGTCGGCAGCACGGGCTGGAGGTCCGACCGGCCAGGTACGCCGCTCCGGCGACGGCGCCGGTGGCCGCCATCGCCACGCCGAGCGGCGCCGACCAGCCGGGCAGAGGCGTGCGACCTCGGAAACGACGCCACAGCGGCACGGCCGCGCCGATGCCGGCGACGGCGACGATCGGGGCGTCGTGGAAGAACTCGGCTCCGGCGAACTGCGGCCCGTGGTACGCGACGCTGCCCGCGCCCGCGACCGCCGTGGCGGCGGCGTACGCGAGGGCTCCGCGTCGTTGCTGGCGAGGACCTCGCGTCGCCCGGGCGGTGAGCCACCCTCCGACGCCGACGTACGCGAACGACGTGACGGTGTTGGTCGGCTGGCCGATCCAACCGGGCCGCAACGCCTCGCAGTCGCCGTCGCCCAGCGTGGTCGGCTGGTCGAGCGCCGCACGCCTGACCCGCGCGGCGATCGCGGCGACGTCAGGCATGGGCCCATCGTACGAGGGCGGGGTTCCGCTGCGGCGGTTGGAGGGGTGTGCCCGCCGCCGGTCGCGGTCGGCTCCGTCGGCCGACGCCGGGGATCAACCGGGCTGGCTGTTGCAGGTGGAGCCGCTGTTGCACAGCGAGATCGACCCACTCGGGGTCGGAGGCGGTGTGCACGTTCCGTCGGCGATGCACTGCAGGTTGGGCTGAGGGCAGATCGGCATCGTGGCGGGGTTCAGGTTCGGGATGATCGTGTTGTCGCCGCCGGTCCACGTGATCTGCACCTCGGTGGTGCTGAACACGGTGCCGTCGGCCGAATCCGACACCGTCACCTCGAACAGGCAGTTGGATCCGGCGCTGCAGAACGGCAGCTGGGCCATCGTCGCCTTCGGGACCGTGATCTGGCCCTTGTTGCATGTCATCGCCGACGAGCCGTCGGCGGCGGCCATGCGGATCTCCATGTTCGGGGGCGGGAAGCTGGGCGACTGCTGGGGCGGGCAGCTCAGGTTCAGCTGGTAGGCGGACGGGGTGTCATCGACGATGACGTACACGTCCTCGTTGAACTCGATCTCGTTGAAGTACTCGACGATGATCTCGTCGGTCGGCGAGGTGGGGCAGCCACCGAGGGGCACGTCGTCCACGAAGAGCGACGCCCTGTGGAGTCGGGCCGGGAGGGTCGCGCCGGCGGGCTCGAGGATCTGGAGTCCGACCCACAGACCGTCGTCGGTGACGCCGGCGCCGCCGCTGGCCTCGCAGACGACGGAGCGCGGGGTGGACGTGCCGGTGCTGTCGTCCCAGTAGGTGAGGACCGCATTGGGCGGGTCGTCGGCGAACGAGTTGCTCCCGCCCTGGTGGAACAGGTTGACGAACGCGTGCGGCGTGACGGTGCGGGTGTCGCGGTACGGGCGGTCGGTGAACGCCTCGACCGACCCGGTGGGCACGGTCAGCCGCCCGGTGGCGGCGTCGTAGGCGGCGTCGCCCTCGGCCTGCACGGCGAAGAGCCACTCGGGCGTGTCGGACGCGTCGTCGGATCCCGACGTCGACTCCGAGCTCGCCGTGGGGTCGCCCAGCGCCGTGCCGTCGGACGAGATGTCCTCGGTGCAGGCGGCGAGCGCCACGATGGCGAGGACGACGAGCGTCACGCTCGCCTTGGCGGCCTTCCCCATGGTTCCTCCTGGGTCGTCCCCTCTCCATCGGCGGAGTCGGACGATCGATGAGGAACCGGTGAGGTCAGTCGATCAGCACGGGTGCCAGTCGACGCCAGTCATCGAAGGGGAGCTGCTCGTCGGAGAGCACCTGGATGCAGACGTGGTCCGCTCCGGCGCTGCGGTGCTCGTCGACCCGGGCCCGGATGGTGGACTCGTCGCCCCAGACGACCAGCGCGTCGACCAGCCGATCGCTCCCGCCATCCGCGGTGTCCTCGGGGGTGAAGCCGGAGCGGAACCAGTTGTTGGCGTAGTTGGGCAGGCCCAGGTACCCGGCCAGGTGGGTCCGGGCCAGGGCTCGGGCCCGCTCCGGGTCGGTCTCCAGGACGACGGCCTGCTCGGGAGCCAGGAGAGGTCCCTCTCCCAGGGCCTCCCGGGCGACGGCGGTGTGCTCCGGCGTGACCAGGTACGGGTGCGCTCCGCCGGCCCGGGTGCGGGCGAGCTCCAGCATCTTGGGGCCGAGGGCCGCGAGCACGCGGTCGCTTGCGGGGACCGGGTCGGGCGCGGCGTCGAGCCCGTCGAGGTACTCGCGCATCTTCGAGAGCGGCTTGGAGTACCGGCCGGCCTCGGCCATGTCGATGAGCGGCGCGTGGCTGACGCCGAGGCCGAGGAGGAGGCGGGGGCCGTGCTCGTCGACGAGCTGGCGGCGCCTTTCGCCGACATCGGCGGGTTCGTGCATCCAGATGTTGAGGATGCCGGTGGCGACGGTGAGCGTGTCGGTGGCGGCGAGCGCATTGGCGAGCGGCGTGTACAGGTCGCCGCCGATGTCGGGCAGCCAGACCGCCGTGTACCCGAGCGCCTGGAGCTCGACCGCGGCCTCGGCGGCGGGCCCGAGGTCGCCGTAGCGGAGCGCACTGCTCCAGATCCCGGTGCCGGACAGTTCGTAGGTCATGCACGGAGTCTGGCGCGAGACCGCGTTCATCGGTGGCGCGGACGAGCGAGTGCGTAGAGTCCCGACGCAGTGGGTGTGGAGCCGATCGGTCCGAAGATCGCAGAGGGGCGCGACAGCGAGATCTTCGAGCACGGGCCCGGCAAGGTCCTGCGGGTGGCCCGCGACGGGCGGTCCCTCGTCGCCGAGGCCGAGGTCATGGCCTACGTCCGGTCGCACGACTACCCGTGTCCGGAGGTGTACGACGCCGGCGACGGCTACCTGGTCATGGACCGACTCGAGGGTCCGACCATGGTGGAGGCCGCCGGCAAGCCGCCGTTCCCGCTCCGACGTTCGGGGCGCCTGCTCGCCGAGCTGCACCACCGGCTGCATCGGATCCCGGCACCGCCGGACATCCGCGTGGCGCCGATCCCCGGGGACCGGCTCGTGCACCGCGACCTGCACCCGCTCAACGTGATGATGACGCCGGACGGGCCGGTGGTCATCGACTGGGCCAACGCGTCGGCCGGCGATCCGGCGTTCGACGTCGCCGACACCTGGGTCCTCCTCGCGTGCGCCACGCCACCGACGGGCGGCCTCGATCGGCTCATCGTCCCGATCGGTCGACGTGTGCTGCTCCGGTCGTTCCTGAGCCGCGTCGACACGGCGAGCGCTCGGCAAGCGATCCCCGCCGCGGTCGCCCATCGCCTCACCGACCCCAACACGTCGGCCGAAGAGCGAACCCGGATGCAGGAGTTCGCCGACCGGGCGCTCGACGCCTGAGCCGCCCGCCGGCGGCTTCGAGGGAACGACGACCTCCCGCACACCGTGTCGCCGGGTCGTCGTCGAGGACCCCTCCGCTAGGTTCGGATCGCAGACGACTCCGGGGGGTGTCACATGGGGATCAGACGGGTGGTCACCGGCCACGACGGCGACGGGAAGGCGGTCGTCGCGAGCGACGAGGTGGTCGATCCGATCACCAGCAGCATCGTGCCGGGCTACGAGTTCTTCCGGCTGTGGGGCAGCGACGAGACCTGTCGGTTCCCGGACCCGGGCTCGCGCCCATCGGCGCCGCAGTACTTCCCGCCCGTCGGTGGGTTCCGCTTCGGACTGTTCACGGTCCCGCCCGACGGGGCGGCCGATCTCGGCGACATCGACTTCGAGGCCGCCCTCGCCGAGATGGAGGACAAGCTCCCTGGCATGGCCGGCCACATGGAGCCCGACAACCCGGGCATGCACACGACCGCGACCGTCGACTACGAGTTCGTGGTGTCGGGACGGGCCGTCCTCGAGCTCGACGACGGCGCGACGGTCGAGGTGGGTTCGGGCGACACGATCATCCAGAACGGGACCCGTCACGCGTGGCGGAACCCGTTCGACGAGCCGTACCAGATGGTCGTGGTCCTCGTCGGCGCCCACCACGACGCCATGCCCGGCCAGCAGTAGATCCGAAGGGGCGCCAGGCTCCGGTGCAACCCACGCCGCCCTCGAACGTCAGCCGGCGCAGGACGTCAGGCGGACGGTGTCGGGCGCCGTCGCCTCGACGGTGGCTCCGGGGTGGCGACCGGACCACGTGGTGAGCGCCCCGGCGAGCGCGGTGGCCTGCTCGGCGGTGTCCATCCGGGTGTCGAGGCGCAGGCAGTCGGCGGTGCCGTCGGTCCAGGTGACGTAGGAGTCGCCGGCCCAGCCGACGGTGACCGGATCCACGGCGTCGAGCGCCAGGCCCTCGCGGAGCAGCAGCGTGAGCATGAACTGCCCGAACGGGCCGGAGCGCACGACGGCGCCCCCGGCGGGCGGCGTCGGCACGGCGACGGCCGGCTCGTCGGCCAGGAAGCGGGCGGTGTCGAAGGCCTGCTCAGTGGTCGCCGGGTAGCGGGTGAGCGACAGATCGGGTCCGGCGGGGTTGCCGAGCGCGGCGATGAGCTCGTCTTGGAACACCGCACCGCGCAGGTACGGGGCGCTGGTGAGGGTGAGCAGGGTGATCGGCACCTGGAGGAGCGCGGGGTCCGAGCCGAGCTGGAGCTGCTCGGCCAGGTCCTGGAGCCGCTCGAAGTCCGACATGGAGTCGAAGTACCGGCGCTGCACCTCCGATGCGCTGCCCTCGATCGCCACGAGGGCGGCGAGGTAGTCCTCATCGATGAGGCCGTCGGAGCTGATGTCGTTCAGGTCGAAGAGCTGGTCGTCGAGCGCGTGGGTCAGCTCGTGGGCGATGACCTCGCGCCGGTAGGGCGTCAGGTCGGTGCCGCGGACCTTGAGCTCCTTGCTGACCGGGTCGTAGAAGCCGACCACTCCTCCGCCGAAGGCGATCCGGTACTGCTCCCAGAGCGACACGCCCGGTTGGATCCAGCCGAGTGCGGTGAAGGCGACCTCGTCCGCGTCGACGCCGGGCTTGGCCGCGTCGAGGGAGGCGAGCACCTCGGCACGGAAGTCGGACTCGGAGAGGAATTCGACGACCGGCGGCGTGACGAACTCGTGGCCGCGGACGACCTCGACGAACTGCACGATCTGGTCGACCTGCTCCTGCGGCGTGGCCGGCGGTGCGGCGCACCCGCCGACCACGGCGATCGTCGCAGCGACGGCCGCCAGCGCGACCCCGAACCTTCGGATCCGTCCCATGTGGCCCCCCGGCTCGACGGTGTGACGTGGATCGTAGGAGCACCGCCGACCGTCTCGTCGGGGAAGTGGTGCGACGAGCACCGCAGTCATGGATTCACCGCTAGGTGCGGTCCGCGGGATGGCGCGAGGAGGCGTCCCGATCGAGGGCTCGGCAGCGGACGTGTCGAGCGAGCGATCCGGGTGGCATCATCGCCGATGGATTCCAGGCGGTTGGGGGGACGGATGGAGCGACGGCAGCTGCTGAAGGCCGGAGCGTGGGGCGCCGGCGCGTTGGCCCTCGGGCGCGTCACCACCGCGTGCGCCCCGGCGGCCGCCCCCACCGAGACGTTCGGGCAGGGCGTCACCGCCGGGCTGCACTCCCCCGACGCCGTCGTGCTGTGGACCCGCGTCGAGCCCGCTGTCACCGCCGTCGACCGGGTGACGTGGCAGGTCGGCACGACGCCGGACATGACGACGATCGTGGCGTCGGGCGAGGCGCCGGTGACCGCGGCGACGGACCACACGGTGAAGGTGCTCGTCGAGGGCCTCGACCCCGATCGGAGCTGGTGGTACCGCTTCGTCGCCGACGGTCAGCCTTCGCCGGTCGGACGGGCGCGCACGCTGCCCGCTCCCGACGACGACCCCGGGTCGCTGCGCCTCGCCTTCGGGAGCTGCCAGGCGTACGCGACCGGGTACTACACGGCATGGCGTGACGTCGCGAAGCAGCAGGTCGACGCCGTCGTGTTCCTCGGCGACTTCATCTATGAGTCGCCGTCGATCAACCTGCTGCGCCCGCTGCGCACCGAGCCGCTGGAGGAGGCGAACACGCTCGAGCGCTACCGCGGGAAGTACCGCCACTACCGCAGCGACGTCGACCTGCGCGCCGCTGCGGCAGCCCACCCGTGGTCGGTGGTGGGGGCGACCACGAGCTCCGCAACGACTGGGACATGTCCGTGTTCACCGACGATCCGGGCCGGTTCGAGGCCGCGAGCCGGGCCTGGTTCGAGTACCAGCCCGTCTGGCCGACCGACGGGACGCGCATCCACCGTTCCTTCCGCTGGGGTCGGCTCGGCGAGCTGTTCGTGCTGGACTCGCGCCAGCACCGCACGCCGTCGACCGGCGGTCTCACCATGACCGACGAGGTGGCCGACCCCGCCCGGACGATGCTCGGCGCGGCGCAGCGCTCGTGGCTGACCGACGGGATGGCCGCCGCGGAGCAGGACGGCGTGACCTGGAAGCTCGTCGGCACGCCGCAAACCGATGGCGCCGTCACGGATCCTCGACCTCGACTCACCGGAGATCCGCCGGCTCTTCCCCGACCTGGTGCGGCACGCCGGCGTCTACCTCGGCCTGGGCGGCTGGGACAGCTTCCCCGCCGAGAGGGACTCGATCCTCGAGCGCTGGTGGCGCGACGGCGTGCGCAACACCGCGCTGATCGCCGGCGACATCCACGCGTTCGCCGCCAGTGCGCTGCAGGTGGACTACGACGACGCGACGTCGCCGGTGATCGCTCACGAGGCCGTCGGAGGTTCCGTGTCATCGCCGGCCGGTGGGCCCCACACCGCGATCGTGGACTCGGGCGGCCAGACGTCGCCGCCGTCGGACTTCATGGACGGGATCCGCAACGGCTACGGGATCGCCGAGTGCCGCCCCGACGCTGCGACGATCACGCTGGTCGGCGTCGACGCCACGGTGCCGTGGGGCGCGGCGGCGCCGATCTACACGAAGGTGCTGCCCACGACCTGAGGGATCGGATCAGCCGAGATCCGCGATGAGGGCGCCGGCCGCGGTCTGTGCGGCCGGACTCGCCACGTGCAGGACCCGCCCCAGGGACCGGGCGAAGTCGCGCTCGTCGGGCGCCATCCGGTCGATCTGCTCGACGGTGTCCGCGGCCCAGAGCGTCACGACGTCCGATGTCCGGTCAGCGTCGAGCTCGAGCACTGATCCGTCGCGGGTCTCGACGACCGATGCCCCCTCTCGGAGCTCGAGGGTGTCGCGACGGATGGTGCACCACAGCCACGCCACCTCCTCGGCGTCATCGCCGATGACAGCTCGCACCTCGTCGCGGGTCGCCGGGCTGTCGACCGGGAAGTACTCGGTGCCGTAGGCGGAGTGGAACAGGCCCGCGTCGCACAGCGCCGGGCGCTCGCCCCACCCCACAAGGACGCGTCGCGTCCCGAGCAAGTGGGAGAGGAACGGCACATGCGAGTCGTGCGCCAGGTCACCGAACCCGAGGCGGCGGAGCAGCTGCAGCCGCTCCCCGGTCGGGCTGGCGACGTCGTCTGTCGACATGTCGCGACCCTACGACCAGGCTCCATCCAGGTCATTCCACAGCGACACCGTGACAGCGGCACACGATCGCCTCGGGCTGGGGACCGAGGGCGTTCCGACCTGCGGGGTGCGTGCGAACCGCGCTGCCGAAGGCCGCGTAGGATCCACAAAGCGTTCAGCGATGTACGTCGCGGAGTCCCGCCCGAGTAGCTCAGCTGGCAGAGCAGCTGTCTTGTAAACAGCAGGTCAGGAGTTCGATTCTCCTCTCGGGCTCTGTTCAGACCCGCCGAAACCCTTGGAATCAAAGAGTTCTCGGCACGTGGTCAGGTTGGTGTTCAGACCTGACCGTCACCGTGTCTCACGGAATCTCACCGACGTCTCGCGAATCGGTGCGAGAACGGAGGCAACGGGATGCAGGGCAGAAAGCGCAAGGGCCGCCGGCCGGGGACCTGGGAGCTGCGCGTCGACGCGGGTGAGGACCCGTTGACGCGCAAGCGTCAACAAAAGTCGGTGACCTTCCACGGCACCTTCCGCCAGGCCGACATCGCGTTGGCCGAGCTGATCACCAAGTCGGCTCGTGGGCAGGTGGCGGTCGGCCAGCGCACCGTCGCCCACGCGATCGAGGCGGGGCTGCGCCAGGCCGAGCTCGAAGGGCTCGAGCCGACGACGTTGCGCAACTACCGGACCTCGGCCGAGTGCCACGTGCTGCCGGCGCTCGGCTCACGCCGGCTGTCGCACCTGACCGCCGAGCAC
This sequence comes from Actinomycetes bacterium, assembly GCA_023434535.1. Classification (GTDB taxonomy): domain Bacteria; phylum Actinomycetota; class Acidimicrobiia; order Acidimicrobiales; family Microtrichaceae; genus Dermatobacter. Next base: position 9,388 of record JAEYSR010000181.1, read on the forward strand.
CTGGACCGCTTCTACGGTGCGCTGGTCGAGGCGGGCTACTCGCGCTCGACGGTGCGGGGCTGCCGCGTGCTCCTGTGCCGAGTGCTCGACCAGGCGAGGCGCTGGGGATGGGTCGCGGTCAACGTCGGACGCGACGCGCGTCCCCCTCGTCAGCACACGTCGAACCCGAAGCCGGTGCCGATCGACGTGGCCAGGGCGATGATCGACGAGGCGGCGAAGGTGAACCCCACGCTGGCCACGCTGATCGTGCTGGCGGCCGACACCGGCGCTCGGCGGGGTGAGCTGTGCGCGCTGCGCTGGCGGCACGTGGACGTCTAGGCGGGAACGTTGCGGATCGAGGCGGCGATCGGTGAGACGAACGTCGTCTACGAGAAGGACACAAAGACCCACCAGCACCGCACGGTCACGCTCCCGTCGTTCGCGCTTGACTGGCTGCTCGACCACCGGGACCGCCACGCGAAGGCGTGTGCGCTGTGCGGCATCGGGCTGAGCAATGGCGCCTACGTGCTGGCGCCCGAACCCGGTGGGCTGAAGCCGCTGCACCCGTCGAGCGCGACGCGGGCGTTCAGCCGACTGCGCGACCGGATGGAGCTACCGACCTGGATCCACCTGCACGGCCTGCGTCACCTCCAAGTGACGCAACTGCTCGATGCTGGAGTCCCGCTACGCAGCGTCTCAGGTCGAGTCGGCCACCGCAATCCGTCGACCACGACGAACATCTACGCCCACTGGATCCAGGAGTCAGCGCGGAGTCGGCGAGCGTGGTCGAGAGTCGCATATGGCGGTAGTCGATGGTTCCCTGTGGGCGAATGCCACGAATTCGGTCGCGCGTAGTTCAGCTTCGAAACGGCAGCTGAACATGTCGGGAGGGATCGCAGCGGCTGGTCAGCCCCAGCGTGATGCGCGTGGTCGCACCTCCGTCGCACCGACCCGCCAGGGAGTCGGTCTCAGACGACCGGCTCGAGCCCGCGACGGCTGGACAGCAGCGCGACGTCTCTCGGATTGCTGCTCCGGCGGAGGCTGCTCAGGACGGCATGCTGGGTCTCCGGCGTCCAGTAAATCTGCAGGTGCTCACGGGCCCGGGTGACAGCCGTGTAGAAGATGCTGTGGGTGATGTCCTCCTCGTTGGCGTCAGTGATCACGATCTTCACTGAGTCGTACTCGAGGCCCTGCGCCTTGTGGATCGACACCGCGTAGGCCACCTGGAAAGGCACGGTGGTGTGCACTGAGTCGTCGTCCTCGTCGCTGGTCTCGTAGTCGTACACCGAGAAGCGCACAGTCGAACCCCCGATCCATTCGAGCTCGGCGCCGTCGACGTCGAACTCGCTGAGTGAGCGATCGAGCTTGACGTCGAATCGGATCCGACCGCGTTCGTGCTCGATGCGGACGATCCGACCTTTGAGGTTGTTGAAGATCACCGGCCGGAAGCGTTCGGTGTCGTTGAAGAGGATTGGATCGCCCACTTTGTAGGTGGCTTCACGCCATGCGGTCGCCTCTCCGGGGTTGCTGCTCTGAAGGAACCGATTGACATTGTTGATGCCGTAGAGACCGTCGTAGTTCAAGCAGAGGATGATCTCGTCGTCGCGTTGGGCCTCGAACAGCGACCTGTCGAGAACGCTGGAGTAGCCATTGCGTGCGATGACCTCTGCGAGGTCATCCTCCAGCGCTCTGACCCTGTTCCAGAATCCGAGGAGGGACTGGTTCGAGGTCCTGAACGGCGTGGTCAGCTCGAACACCGAGGTCCTCGGTATGAAGGAGCGTGCGATTCCGAACCAGTTCCCGAATTGGATCGACTCGATCTGGTAGACGTCACCAACGAGCACGAGCAGCTTGAAGGACGTGCGCTCCAGCACCTTGATCAAGTCGGCGTTGCTCACGGTGCTGCACTCGTCGATGACAAGCAGGTCGTACTCGGCGCCGGCAGCGCCGCGGCGTGTCTGGCTAGCGATCGTCCGGAACTCGGTGTTCTGCGCTGTGACCTTGCGCCGGAGGTTGTCGACCGCTGGGTGGGTGTGGGCGAGGAAGAGCTTGGACCTGTCGTTGAAGCACTTGGCGATGTGATCGACCATCGTGGACTTGCCAGTGCCGGCGGCTCCGTAGATCAGCGCTACACGCGATTGGCTGAACAGCAGCTTGAGCGCATTCTGTTTGACTGGGTCGTCGATGCCACGAGGTGTCTCATCCAGCCAGCGCTCGACGGCTTGGGTGTACCCCGCAATGCCGGACGACGCGTGCTGCTGGAGCTTCTCGACGATGGCGACGGTGTCGTTCTCGTACCCACGAGTGAAGACGTGGCCCTTGTCCACCACGAGCTGCCGGTCCGTGTGCCGGTAGTAGAGCTTGTTGTTGTACGTGGCGACCAAGGGTCCGACGTCCCCGAACTCCGCCAACTCATCGGTCGGGGTGTAGAGCATTCCGAGCCGCTCTACGTTGTTCTTCACCCGTCGGGCAAGCAGCTCGTGAGCCCGGCCGGCCACGTCGAGGCTTTCGACGAGGTCCCAGTACCGCGGGTTGTGGCCTACGAGCGACGTGCAGAAGGGCATCGTGTCGAATGGGATGCAGCCGTACTGGAGCTTCAAGTCGGAAAGCCGGGCACAGCCCTCCCAGTTGTACTGCGGCTTCAGGAGCCGGTTGTTCATCCGCAGCATGAGGTAGCGAATGACGTTGTGGCCCGGAGCGCTGGCACGCATCAAGCGCCTGGCCTCGTCGAGTACTGGGAAGATCTGCGGCGTACCGACGCCGGTGACTCCGGTGGCCCTGATCGCGTCGTATTGGTCGTCGGGCAGGTCGATCACATCGAGCAGGTTGCTGCGACCCGAGGTCAGCACTCGGTTCAGGTAGCGGTACTCCGAGCCGTTGCTCCGAACCTTGGTTGAGAGACCGAGAAGCCGTGCGAAGTTGTCGAACTCACACGGTCGGATCGAAACCTCCCAGTCGCGGATGATCGTGATGGGCATGGTTTGGTCAAGGACGTCGATCGAGTCGCCCTGCAACGTCAGCATCACTGCGTACCTGTCGGTGATGTCGATGTCGGTGAAGGCGATGATGCGGTCGAACTTGCTCACCTTGTTGATGGCTCGGTGGAAGGTGACCTCGTAGTAGATCCCGCCACCAACGAAGAACGGCCGCGTCTTGTGGACGTAGTAGCGGGCTCGCCCGTCGTCGCCGAGTGGTGTCGAACGAACCGAATCGATCCTCGCTGCGATCTTCCCTTGATACTCACGCAGGGAGGGATCTAGATCGATTGGGAACGACTCGAGATTCGCCAGCACGGTAAGGCCGCAGCTGTCACGTACCAGACTACGGATGCGATGGAGGTACTCGAAGTACTTGATCATGAGCCGCTCGGAGGTGTCCCCGTCCAGGGTGTAGTGCGAGGCACTTACGCGGATGAGGCTGTGGAATCTTCCGAGGAAGTTGAACTGTGCCTGCGACCTGGCGAACGCGAGTCCAGCCTCAATCGCTGCGTAGTTGAAAACAGCATCCGACTGACCGGTATGCAGAAGGACGGCAACTCCCTCTACCAAGTTTCGGAGCTGAGCAAGGACGTTCTGAGAAAGCAGAGCTCGCTGATCACTGAGAGAGTCGATGTTTCCGCAGATCACCTCGTCTGCGCTGCGAATCTGTTCAGTCACCGTCGCCATGAGACTCGGCTCCCCTTGGCAACAGACGGAACTCGCAGCAGCACACGCTCGTGTGGCGACAAGGTTGACGAATGGCCTCTCCAAGCTGGCCGACTGCCCTTGCCGTCCCAGCTGGAAGCGATACAACGGCCGGCCGCCGGTGGCGGTTCTCCAGTGGGCGATCGCTGATCCGAGAACTCCGGCGACATCGACCGCCACCAGTCCTTGAGCAACTCGAAGCTGCCCCGCTGAACTTCGAAGTAGCCCACTGCGCCGCCCTTCCCTGCCGCGTCAACCGAGCTGATGGTAGGGCGAACGCTCGGCAAGCGGGCTCGTTGGCGCCGTCTCCCCTTAGGGGCACAGCGCAGATGCGCTGCTCTACAGACTTGCTCCGACATCGGGTTCGGCGTGGTGGTCGATGCCGAGCTTCTGGGCACGACTCTGGCCGAGGGCGCTGGTGAGCAGGTCGAGCGGTTCCCTCTCGTTGCGGAGGTGTTTGGGGATGTGGGCTTCGGGATCAGGAACGGTGGAGACGGCGTAGATCCGGTTCGACTCGCGGCCGCGTGAGAGTCCGACGTGGCCGGACTCTCGGTAGAGCTCATCGCTGCCGAGCAGCAGGGCGTGATCGCACGTAACGCCTTGGGCTTTGTGGACGGTGACGGCGTACCCGTGACGGACATGCCCGTCATCGAGGTACTCGGTCGGTAGCCGCCGGGTTCCGTCGGGGGTGCGAAGAGAACGACCCGCCAACAGCACGCAAGGTCCAATCGCCGAGATCGCTGGGACGGTGCTCAAGGCAAGCGTGCGACGTCGGTGCAGAATGATCATCAGCGGCTTCGGTTGCGGTAGCTCCGCCCGTCCGGAGTCTTCGATCGCAACGACGCTCGACCGGCGCCGAGGCCTGTGTTTGGTCGTGGGCTCCCTCGCGACTCTACGGCTCCACGTCTAGCGTCAACTGGCGCACGTGGCTCAGACGCAGCGACTAGAGACGTCGGCGGTTGCTACCGAACCGGCAGTGCAGGAGGGGAAGCATGAGCGACGAACAACACGAGAATCGTGTCCGAACGCAGTCCGTGGCCAGGCGGGTTGCGCGCACGGACGACATCGAGCTCGCGGCGACTCCCACCACTCGAACCACATTTCGGCCCACGATCACCGAACACGGCGTCCGGGGCGAAGTAGTGCGACAGAAGCAGAGCGCCGACGGGGAGTGGAGCGAGGCGAACAGCGTTGACTTCCGGTCGGCCCCGGCGGGGTTCACGGTGCGAATAGATGTGCCCACCGACGGAGTCAGCGCCCTATACGAGGCACTTGGCGATCTCTACGAGGTGCAGCGCCTCGGCGTGCGGCGAGGACGCCATGACTTCATCGTCGGACCTGCCGAGGAGATGATTCGAGTCACCGACCACGACGTGGCGGAGAAGATCAGAGCGATGATCGACCGCGGGCACTCGGCCCAGATGTGGGAGGAACTCGCTAGTGCGGATCCAGACCTTGCGGACCGCCTCGCAGCGGCTCGCCTCCAGGTCGCGCGCCGAGAGGCGATCTTGAGCTACGCGGCCGCTCTGGACGAGCATGGCTCCGACGAGGCTTTCTGGCAGCAGCTGTTCGAGGAGCACCCCTGGATGCTCCAGTGCGCTTCAGCAGCGACCGTCTACGTCATCTCCGGCGATACGTACATCGGGGGCAAGCTCCCGTACGGTCGAAGCGGCAAGGGTGGTGTAGCGACGGATTTCGTCACGGCCGACGAAAGCACCAAGAGCTTCGGCGTCGTCGAAATCAAGACGCCCAATGCTGAGCTTGTGGGGAGCATCTACCGCGGCGACGCGGCAGAGGACGTCGACTTCGACAACGTCGTGTACAGCATGCACTCCGAGCTAAGCGGCGCCGTCGTCCAGACGAGAAATCAGATTGCCGTAGCCATCGAGGGCTTCCGTGAAACCCTCGAACGACATCACCACGGTCGGGAGATCAACAGGCTCCACCCCAAAGGGATTCTGGTCACCGGCGTCTTGCGCTCGCTGAGCCCCCGCCAACAGATCTCGTTCAATCAATTTCGTCACGGCATGCACAGCCTGACCATCATCACCTTCGATGAGCTCCTTCGTCGGCTCGCGATCTCATACGAGGTCGACTTGCCAGATCAGGTTGACGAGGCCGACCTCGCGACATAATTGGGCGACAACGGAGGATCAGAAGCCAGGTCCCGGCCCGGCGCACGGCCCGTTGGTCAGCCACCCCGCCGCCGGTCGAGCGGTTCGGTCGTCTGATCTAGCGGAACACTGACCCACCGCGACGCGGTCACCCAGCAACGCCCCCGCCTCTGCGGTGTCGTGCGCCTGGACCTCGGCGACCCTCCCGAACGACGACCTCGATCTCAGGAGCTATTCGTGCCGGGTCTTCGTGCTCCCAGAACCGCAACACCGTCCAGCCGTCGTCCTCGAGCGCCGCGTCTGCCTCCCGATCCCTTTCGACGTTCCTGCGCAGCTTCGGGATCCAGTAGCCCGGGTTCGACTTCGGCACGACCTGGTGCTCCGGGCAGCCGTGCCAGAAGCACCCGTCGACGAACACGGCGACGCGAGCCCGGGTGAAGACGACGTCGGGCCGAATCGGCCGGCGGCCCTCGATGCGGATCGGGTGGTCCTTGCGGAACCGCAGCCCGCTGCGGTGCAGCTCGGAGCGCAGAGCGACCTCTGGCTTGGTGTCGGTGCGCCGGTTGCCCTTGCCGACCTTCGTAGCCGCTGCATCTCGCGGCTCCGGGTAAGGGACGCGGAGTCCGCCACCGAGCGCGACCGTGCGCTGCATTCCCTCGCCATGCTCGGCCGCACCGGCCAGCTCGACTGTCACAGCCTCACGGTCTACTCGAGTCATGCAACACGCCCGCTCCGACCTCTACCGGACCGACACGCAGCTCCGGCTACCCATTCGCACGCCGGTCGCCGAACCCGAGCAGAATGATCCGGTGAGCGGATCCGTCATCTCCCTGTTCTCGGGCGCCGGAGGTCTCGACCTCGGTGTCGAGCAGGCAGGTTTTCGCACCGTCGCAGCGGTCGAGTGGGACGAGGACGCGGCCGACTCGATGGAGAAGAACCGCAACGAGTACTTCTCCGAGCTGCGCGAGGTCGTCCGAGGCAACCTCTACCCGCTCGCCACCGGCGCCGGCGAAGGAATCACCACCCGCGACATCCTCAAGGCCGGCGGCCTCAGCACCCGCAACCGACCCGAGCTGCTGATCGGCGGACCGCCCTGCGTCGCCTTCTCCAAGTCGGGGTTCTGGCTCGACTGGAAGCGCGACGGCATCGACCCCGCCGCGAGCCTCCTGCAGGCGTACACCCGAGTGCTCGCCGAGGCGAAGCCTCGCTACTTCATCCTCGAGAACGTCTACGCGCTCACGTTCAACAACAAGGCGAGCAGGCCCGCTTTCGAGCGGCTCCTCAAGGAGATCGACGAGGCCGGCTACAAGTTCACCTGGCAGGTCCTCAACGCAGCGGACTACGGAGTACCCCAAGCACGGCCGCGGCTGTTCATCGTCGGATGCCGCAAGCGCGACACGCTGCCGGAGCTTCCAGAGCCGACCCACCACGGCCAGTGGGAGCGTCGCGAGACCAAGGGCGGACCGCTCCCCCACGTCACCACCGGCCAGGTCCTCGCCGACCTGGTGACCGAGCCCGAACGCGAGGAGGTCGTCCGCGGCCAGTGGGGTCACCTGCTGCCGGAGATCCCGCCCGGCGAGAACTACCTGCACTACACCGCCGAGCGCGGCCACCCCGACCCGATCTTCGAGTGGCGGTCGCGGTACTGGTCGTTCCTGCTGAAGCTCGACCCCGACCGGCCGTCGCCGACGATCCAGGCTCAGCCAGGCCCGAACGTCGGACCGTTCCATTGGGAGAACCGCCGACTCCGCGTGCCGGAGCTCAAGCGGCTGTTCACCTTCCCGGACGACTACGAGTTCGTCGGGAAGCGGATCTCCGTGCAAGCGCAGCTCGGCAACTGCGTGCCGCCGCTACTGGCCCGGCAGGTGGCGGAGCAGATCGCCGCGCTGAGCTGACGGAACCCACCGCGATGCCGAGCCTCGCCGGGCGCAACTACATCCCGAAGCTCTACCGCATCCAGAGGTCGCGTCACGAGGTCGTCGATGTCCTGACCGGCGGCATCGAGGCAAGCGGCGCCCGAGTCGTCTCGTGCTCGTTCCCCCAAGAGCTCCTTGCCCCGATCGTGATCGGCGCCGAGGACGGCGCGGGTCATCACTACGGGCTGCTCGCCTACCCGTTCACGACGACCAAGCGCGCGATCAAGAACCGTCCCGCGAGCGAGCACCGCTTCCAGATCCGCTACGGCGACCCCACCCGGGTCCGCACCGAGTCGAACCCGCTCGGCCACGACCCCGCCGGCATCGACGTCACCCTCGTGCTCGCCGTCGACCCCGAGAACGAGATCGTCGTCGGGCTCGACCCGCTCGTCTACGCCGAGCTCCCGATGGGCGTCTCCGGCTACTACAACGACGACAACGCAGCCGCCGTGCACCAGCACGGCTGGGCGACCTGGGCCAAGGAGAAGGCCAGGCCCCGGACCGACCAGGGCGAGGCCTGGGAGGGCATCGAGTCGATGGTCGGGTTCACACCCGACCGGCTCCTCGACTACGCGCGGTTCGAAGCACTGGCCACCAACCTCGGCCTCGAGACCGGCCTGCGGCTCAAGCTCGCCGACGAGTTCACGCAGGGGTCGATCCAGCGTCACGACCTCGAAGACCTGTTCGGCCTCGACGCCGCGACCATCCTGGACATCGTCGACAGCAACTTCCGGCTCGGCGTCGCCGTGCGCGGCAGCGTCGCCGAGCACCACCTCGGCAAGGTGCTCGCCGAGGACCCAGCAGTCGCCGAGGTCGAGCCGATCGACAAGGACGGCCAGCCCGACTTCCGCGTCACCCTCACCGACGGACGCGTCCTCACGATCGAGTGCAAGAACGCGCTGCGCGAGACCTACAAGACGGGGGAGGCGAAGGTCGAAGCGCAGAAGACCCGGGACTCGGGCGCCGGCAGGAAGTACCCGTACGACGCGTTCGACGTGCTCGCCGCCTGCATGTTCCCGGTCACCGGGCGCTGGACGTTCAAGTTCAAGCGAGCGGCAGACCTCGTTCCGTGGGCGAAGGACCCGACTCGCATCGGAGCGATTCAGCGCGTCGACGAGAGCTGGTCGGACTCGCTCGCGGGGCTTGCTTAGCGGCGCGCCAGCGAACCTGCCTGCGAGCAAGTCGGCCGGCAACAACACTGGACAGACAGCGTTGAGTTCTGACCCCGCGACGCCAGACAGAAAGCGGGGAATCCAAAGCTAGGCGGCTGCGCCAGAAACCGGCGACGAGGACCGTCCTAAGCGTTGAGCACGAAGACGTGCACACCCGCTTCTGATACGGCCGTCACGATACCTCGGTAGCGCCTTGAGAGCGGATAGACCCGGACATCGGTCGCCGGCTGGGCGAGCAACACCGAAGCCGACCCGAAGCGATCCACCATTACGAGTCGATCACTCATCTCGCAGAGAAGGTACTCGCCCCACTCATGAATCGAGATCACTCTGCCGTCGATCGAGCAACGCATACCTTCGTCGGGGACCCCTTGGGCTGCGACAAGCTGATCGAACGCCTCAATCGACCAGCCCGGCTTAGGTTTCGAGACGAGCGTGGAAGTGTTCGTATCGGAGTTCCATATCGCGAACGATCGTCTCGAGACCGCCGACACCGCTGAGGATCTGCCGACCGCGTCAAATGAGGACGTCACTGCGAGGCCTTGAAAGACATAGTGGCGGAGCTGTCCTTGCGACATGAGATCGAATCGCGCTGGAATGAGCGCGAACTCGAAGGGTGCAGTTCTGCCCACGATGTCGTGATGCGTCCAAAGGAGGGACTGAATCGCAGTTGAGTTTTCTGCACGGGCTGGGCGCATGCCGGCTTCGTCCAGCCATCTTGAGTGGACTGGAATGACCGACATTCCATCACCGTGCGCGACTGCCGCGACACCGAAGGTCATGTCAACATCTAACGCTGGCCGATTGACCAAGCGTCGGTATTCCCCTTGGTCCGTATATGCACCTTCAGGGCGCTCGGGCAGAGCCCACAACCCGTCGCTCATCGCCAGGTACGTTGCGCCATCATAGCTATGGATGGCGAGGACCTCTGATGTAGACGGGGGTCGTAGTCGAGTCCTACCTTCGACAGCCAATTCCTCTGGATCGTCGTGCTCCTGGATAACGACTCGACCGCGACGAGCAGGATCCCTGTGGGAGGAAAGCGATGGAACCCCGTACCGGTAAATCTCGCCGGAATAGCTGACCGCAGTAAGCCTACCGAAATACAGAGACGCTCTCAGGAAGTCCCCCAGGACCAACTTGTGCGAGATCATGGGATACTCCCACTGATCATGCGTCCGTACTCGACATTTGAAATGGCCCCAGCGTCCTTAAGTCGTCGAAGCGTAGCCGTGTCTGGATAGTCCTCTCGGCCTCGGTGTCCCCGGGGATGCCCGTGCCAGTCACCTTGACCCCCGGATGGCTGCTGGAACAATGCCACCTTCTCGTCGGCCGTTCCGAAGACTCGGAGTCGGTTCTGACTTCGCTCGGCGTACCAGAGGTTCCCCTGATTGTCACTCACTCCTGCACCGACGGCGGCGGCGGAGAAGGCCTGGGCCTCCGCTGGGCGCTCGATACTCCAGCTGCTGTGATCGGCCTTTCCTTGTGGCGTACCACCATGGCGATGCTTGTCTGTCGACAGGTAGTCCAACTCGCACTCCAGTTCAGTGAACCGGATACCCGACTCCACAGCGACCGACTTCACGGCACCAAGGTAGCCGGGGGGCATGCGGCATCGGCCGCAGTTGAGACCCGAACTCAGCACAGCCGCACAGTGTCCATGAGTAGCGATTGGTTGACATGGACCCTTGACCGTCATCCTCAGGAGCGTCCCGACGCCACAAGCGCAGACGGGAACGACCGGCTGTGGGTCCACGCTCGCTCTACGTCTTCCGGTTGTGCCGCCGAACGAGAGGCACTAGTAGCTCGCCGCGTCTCACAGTTTGTCTCACGAATCTGTGGACGAGCACGGGTTTCGGGGCTTGAATCACGTGAGACGTCGGCGCAGATTCTCGGACAGGGCGGGCCGCGACGGACCTGGGTGGACACTCGACCAGCGACTTGTAAACAGCAGGTCAGGAGTTCGATTCTCCTTCCGAGCACTGTGCCAGCATTCCAAGCGCCGTGACCGTGAACGGTATCCACTTCGCCCGACAAACCTTGCCATCCGGTTTCGCGCGAACGCAGCCGACCGCACGCCGGCGCGATCGGCGCTGTATCGGCGCGCACTCGCCCGATCACCAGTTCCCTTCCCCACAAGGCGCAATCGTGTCAGGAGCGCGGATCGGCCTCAACCGCCAGCAGTTGACTCCAGGACGTGATTTCCTCGGGGTTCCACGTGGAAGACCCAGCAGTCGCTCGTCGCCCGCCTCCGATGGACCATGTTCGAAAAGAATGACCGAGCGACACAGACCCTCGTGGGCCGGTCGGTCTCAACCTTCCTCGCTTCACCCGGGATAGGCGGCGTCTCGGTCCGCGGCACCTCAACCGATGCGTTCCAGATCACGTTCGGCCTCGAACCGCTGACGACCAGCGGGCAGGACGTAGGGGCAGGGGCTCTGGCTCCGGGTCGGCGTGGCGCTCGTGCGTACCGAGGAGCTCGACCGGATCGAGGTGCATCTCCATACCCTCAATGGTTGACCTAGCTCACGGCCCTTCTGACCATGCCGCCTGCGAGGTCAAGCGGCGGGCCGCGTCAGGTACCGCAGAAGGTCTGGTGCGGGCCGAAGTCGCTCGGCGCGGGTTCCGCGAACCGTTCGAGGCCCGGTCGTTCGACGTACGGGTCGCGCACGACCTGCACCAGGTCGTCGACCAGCGTGAGGTCACCTGCGGTCGCAGCGGCGAGCGCGGCTTCGACCACGTGGTTGCGAGGGATGTAGATCGGGTTCACCTGGTCCATGGCAGCGGCTATGGCCTCGGGCTCGAGCGCCCGACGTGACCACTCGGCGCGCCAGCGGACCACCCACGAGTCGAACGTCGCAGGATCAGCGAAGAGCGACCGAGCAACGTCGACATCGCCCCGCACCGCTGCTGACAGCGAGCGGAACGCGGAGGTCATGTCCACCCGCTGCTCGTGCAGCATCCGGAACCAGTCGTCGACCAGCGAGGCGTCCGTGACGTCGTCGCCGAGGCCCAGCTTGCGGTGCACACCGGCGTCGAACGCACGGGCGTACCGCTCCGGGAACGTCGCGAGCACCTCGGTGGCAAGCCGGACCGCCTCATCAACGTCCTCTGCGAGCAAGGGCAGCAACGTCTCACCCAGACGGGCGAGGTTCCACTGGATGATCCGCGGTTGGTTGCCGTACGCGTAACGGCCGGCGTGATCGATCGAGCTGAACACCGTCGCCGGATCGAACTCGTCCATGAACGCGCACGGTCCGTAGTCGATCGTCTCGGCGGCGATGGTCACGTTGTCGGTGTTGAGCACGCCGTGGATGAACCCCACGAGCATCCACTGCGCGACCAGCTCCGCCTGGGCCGTGACGACCCGCTCGTAGAACGAGAGGTATCGCTCGTCGCTGCCCACGAGATCCGGTTGATGCCGCTCGATGGCGTAGTCGGCGAGTCGTCGGAGGAGGTCGTCGTCACCCGTCGCAGCGGCGTACTGGAAGGTGCCGACCCGCAGATGGCTCGATGCCGTCCGGACGAGCACCGCGCCCGGCAGCTCCGTCTCGCGCCTGATCTGCTCGCCCGTGGACACCACTGCGAGCGCCCGGGTCGTCGGGATGCCCAGGGCGTGCATCGCCTCGCCCATCACGTACTCGCGCAGCATCGGACCGACAGCGGCCTTGCCGTCACCACCCCGTGCGAAGGGTGTGCGACCCGACCCCTTCAGGTGGACGTCGCGTCGGTGCCCCGCCGCATCGACGACCTCGCCGAGCAGCACTGCGCGTCCGTCGCCGAGTCGGGGCGAGTAGTTGCCGAACTGATGGCCCGCGTACGCCTGGGCGATGGAGCCGGCCACCGCATCGGCGGTGTTGCCGACGAGCGCCCGCACACCGTCGGGTGTCCGCAGCGCTGCGGGGTCGAGGCCCAGCTCCAGCGCGAGCGGTTCGTTGAGCTCGAGCAGCGTCGCCGCCTGGACCTCCGCAGCCGGCCACGGCTCGTAGAGACCCTGCAGCGCTCGGGCGAACGTGTGGTCGAAGTCGAAGACGGTCGGGTCCGCTGTGCGCATCGCCGATTCAGGCTACGGCGCGAGAGGATCAGCACTGGGGTCGGGGCCCTGCGAAGAGGAGCTCCTTGCCTCGACGAGCCGCCGTTCGACGCGGTCGAGCGCGTCGCGAACCATGTCGCCGTAGCCGTCCGAGGCGAGCGCTCCGCTTGCTCGCCGCCCTTGCTCGATGTGGCGGCGTGCGTTCGCATCGTCGCCGAGCCGCCGGTAGACGTCGGCGAGGTTGAGGTGCAGGGACGGGAACAGGCCGTCGACCGTGGTCGCGGCGCCGGTCGACGCGAGTCGCTCGTCACTGATCGACGTCGCTGCGGCCAACGCTCGGAGGTCCCACTGAAGCTCTTCGGCAAGATCGTCCTGGACGTCCGCGAGCTGGTGAGCGATGGCGCACCGATGAAGGGCGTCGCCGTCGTCTCCGACCTCGGCCCAGAGCTGTTCGAGGAGCTCGCGCGCAGCTGACGGGTCGCCGCTCTGGATCAGAGCGATCGCTCGGCCGACGCGGTCCATGACGTCGTCGCCCGAGCTCGCGTCCGACATCGTCCCGGCGCTCACAGCACTCCCTCCCGAGCACCCGAGCTCGAGCAGGTCGTCCTCTCGACCAGAGCGAATACGGCCGTGACCCAGAAGCAGACCTGCAGAACTGCCGTGGCGGCTCCCCCGAGCATGCCGACGACGACCGACCCCACGGTCGGTGAGTCGCCCGATGCGGCACCGACTGTGCCGATCACTGCGAGGACGGGGACGACGATGACCAGCCAGAGCCGGAGTTGTCGGACGTAGACCGGGTAGACGCGCTCTCCGATCAGGGCACGTCGGCCAGAAGGACGCACATCCGAATCGGACCGAAGTGGCCGACGGCGGAAGCAGACCGGCATCATCTCGGCCCCGCGCGTCGGGCGCTCGCCGCTCTGACTGTCATGAGCGCACTCGGTAGCGGAGGTGGACGACGCCGCTGTCGAATCGATGCTCATCGAGCAGATCCAGGTCGACGCGCACGCCGTCGGGGAGGGCTCGCTTGCCGCCGCCGAGGGTCATGGGCCACACGATCAGGTGGCACTCGTCGAGGATGCCTGCCTCGAGCGCCTGAGCAGCCAGGTTCGCCCCGCCGATCGTGAGGTCCTTGTCGGCCTTGTCCTTGAGCTCCACAACGAACGCCGGGTCGAAGCGATCCTCGATCTGCGTCCGGGCGGTCGACGGTGCAGTCAGGGTGGTGGAGTACACGATCTTGTCGGCTGCCTGCCACGTGTCGGCGAAGGCAGCGGTGAGGTCCGACTGGGCACCGAGTGCCGGATCGGTCTCCCAGTGCGCCATCGACTCGTAGAGCCGGCGTCCGTAGAGGTACGTCCCGAACGTCTTCATCAACGCTGTCGTCGAGGCGAAGACATCCGGGTCCGGTGGCGCCCAGTCCAGTGCGCCGTGGTCGTCCTCGAAGTAGCCGTCGAGCGACGTGTTGTTGATGTAGACGAGCTGGGACATGGGTTCACTCCTCGTTGTGGATCGTTGCCGTGCGGATGTGGAGGAGCGTGGCGTCGAGCTTCTCGAACGCCTCGCTCCAGCCGTCGGTGGTGGGCCCTGCCAGATGGGCGGGGAGCCATTGAGAGATCTCGAGTCGCGTCCTGGCCTCGGAGGCGTCGTGGAACTCGATGCGGAACCTCGTGTCGAAGGGTTCGAACCCGCCCTGCAGCCGGCCGGACACGTGCATGACTCCTTCGAGCAGGTCGCCGTCGGCCATATCGGTCAGGTCGATGCGGATCTGCACCTGTAGGTCCTGTTCGCTGACGGAGACCTCGGTCCACCTCAGGAAGCCACCGGGTCGAACGTCGAACGCGAGACCCTCCGGCGACACCGTGTGACCGCTCGGGCCCCACCAGGACGCAAGGTGCACAGGATCGGTGAACGCTCGAAAGACGAGCGCCCGCGGGGCGTCGAAGTGACGGCTGATCGTCAGGTCGGGGGCCTCGCTCACGAACGGTCCTCCTGGTCGGTGGGCTCCGCGGCTTGGAGTGCAGCGAGGTGGGCGTCGAGTCGGTCCAGGGACGAGTCCCAGAAGGTCCGGAAGCGATCGATCCACTCAGCAGCCTCCTGGAGCGGCGCTGTCTCCAGGTGACTGGCCCGCCACTTGCCCGACCGACTGCGCGAGATGAGCGCTGCGCCTTCCAGGACCTTCAGGTGCCGCGAGACGGCCGGCATGGAGATCGGCAACGGAGTGCTGAGCTCCGTCACCGTGGCATCGCCGACCGCGAGCTCGTCGAGGATCGCTCGACGAGTCGGATCGGCGAGGGCCGAGAACACCAAGCTGAGTTGATCGCTACCGGCCATGTCGCTCCTCGTTTAACAACATGGTTAAACGTAAGAGGTGTCAGCTGGGCCGTCAAGGCGCGCGTGCAGATTCGGGGACCGGCGGACAGCTGCGACGGTGTCGGGCACTCGGACCCGTCGACGACCACCAGCATCGACGCCCGCTGGATCCAGGAGTCCGACTCACGGCCGCCAGAGCTGTCGATGACCGGATCTGGGGAGTGAGGGGGTGGTGGGGCCGGCCATCGTGTGTGGCGAGCACCAGTACCTCCGATGGTGTCAGCCCTCGACCGTAGGATGGCGGCGCATGGACCTCGCCTACGACGAAGCCAAGTTCACCGAGATGACGGTCTACGTCGCCGGTCGGCTGCTGGCTGACCGTGCCGGCGGCGCGACCAAGCTGAACAAGGTCCTGTTCTTCACCGAGTTCACCCACTTCCGCCGCCACGGCCGGGTCATCTCGGGATGCGAGTTCCAGAAGCTCGAGCACGGCCCCGCTCCACGGCAGCTGCTTCCGGTCCGGACTCGTCTCCTGGCCAAGGGTGATGCCGAGATCCGTGAGGAGGACTTCCTCGGACGGGTGCAACACCGTCTGGCACCGCTGCGTGACGCCGATCTGTCGGTGTTCAGCGCGGAGGAGCGCCAGACCATGGATGACGTCCTCGACCAGCTCGACGGTTTGACCGCTCGCCAGGTGAGCGACCTCTCGCACGAGGAGCCCGGCTGGCAGCTCACCGAGCTGGGCGAGACGATCCCGTATTCCACCGCGACGCTCGGGTACCCACAGGTCTCGACGCCGACGACCCGACGACTCTCGCTCGAGGCGGCAGCGAAGTACGGCATCACACTGCCTTCGTGATCCACCGCGTCGACGTCGCAGCCGACCTCACCGAGCGGATCACCGACACCTACGGGCCGAGAAGGTCCGAGCACGGCGCGCCGGCGGAGTGGGACTTCTGGGAAGGTCCTCTGGCTGCGGCACTCATCGCGTTCCGGGACTTCGAGTCGCTGCCC
>JAEYSR010000131.1 GCA_023434535.1 Actinomycetes bacterium
TCGCCGACAAGCCCGAAGAGGCCGGCGCCGGCGGCGGCATGCCCGACATGGGTGGCATGGGTGGCATGGGCGGCATGATGTGACGTCCCGCACCTGATGGTGTTCGACGAGGCCCCGGCCCTTGCGGCCGGGGCCTCGTCGCGTCTCCACCACCCGGGAGACAGGGGTGCACACGAACAACTCTTGTGCGGATCCAGGCCAGAGAATGCTCCAGGCCGGCCGGCGAGCCGACTCGGGAGTCGTCCTGATGGATCTCCCTGTCGATCAGCCCTCGCGCAGGCCCATGGGGTTCGGGAAGGGCAGGACGCCGGACGCCGCCACCGCTCGCGCCAGCGGGCGCAGCGCGTCGGTCGCGGCGGTGAGGTCGTGGTCGCCGTAGGACCGAGCGGCCAGAGCGTCGGTCCGCCGTTCGATGCCGGTGTGCAGCGCCGTGCCGTCGTCGGTGATCGAACCGTCGTCGTCCACGAGCCCCCGCTCCGCCAGCCGGACGGTCGCCGCGTCCCACTCGTCGTGGGTCCAGGCGCGGGTGTCGCGCAGGATCGCGGCGTCGAAGCCGCTCGCTGCGGTGGCGAGCACGTCCACCTCGCACCCGTCCAGATCGGCGCCCACGAGCAGGGCGACGTGCCCGTCGCCGCGGTGCTCACGGAGGGTCGTGCACAGCTGCCAGAGCCGGGCGATCGGCTCGTCGGGGAGCGGGACGTCCAGGTTGGCGCCTCCGAGCGGTCGGCCGGACGGATCGAGGCCGACCACGATCGGCTCGAGAGCGGACGCGGCAGCGGCTGCTCCCTGTTCGTCGACACCGCACGCGGCGAGCGCCGCCACCGCGCCCTGCGACCGCGCCGCCAACGCCTCGGCGGGTGGGACGAACGACCAGGCGTCGGGCAGCGCCCGCGTCGTCCGCGCCGGCGAGAAGTTGCAGCAGACCGCTGTCGCCGTCGACGCTCCGATCGGGCCGAGGGGGGCCATCCGGGCGGCGAAGTAGCCCATCCAGAACCCCTTGGCGCCGGCGTCGGCGATGGCGGCGAGCGACGCCGGGTGGAAGTAGGTGACCGCGTGGACGGACTCCGCCGCCTGCCACAGTCGACGTGCGGGATCGGTGGCCATCGCCGCACCGTAGCGAGCGACCGGTGCGGCGAGTCGGTCAGCGGCCTCAGCAGTGGCAGATCACTCCGGCCCGGCCACCAGGGATCAGCAGTACTCGATCGCGTAGCCCACGATGCAGGCCTCGGTGGCGGGCACGCTGTCGAGGACGACGCCGCGGACTCCCGTGAGCGGCAGCTGCATCGGCTGCGGGAGCTCGACCGTCACCTGGGCCCAGTACCACCGGCCCTCCAGCGGACCGTCGAGCTCCTCGTCCCATCCGGGTCCGAACCCGGTCAGCGGGATGTCGATGTCGCCGGCGGCGACGGGGACGAGCTGGCAGGCGCGCTGGGGGGTGCCCATGTCGCCCTCGACCAGAGACGCCGGCGGTTCCGACGGGAGCGGGGCCAACGACACGCAGAACGTCGAGCCGGCGATCGCGCCGACCACGCGCAGCTGCAGCACGCCGCCGTCGGGGACCGACGGCCCGAACTGGCCGACGAAGACCCCTCGGCCGTCGTCCGCGTCGTACAGGGACACAGTGGTGTCGCCCAGCGGGACCGGTGTCACGCACCCCGCCAGCAGCCCGCTCGCCAGCAGCGCCACGGCCGCGGCGGCGATCGCCCTCGCACCCCTCCGGTCCTTCGTCCTCGTCGAGTGCGTCGCCACGTCGGCCCCCTCCGTCCGGTTGCGTCGCCCCCAGTGTCGAACGAGATGCGACCGGCTCGCTACGGGGACGAGTCACCACACCGCCGGACGCGCTGGTCCCGGGACCGACGCCGTAGGCTGCGCCGCATGGACGACCGCCCTGCCCCCGACCCCGCCAAGCTCCTCGCGTACTGGATGGAGTGGGAGAAGGGCGAGGAGACGCCCGGGCGCACCATGAGCAACCTCAAGACCGGCGGGCTCCGGGACCTCCTCGAGCAGATGGTCGATGCCGCAGCGGCATCGGCCTGAGCGTCACCATCACGCCGTGCCCGACCGAGGCGGACCGCAGAAGATCCCGCGTCCCGAGATCTGGACGCCGGGCCGTCCGGCCCCGTGGGCACACCTCGATCCCGAGTCGCGCCTGATCCTTCCCGAACGCGTCCGATCGGTGTACCCGCGCGAGCGTGCGGGACTGGTGTCGCCGGTGGCAGCCGAGGGGGCTGAGCAGTCCGCGGTCCTGGTCCCGCTCTACGACCTCGACGGCGAGCTGCACGTGGTGCTCACCCGTCGCAGCTGGAACCTGCGCACGCACAAGGGCGAGGTCAGCTTCCCGGGCGGCCGGGCCGAGCCCGGCGAGGACGCGTTGACCGCGGCGCTGCGGGAGGCCAACGAGGAGATCGACCTCGACCCCGGTCTGGTCGAGCCGCTCGGTGAGCTCGACCACCTGACCACGGTCACCCGGCGGGCCTACATCGTGCCGGTCGTCGGCCTGGTCTCACGGGTGCCCGAGCTGAGGGCCAACGACGCGGAGGTCGACCGCGTCCTGCACGTGCCCCTGTCGGAGCTCACCGCCGACGGCGTCTTCCGCGAGGAGCGCTGGGGTGAGGGGCCGATGAGCCGGCCGATCTACTTCTTCGACCTCGACGGCGACACGGTCTGGGGAGCGACCGCGGCGATGCTGCGCCAGCTGCTGGCGCGGCTCACCGGCACCGACCCCGGCACGCTCATCGACATGGACCCGGCGAGGGACGTCCCGCCCGGCTACCGCCTCCCGGGCGAGACCGACGACGTCGTCTGACATCACGTCCAGAACGACTACATCCAGTAGTTGGGCGCCTCGGCGGTGATCGTCACGTCGTGGGGGTGGGCCTCACGGAGACCGGCCGGGCTCATGCGGACGAACTGGGCGTCGCGCTGCAGCTGACCGATGTCGTGGGCGCCGCAGTAGCCCATGGCCGAGCGCAGGCCGCCGACCAGTTGGTAGAGGATCCGCTGGGCCGGGCCCTTGTACGGCACCCGCCCTTCGACGCCCTCGGGCACGACCTTCTCGGTGGTCTCGACCTCGCCCTGGAAGTAGCGGTCCTTGGAGTAGGACCGGGCGTTCATGGCGCCGAGAGAACCCATGCCCCGATAGGCCTTGTAGCGCTCGCCCTGCGAGAGGACGATCTCGCCCGGCGTCTCGTCGACGCCGGCCAGGAGGCTGCCGACCATGACCACGTCCGCCCCGGCGGCGATCGCCTTGGCGATGTCGCCCGAGTAGCGGACGCCGCCGTCGGCGATGATGCCCACCCCGTGTGCGGAGGCGACGCGTGCGCACTCCTGCACGGCGGTCAGCTGCGGGACCCCGACGCCGGCGACGATGCGGGTGGTGCAGATGGAGCCCGGGCCGACGCCGACCTTGACGGCATCGGCGCCGGCGTCGATCAGCGCCGCGGCCGCGGCGCCGGTGGCGATGTTGCCGGCCACGACGTCGACGCTCAGGTTGGCCTTCACCTTGCGCACCACCTCGAGGACGCCGGCCGAGTGGCCGTGGGCGGTGTCGACCACCAGCAGGTCCACGCCGGCGGCGACCAGCGCCTGCGCCCGCTCCAGCGCGTCGTCGCCCACGCCGACCGCCGCCGCGCACCGCAGTCGGCCCTGGCCGTCCTTGGTCGCGTTGGGGTACTTGAGCTTCTTGTTGATGTCCTTGACGGTGATGAGTCCCGTCAGCCGGCCGTCGTCGTCGACGACGGGCAGCTTCTCGATCCGGTGCTTGCCCAGGATCGCCTGGGCCTGCTCGAGCGTGGTGCCCTGAGGGGCGGTGACGAGCCCGTCGGACGTCATGACCTCGTCGACCCGCTTGCGGGGGTCGTCCTCGAAGCGGAGGTCGCGGTTGGTGAGGATGCCGACCAGGTGGTGGTCGTCGTCGACGATGGGCACGCCGCTGATGTGGTACTTGGCCATCAGGTCGAGAGCGTCGGCCACGAGGTGGTCGCGGCCGTGGGTGACCGGGTCCACGATCATCCCGGACTCGGACCGCTTGACCTTGTCCACCTCGGTCACCTGCTCGTCGATGGACAGGTTGCGGTGGATGACGCCGAGGCCGCCCTCGCGTGCGATGGCGATCGCGAGCCGCGCCTCGGTCACGGTGTCCATGGCGGCGGACACGAGCGGGATCCCGAGCTCGATCGAGCGGGTCAGGCGGGTCGAGGTGTCCACCTCGGAGGGGATGACGTCGGACGGCCCGGGGACCAGGCAGACGTCGTCGAACGTGAGGCCGAGGGCGCCGAACCGGTCGGTCGGATCACCGATGGTGTCGCGCAGCGTGGCCTCGTCGGAGCCGGACGGGAAGGAGGAGTCGTCGGAAGGGGGCGCCATGGAGGGATGCTAGTCGCGTCGCCCACCCCGTCCCCGCCGTGCGGAAGTCACCTCGGCGTGCCGGAGCACGGCCGATAGCGTGAGGGCATGGAGCGTCGTCGTCGGATCGTTGTCGTGGGCGCCGGCTTCGGCGGGCTGGAGCTGGTCAAGGGGCTCGCCGACGCGCCGCTCGACGTGGTCCTGGTGGACGCCAACAACTTCCACACCTTCCAGCCCCTGCTGTACCAGGTGGCGACCGCGGGTCTCGACGGCGACGACATCGCGGCGCCGGTCCGAGGCATCGTCCGTCGGCAGGAGAACGTCGACGTGCGCCTCGGCAAGGTCGTCGACATCGACCTGGACGACCGTCGGCTCGTGCTCGACGACGGCCCGTCGATCTCCTACGACCGGCTGGTCCTCGCCGCCGGCGCGGTCACCAACACGTTCGGGGTCCCCGGCGTCGAGGAGCACGGCTTCGGGCTCAAGTCGCTCGAGGACTCGCTGCGGCTGCGCCAGCACATCCTCCGGCAGTTCGAACGGGCGTCGGTCGATCCGTCGCTGGTCGAGGAGGGCGTCCTCGACGTGATCATCGCGGGTGGCGGTCCCACCGGCGTCGAGCTCGCCGGCGGCATCGCCGAGCTGTACCGCAACGTCCTGTCGCACGACTTCCCGACCCTCGACGTCCGCAAGGCCAGGGTCGTCATCGTCGAGCCCGGCGACCGCGTCCTCGCACCGTTCCACCCCAAGCTGTCGGCCCGCGCCGCCCGCACGCTGACCCGCCTGGGCGTCGAGCTCGTCTTCGGCATCAGCGTCGCCGGCACCGACGGGAAGGTCGTGGAGCTGAGCGACGGAACCAGCGTCCCCTGCTCCACGTTGGTGTGGACCGCGGGCGTCACGGCCAACCCCCTGGCCCGGGTCCTCGCCCGCCACCTCGGCGACGACGCTCTGACCCGTGGCGGCCGCATCGTCGTCACGCCGCAGCTGACGGTCCCGGGCCATCCCGAGGTGGCCGTCATCGGCGACCTGGCCGCCTCGCTCGACGGCGACGGCGGACTCCTGCCGCAGCTGGCGCCGGTGGCCATCCAGGGCGGGCAGCTGGTGGCCCGGAACCTGATCGGGGAGATCGAGGGCACGCCGCCCGAGGACTTCGAGTACTTCGACAAGGGGACGATGGCCACCGTCGGTCGTCGCGACGCCGTCGCCCAGCTGCCGGGGAAGCTGCGCTTCTCGGGCACCGCCGGCTGGCTCGCCTGGCTGGGCCTCCACCTGATCATGCTGGTGGGCTTCCGCAACCGCGTGAACGTGATGGTCAACTGGGCCTGGAACTACCTGACGTACGACCGGGCGTCGCGGCTCATCGTCGGCGACGAGGACCACCCGGTCGGTTCGGCCTGAGCCTGTCGGTCCCGGCCGTGCCCGGTAGCGTGAACCCCATGCCGAGCGTGACGTTCCAGGGCGAGACCCACGGAGAGATCGTGGTCAAGGTGCGGCGCTGGTTGGCGTCGGTCGACGGCCAGGAGGAGTCGGGTCTGACGGCCACCGAGGCCGTGACCCAGGGCGCCGAGCTCACCAAGGACGCGCTGCGGATCATCGCGTCCGCCGCTCCCGAGCCGGTCGCCCAGTCCGACGTGGTCAAGGGCCTCACGAACATGGGCTACAAGGCCACCGACGCGACCCGCTCCGCCGTGGTCGCCGGTCTCGACTCGATCGAGGAGATGACGGGCGGCGGGGTCGTCCGCCAGGCCACCGACGTGGGTCGCAAGGTCGTGTGGCAGATGAACAGCGCGGTGGCCAAGCAGCTGCTCCGCACCCTCCGCGGCTGATCCCACCCGCCTCTCGCGACGCCGCCTCTTCGACCACACGTCACGTCCCATGGGGACGTCGTCCACGTCGAGAATCAGACGAGCTGGTCCGCGAGGTCCTCGATCGACGTGGTGACCGTGCAGCCGTCGGCGGCCAGCTGGTCGCGGTTGCGCCGCTGCAGATCGGTGTCCTCGTAGCGGTTGAGGTGGACGACGGTCCGGGGTCCCAGGTCGCCGAGGCCGTCCAGCGTGCTGCGGACCGAGTGGATGGTGCCGAGGCCCGCATCGGCGACCAGCACGACGACGTCGGGCCCCAGCGTCCGGGCCAGGTCGACCCCGTCGCCGTCGTGCGCGGCAGGGGATCGGGTGCCACCGGCGAGCTCGACGAGCCCGATGTCGGCCGGCTCGGCCGTGCCGCCGGCCGACCACGACCCGTCCACCTCCCGGGCCAGGTCTGCCACCCGGACAGGGTCCCGGCCCAGCACGTCGGCGGCCATGGGCGGGGCCATCGGCACCTCGTAGCGACGCTGCGGCGGGCAGACGACCAGCGGGTCCTCGCCGGTGGCGGCGGCGAGGTGGTCGGCGTCGGTGCCGATGCCACCGGGCTCCACATCCGCCGGCTCGAAGCTCTGCGCCGGCTTGCGAGCCGAGACCGTGGCGCCGCGGGAGCGGAGGGCGCGAGCCAGCTCGGCGCCCACCCAGGTCTTGCCCACCTCCGTTCCGGTCCCGGCCACCACGACCAGGCGCCGCGGCCGGGCGACGTTCTGTTGTGTGAGCGACCCGCGAACGGTGGTCGCTCGCACAACAGAAC
>JAEYSR010000220.1 GCA_023434535.1 Actinomycetes bacterium
GTACAGGAGTCGGTCGCCCCGTCCGTCGGCGAGGCTCACACCGAGCCCGACTCCGGGGACGACCGCGACCATGATCAGGACGACTCCCAGACCCAGCAGCCGGGCGACGGGCCCGGCGAACGCGGACCGCACCGACCGCCGGGCCAGCACGGCGGCGGCACCGCCGAGAGCGACGATCGCACTGACGGCGACCCACGAGCCCGTCGGACCGCCCGGGACCACCGTCCGGGCCACCATCGAGCCCTGACGGAGGACCAACGTCATCGGCGACCAGTCGAAGGATCCTCGGGTCGAGTAGCTGCCGACGAGCGAGCCCAGGACGAGCCCTCTGATGAGCACGTAGCCGAGGAGCACGCCGATCAGAGGGAGCGCTTCCAGCGCTGCGTGGCGGATCGATCGCACCCACGGCGCCCGTCGGGCCCGCTGGACCGCCACGCCGACCGCGCCGCACATGAACGGCACGACGACCGCCTGCTCCTTCGCCAGGAGACCGAGGAGGACGGCACCGCACGCGACGGCGACCCCGACCGGCTGGACACGGCCGTCGACCCGTCGAGTCGACCAGACGGCGAGCGCGGCTGCGGCGGCGGCGGTGGCGATCACGTCGCCACGAGCGGAGATCCACGACACGGCTTCTGCATGGGTCGCCAACAGGGCGAACACGACGGCGGTCCCGACCCCGATCGACCGCGACCTCGCCCGGGCGAGACCGACGGCGCTCGCCATGCTGGCGGCCGCCCAGCCCACGCAGCCGATCGCGGCGGCATGCAGCACGAGGTTCACCGCGTGATAGGCGCGCGGGTCCAGCCCTCCGACCGCATGGCTGGCGCGCAACAGGATCGTGACGACCGGCCGGGTGTGGGCCCCTCGGGTGTCGCCGTTGGCGGCGCGTTGGATCTCGCCGAGATCATCGCCCACGAAGTAGGCCCCGAAGCTCCAGACGGTGGTGATCAGCGACAGCGCGAGGCAGCCGACGACGACGCCCGTGGCGACGACGATCCGACGTCTCACGTCAGGTACCAGCTCCGAGAGAACCCGAACACCATCACGGCGAGCGCCACGCCGCACGTCACGTACCACAGGGCAGCGACCACGGGAGGCCGACGCGACAACCACCCGCCGAGCAGAGCCCAGCACGGGAACGCGGGCAGGAGGTACCGGCCGGCACCCATGAACGTGGAGACGGACACCGCGGGAAGGAGCGCAAGACCCAGCGTGTACGTGGCGTAGCCCCAGCCGAACCGCCGACCGACCGCCGGGACCGAGGCGAGGACGGCGACGACCAGCAGCGCCTGCGCCGTCGTCGTGGCGAGGTGCCGGAGGTCGTATCCGCCGGAGAACGCCTCGAAGAACTGCTGCTTCACGAGCGTTCCCGGCCCGCTGTCGTGGTAGCGCCCCTGCTCTGTGACGAAGCCGATCGGATCGCCCCACGTCGCCGCGAGGTAGGCCATGTACGCCAGGAGACCTGAGATGGACAGGAGGGGGATGGCGAGCCTGGCCCGCATCGCACCGGGCCGGACCCGTACCGGGATGCGGAGTCGGTGGATCCAACCTGCGCCGGGCCCGGGGACGACGAGCACCTGGTGGCGTTCCAGCGTCAGCACGACCAGACCGATCGCGACCGCGAACCCGGAGGGGCGCGTCGCCGTGGCGAGAGCCCCGGCGATCGCCGCGATCCACAGGTGGTCCCTCTCGACCGCCAGGAAGCCGGCAACCGCCGCCGCGAGGAACAGCGCATCGGAGTACACGACGCCGTAGAGGAACCAGCCGTAGGGGTAGAGCAGGAGTGCAGCCAGAGCGAACCAGCGCCCGACGGGATCCATGCCGACCCGTTCCGTCCATCGCCAGAACAGCACCGTCGCAACCAGCCCGGCCACGGCGGACACCAGCACTCCGGCCAGGACCGGATCGCCCACGACCCTCTCCAGCGCCCGCAGGGCCGCCGGATAGGCCGGGAACCAGACGATCTGGCGGCGGGAGTACCCGTCGGTCGCGATCGCGAGGTACTCGGGGCCGTCGAACTGGACCCAACCGTCGAGGAAGCGCTGACTCTTCGACGGGTCTCCCCGACGTGCGAGGAACTGAAGCACGAGCGCTGCTCCTGCGACGACGCACCAGGCCGCCGCGGCGGGTCCGTCCCTCCCGAGCGATCTCTGCCAGCGGGACGCTGGAGGATCGGCCCGGACAGCTGCGGTCTCAGAAGCCATGGGGCCAGACGACGCGACCGAAGGCGGCGGAGATGCCGGCAGCGACGAGGGTCGAGACGACGCCGACACCCAGGACGAGCCACCAGGCGCGGCGGCCTCGCAGAGCGATGAGCCCACCGATGACGACGACGAGGACGATCCAGGCGACGACTCCCGCGTAGGGGAACATGTGGCGGTACCAGTTGGGGACCCGGTAGCCCGCCGCCCAGGCCGAGTAGCCAAGACCGCGGCCGTTGGTCGCTCCGAGGACCCAGAACCCGACGTTGGTCATCCACCAACCGACGCCGTACGCGGCGAGGAGCCACGGCAGGGCGATCGCCGATCGGGAGACGATCGACCCCGAGCTCCACCACCTGATCAGGCTGGCCCGCAACCGGTTCGTCGCCGCGAGGACGCCGTCTCTCATCCGACCTCCGACCACAGGTCGGACCTCCAGCCCCCGTCGACGCGCCCACCCCGACACCGCACGGCTCGACCTCCTCCCGCCCGGCCTCGCACGAGGGTACATCCGGGTCGCCCGTGTGCCCCGGGTCGGCGACCGACCGGACCGGTACCATCGGGATCCATGGCGGGCGCCGCGACCACTGCGGCTGACAGGCGGTCTCCGGGACCGGTGGCGACCGTCGTCCGATCCGTCGCACGACGGTCGACCCGTCGTCCGATCCTGACCGTCGCCCTCGTGGCGGGCGTCGGAGCGCTCGTGTCAGCCGTGTGGATCTGGCGGACGCGCCAGCTGGGCGCCTTCGACCCGGACGAGGCGGGCTACCTCGCCACGGCGTTGCGGCTCCAGCGCAGCATCGGCTGGAACCCGGACGTCCTGCGGGAGCTCGCGTCGACCGAGCAGGGTCCGCTCGTCCCACTCCTGTCGGTGCCACTGCTCGTCCTGGGGCCTCGCGACCCGCGCACGGCGATGCTCATCCAGCCCATGTTCGTGGTCCTGTCGGCCGTGGCCGTGACGGGAGTGACGCGTCGCCTGGCGGGACCGGGAGCGGCCGTCCTCGCCGGTTGCGTCACCGCCTCGCTGCCCATGGTGGTGCTGGCGTCCGAGGCCTACTGGTTCGGGCTGGCCGCCGGCGCGTTCACCGCCACCGCCCTGTGGGCACTGCTCGCCTCGGACCGGTTCGACTCCCGATGGCGCTTCGCGTTCGGCGCGGCTCTCGGAGCGATGCTGCTGTCACGGACGATGGCCCTCGGGTTGGTCCCCGCGATGGTGGTCGCCGCAGCGATCCAGACCGGTGGTGACCGACGGCGGCTCTGGAGGCTCCTCCAGGCACTCGCTGTGACAGCCGCCGTCGCCGCACCGTGGTACTTCGTCCAGCGCGACGCGGTCTTCTCGTACCTGTTCGACTACGGGTACGGAGACCGGGCCGGCCTCTGGGGTTCCGGAGGACCGCTGGCCCGACTCTGGTTCCGCATCGACAGGCTGTCCACGGGTTCGGGCCTTCCCGGACCTGCGATCGCCGCCTTCATCGTCGTGGTGGCCGTCGCAGTCGCCCTGTCGGCGAGATCGCTGTCCTTGTCACGTCCGTGGGGGACATCGACGCGGGACTGGGTGTCCTGTGTCTGCGTCGTGATCCTCGGGCTCGCAGCGCTGGTGACGACCACGAACCAGGGCGTCTGGTTCGAGCTCCCTGTGCTCTTGGTGCTGGTCGCCGTGGTCGCCGCCGGGCTCGATCGGGTCGGGGGCTCCTCGCGAGCGGTGATCGCCGGCGTCACCGTCCTGGTGATCGTGGGGATCCCGATCGCCATGCGGTTGCAGGGCACGACCCAGGCGAGACCGGCCCTGGTCGAGCACGACCAGCGCTTCGACGATGCGACGACGGCGGACGATGCAGCCACCGACTGGCGACGGCTGACCGAGGAGGTGCTCCGCGCGGTCCCCGATGCAGGTTCGGACCGTGCGGTGTCGTTGAGCGGCAACACGTTCCTGTTCAACTCGAACACTCTCGAGCTGGCGGCCGAGCTCGCCGGACGCGACATCGAGATCCGGGTACCCGACACCCTCGCCGACAGCGATTCCCGAGCCGCGGAGCTGACGCCGTCCGTCGGCGGCGTCCCCCGCGACCTCCTCGTGGCGCTGCACGACCGAGCGCTGTTCACACCCGACCTCGACGTCCAGTCGTTCTACGACCAGGCGCTGGCCACCGGATGGCGACCTGTGGAGCGCTGGCCGATGCCAGGTGGTGGCGATGTCGTGCTGCTCCGCCACGGGCCCGGCTCGCCATGACGACGACGATCCGTGCACGCGAGCACGTCCGTCCGGCGATCGATGCCGTGGTCCGAGCCCACCCCGTCGGCG
>JAEYSR010000013.1 GCA_023434535.1 Actinomycetes bacterium
ACGCGACCCTGCGCGACGCGGCAGGACGACCCCGACCTCGGGAGGCGTCGGCAGGCGACGGCCTCCGAGGTTTGGCGAGCGAGGGGCCGGACGGCCTCCGCTGGTTCGACCACGAGGTCGTCCTCGAGGTCACCACGGCCGCCATCGACCCGGTCGACCGGACGGCGCTGCACGCCCGCCTGGCCGAGCACGTCGACCCCCTCCACGCGCCCGAGCACCTGCTCGCGGCGGGGCTGCGCAGGCGGGCGGCCGCCGCCGCGATCGCCGCTGCGAACACGCTTCCTCGATCCGCCAGCGGCGAGCTGGCCCGGCTGCTGCGCCTGGCCGTCGATGCCGATCCCGACGGCGCTCCGAACGCGCTGCGGATCCGTGCCGCGGCGGCGCTGCTGACGGCGGACCGTCCCGACGACGCCGAGGCGGTCCTGGCGGCGGCCGCGGACCCGGCCGACCCGAACCAGGCGACGCACATCGGGCTGCTGCGAGCCCGGGCCCGATGGGCGCGCGACGACGGCCCCGGGGCGCTGGTGCTCCTGGACGAGGCGCTCGGACCGGTCGCCGGAACCGGATCGGCGGCCGAAGCCCGCCTGGTCGTCGAGCGGGCCCACATCGGGATCCGGATGAGCCCGGCCGATCCCGGGGCGATCGCCGCCGTGGCGCACGCCATGGAGATCGCGGAGCGGACCGGGACCGCCGAGACTCAGGCCCACGTCCTCGCCGGGCGGGCCAAGGCGCACTCGTTCCGGCGGGGGTGGCAGGACCACTATCGCTGCGCTCAGCAGCTCGCCCGACGCGACCGGGACCGCGAGCAGGAGCTGGAGGCCGCCTACCTCGAGCTGAGCGCGCTCGGCTTCTTCGGGCCGCTCGTGGATGCGTTGGCGGTCGGCCGCGGTCTCATCGCCCGGACCGAGGAGGTCGGCGACCTGCGCTGGAACCACCTCGCCGTCGGCGCCCACGGCATCCACGCCTCCGTGGCAGGGGCCACTGCCGCCGACCTCCCGGACCGCATCCAGGACGTCCTGGACCTCGATCCCGGCTTCCGCAACCGGTCCCAGCTCCTCTACGCGCTCGTGGTCGCACACCTCGACCGCAGGGACCTCCGCGCCGCGCAGGCCCAGCTGGAGTCGGCCCGACGCAGCGTGCGGTCCTCCGACGACAACGCCCTGGCCTGGCTCGCGACCGCGGCGGTGGCCCGGGTGTCCAAGGACGTCGAGCTCATGTCGGCGGCCCTCCGGGAGCTGTCGGTCGGCGGCCACGGCTTCTACGGGCTGAAGGTGGTCGCCGAGTCCGACGCCATCCACCTGGCGCTCGAGACCGGGCAGTCGTTCGACATCCCCAGGTACTCCGCGCTGTGCCCACCGATCCTCTCGATCATCGGCGACGAGCGTCGTGCCTTCGACCTCCACGTCGAGGGCCGTCACGACGACGCCGCAGCGGCGTTCGCGGAGGCCGCCAGCCGGGCCGCGTCCGAGGGCACGGACCGGTTCGCGGCCCGCGACCTGATCGCTGCGGCCCGGTGCTGCGCCGCCTCGGGTCGATGGGAGGAGGCCGAGCGGTCGCTGATCGCCGCCGCCGAGCTGTGCCAGGGCGACGAGAGCCGAGCGTGGGTCCTGGGTGGGGAGCTCGACGACGTCGAACGCCTGGTGGTCGACGTTCGCACACGTCGCCGCCGGGAGCGCCTGACGGCGCGGGAGCTCGAGGTCCTCGAGCGCGTGGCGGAGGGCGCGACCAGCACCGACATCGCCGCGGCGCTCGGCATCTCGGTCGACACCGTGGAGAGCCACGTCAGCGCGGCGCGCCGGAAGCTCGGAGCGGCCACCCGACGACAGGCCGGTGCACTGGTGGCCCTGCCGTGACGCCGCCGACGCTGACCATCCACTGGTCGGACCAGGGCGATCACGGCGACGCGATCGCAGTGGACTCGCCCGAGGTCGTCGCGGTGGTGCTCGACCGGCTCCTCACGGGCGAGGACGTGGTCGTCGTGGCCGACCCCGACGACCCGCTGGCCGCCCTCCTGGTCGACCAGGCGGAGCGGTGCGCGACGCTGCGCACCGAGGTGGAGTCGGCCCTGAGCGCGGAGTCCGCGGACCTGCTCGTCCTGCTGGGCTCGGGCCTCACCACCGCGCACGCGGCCCGGCTGCTGCACCTCTCGACGCGCAGCGCCTATCGGCTGCTGGCCGACGCCCGGGCCGCGCTCGGCGTCGCCACGACCGCCGAGGCCGTGCTCGCCGTCCGGTCCCGCGTCGAGGACACGGCCTGACCCGTCGTGCGCGGCGCGGCCGTCGGGTCGGGCCCCGGGTCAGGTCGAATCCGGCGCTCATCGCCGCTGTCGGTGCCGGCCCGTACCGTCGGGCCCGTGCTCGACGTCCTGCTCCCCCGCCGCTGCGCCCTGTGCGGCGCGGCCGGATCCGGCGTGTGCGAACCGTGCGCGGCGGCGCTGCCGCCCGCACCGCCTGTCCCCGTCCCCGATGGCCTCGACGCGTGCTGGGCGCTGCTCGACTACCACGACCCGACCCCGGCGCTGGTCGCCGAGATCAAGTACCGGAACCACCGCGACGCGTTGGACGTGGTCGCCCGGGCCATGGCCGAGTTCCTGATCCACGCCCGGGTCCCGGTCGACGCGCTGACGTGGGCCCCCACCAGCCGCGTGCGTCGACGCCACCGCGGCTACGACCAGGCCCGGCTGCTGGCCCGGTCGATCGGCCGCCATGCCGGGATTTCAGCGGTGTCGACGCTGGAACGGCAGCAGGGCGGAGCCCAGACCGGGGCCGATCGCTCCGAGCGGCTGCACGGCCCGGCGTTCACGAGCCGGGCCGACCTCCGCGGCCACGTGGTGGTGGTCGACGACGTGCGGACCACGGGTGCCACCCTGTCGGCAGCCGGCCGCACGCTCCGTGCCGCCGGAGCGACCCGGGTCAGCGGCCTGGTGCTGGCCGTCCGTCCCTGAGGACCCGCCTCTGCGGACGGACGCACGTCCGTGCGCACTCTGCGTGCACTCCGCGGCGTCCTGCGACGCTCAGCGCACGCAGCGTGCCGACGCGGCTCAGATCCCGCAGGCGTTGCGGACGCCCTGGGCCATGATCGCGGCGACCGTCTGCCTGCCCTCGGTGGTGACGGGGTGGATCAGGACGTTGGCGTCGTAGTTCGCGGCGAGCCACGGCAGGCCCCGACCCATGATCTGGGCGGCGTAGTCCACCACGTGGACGTTGGGACGAAGCGCCGCCTCGGCACGCAACCGGTCGTTGTACACCGGCCCCCAGGTCCGCAGGTCGTACTCGTCGTTGAAGATCCGACTCCAGTCGTTGATGTCGATCCACACCACGCAGCGGATCCCGGCAAGGTCGTTCATCGCCCCCTGCATCTCGCCGACCGCAGCGGCGTAGCGGGTCAACGCCGTCGCCAGGTCGGGATGGCCCTGGTTGATGGCGCCCATGTCGTTGGTGCCGAGCTCGATCACCATCACGTCGGGTCGGAACGCCGCCCGCGCCCGGATGGCGTCACGCATGGAGCGGACGTCGGTGCCGCTGACGGCGTAGCGGCTGAAGTTCCAGGGGAACAGCACCCCGAACACGGCATCGAGCTGGGCGCCGGCCGACGCGTCGGTCGAGATGCTGTCGCCGACCAGGACGACCGACGGCCGCTTGACCGTCGTCGCCGTCGGTGTCGACGGTGTCGTCGGCGTGCACGCCGATGCGACGAGCGCGGCGACGAGCACCGCGCAGCTGCCAAGGACCTTGATCGAGCGCATCGCGCTCACCCCCTCCCACAGGGCGACCACCCCTCGGTCGCCGGACGGCATCCTGCCACGACGGTCCGACGTCGCGCCCCGGATCCCGTGACGACGCGCGTCTCCGTGCGCTCTGCGCCGCCCTGCGTCGCCCAGGGCACGCAGAGTGCGGAGCGACGGCTCAGTTGCCCGGCAGCGCCATCGAGGGGTTCTCGCCACTCAGCATCCGATCGACCCGATCGCTCACCATCGACTGCCACTCGGGGTGGGTCAGGATGTAGAAGCGCTTGGTGCGGATGGCGTCCACCACCATCTCCGCCACCACCTCGGGACGGAGGCCCTCGGCCACGAACCCGTCGATCATCGACTTGAGGTCGGCGCCGGACACTTGACCCGACTCCGCCGCAGCGGCGTCCGCCGCGGCCTGGGCGGCGGCGACGTCCTCGGGCTGGTTCCGGCCCGAGTCACCGATGCGGGTCTGCACCCAGCCGGGGCACAGGACGCTGATGCCGACCTCCGGGTGCAGCATCTGCAGCTCCACGTACATCGACTCCGACATCGTCACGACCGCGTGCTTGGACACGTTGTACGGGCTCATGAACGCCGGCGAGGTGAGCCCGGCCATCGAGGCCGTGTTGACCACGTGGCCGCCGCCGCTGGCGATGATCCGCGGCGTGAAGGAGCGCAGCCCGTGGACCACGCCCATCAGGTTCACGCCGAGCACCCACTCCCAGGTGGCCAGGTCGACCTCCCAGGTGGGTCCCCCGCCGCCGACGCCGGCGTTGTTGCACGCGACGTGCAGGGCGCCGAAGACGTCCATCGCCGCCTCGCCGATGCGCTCGACGTCCTGGGCTCGACTCACGTCGGCCGTCACGGCGAACACGTCGGCCCCGCCCTCGCGCAGGGCGTGCGCCGTCTCCTCCAGCGGGCCGGGCTCGATGTCGGCCAGCACCAGCTTCATGCCCTCGGCGGCGAACGCCTGGGCCATGGCCCGGCCGATGCCGCTGGCCCCGCCGGTGACGACGGCGACCTTGCCCTCGAACTGCTCTGAACTGCTGATCTCCGACATCCGGATCCCCCTGGTCGAACCGAGCGGCAGCGTAGGCCTCGGAAGGAGATGCCCGGGGACTCCGGTGACGTCTGGTGCCTCAGGTGGCACCGGACGTCACCGGAACGCCGGGGTCGGGGGCTGGCTCAGTACCGGTAGTGAGCCGGCTTGTACGGGCCCTCGACCGGGATGCCGAGGTAGTTCGACTGCTCGGGCGTGAGCTTGGTCAGTCGCACGCCGAGCGCGTCCAGGTGGAAGCGGGCGACCATCTCGTCCAGCTGCTTGGGCAGGACGTGGACGCCCAGCTCGTAGTCCGAGGTCTTGGTGTAGAGCTCGATCTGGGCGAGGACCTGGTTGGCGAACGAGCAGCTCATCACGAAGCTGGGGTGACCGGTGGCGCAACCGAGGTTCAGGAGGCGACCCTCGGCCAGCACGATGATCGAGTGGCCGTCGGGGAAGACGAACTCGTCGACCTGCGGCTTGATGTTGACCCGCTGGATGTCGCTCTGGCGGAACAGGCCGGCCATGTCGATCTCGTTGTCGAAGTGGCCGATGTTGCCGACGATGGCGTTGTGCTTCATCCGGGCCATGTGCTCGGCCGTGATGATGTCCTTGTTGCCGGTGGTGGTGATGAAGATGTCGGCGGTGTCGATGACGTCCTCGAGACGGACGACCTGGTAGCCCTCCATCGCCGCCTGCAGTGCGCAGATCGGATCGATCTCGGTGACGACGACGCGCGCGCCCTGGCCGCGGAGCGACTGGGCGCTGCCCTTGCCGACGTCGCCGTAGCCGCAGACGACGGCGAGCTTGCCGCCGATCATCACGTCGGTGGCGCGGTTGATGCCGTCGACCAGCGAGTGGCGGCAGCCGTAGAGGTTGTCGAACTTGGACTTGGTCGTGGAGTCGTTGACGTTGATCGCCGGGAACAGCAGCAGGCCCTGCTCGAACATCTGGTAGAGGCGGTGGACACCGGTGGTGGTCTCCTCGGTCACGCCCTTGATGCCGGCGCCGACGCGGGTCCAGCGCTGCGGGTCCTCCTGCAGGGTGCGGCGCAGGGTCGCCAGCACGACGCCCCACTCGTCGGAGTCCTCCTCGACGGTGTCGGGTACGGCGCCGGCGGCCTCGTACTCGGTGCCCTTGTGGACCAGCAGCGTGGCGTCGCCGCCGTCGTCGAGGATCATGTTCGGACCGACGTTGCCGTCGGCGTCCGCGGGCCATGCGAGCACCTGCTCGGTGCACCACCAGTACTCGTCCAGCGTCTCGCCCTTCCAGGCGTAGACCGGGATGCCCTTCGGGTCCTCGACCGTGCCGGTCGGGCCGACGGCGATCGCCGCGGCGGCCTCGTCCTGGGTGGAGAAGATGTTGCAGCTGCACCAGCGCACCTCGGCGCCGAGAGCGGTGAGCGTCTCGATGAGGACGGCGGTCTGCACGGTCATGTGCAGTGAGCCGGTGATCCGGGCGCCGGCGAGGGGCTGGCTGTCCGCGTACTCGGCGCGGATCGCCATCAGGCCGGGCATCTCGTGCTCGGCGAGCTGGATCTGCTTGCGGCCGAGGGGTGCCAGGGACAGGTCGGCGACCTTGAAGTCGGTGAACGTCATGGGTGATCTCCTGTGCCGCGCTCGGGCGCGGCGAAGTGGAAGTGGATGTTCGAGCGTCGGGCTGGGGTCGTCTGACTCCGGGTACAGGTCAGCCCTGGCACGACAAGGGTAGTGCGTGCGGTGCCCGCCACCCGGATCAGCGGATCGACGTCGAGCCGCAGCGGACCGACCGCGACCGGTCAGCCGGCGGGCGGAGCGGCGACGAGCTGCTCCGACAGCTCCCAGAGCCTTGCGGCGGCATCGGGATCCCGAGCCCACTCCCGGACTCCGTGGGTGGCGTCGGGGTCGTCCACCGCCTGGCCGACGTGGCAGTCCTCCAGGTAGGCGCCGCCGTGGTCGTCGAGCTCGGGCGCCGTCGCGGCCCACACCGACGTCGCCGCACCCTGCTCGACGCTCTTGAACGACGGCCCGCTCGACCGTCCGTCTCCGCCTGCGCCCGGTCCCGTGCGGCGCACCGACGCCATGAACTCGAAGTCCTCGGCCTGCATGTGCCGACCGAGGTCGGTGATGATCATCCCCGGGTGCACCGAGAACGCGTGGACGCCCTCGGGCGACCAGCGGCGATCGAGCTCCAGGGCGAAGAGGGCGTTGGCCGTCTTCGCCTGCCCGTAGGCGTCCCAGTTGAAGTACTCGTCCTCACGGTCGTAGTTGGGGTCGTCCCAGCGGATCCCGCCGAGGCGGTGTCCGGCCGACGAGAGCACGACCACCCGAGCGCTGCCGTGGCGTTCGGCAGCCGCCGCCAGCGGGTCGTGCAGCAGCGTGGTCAGCAGGAAGTGGCCGAGGTGGTTGGTGCCGAACTGCATCTCGAACCCGTCGGCGGTGCGACCGAGCGGACAGGCCATGACCCCCGCGTTGTCGATCAGCAGGTCGATCGCCGGGTACCTGGCGGCCAGCGACACCGCCGCGGCCCGCACGGAGTCCAGGTCCGCGAGGTCGGCCAGCGCGGTGTCGAACGTCGCGTCCGGGAGCTCCTCGCGCAGGGACCGGACCGCGGCCTGGAGCTTCTGCTCGTCCCGCGCCACCAGCACGACGGAGGCGCCGTGGGCCGCGAGCGCCCGGGCGGTCTCGAGGCCCAGGCCGCCGGACGCCCCGGTGACCACGGCGGTCCGACCCGAGAGGTCGACGCCGTCCAGCACCTCGTCGGTGGTGCTCTGCGCTCCGAACGCCATGTCGCTCCCCTTCTGTTCTGCGGAACCGACCGGTTCTGACCGCTTCTGCAGAACAGAACGGTGATCGGGGCCGCGGGTCAGCTCCTGCGGAGCCAGTTCTTGAGGTCGTCGAGCACGGCGATCGGTCCCGGGTCGACGCCCGAGCGGGCCGCCAGGTGCAGCGTGACCATGTCGCCCTGCATGACCAGGTCCATGAGTTGGGCGAGCGGCCCCTCGCCGACGGCGCGGACCGTGTGGATGTCGGCGACGACCTCCTCGGTCATCGTCGACACGAACTCGAAGCGCCGCGCCACGTGCGGGTGCTCGAAGTCGTGGCGGAGGAACAGCAGCGTGAACACCTGACGGGTGACGTCGCCGTGCTGGGCCCAGCCCGCGAGCTCGTTGTGCGTGAGCTCGGGGATGCGGTTGCACCAGGCGGGGACCTTGGGGTTCTCGTTGAACTGGCCCTTCCAGCGCCAGGCCGCCACCTCACCCAGCTGTCCGCCCCCGTAGACCAGCGGCAGGGTCCGTCCGATGCGGTCGGCGAGCACCTCGGCCGGGTTCCCCGCGCCCCGCAGCTCCTCCCGACGACGTCGCAGCTGCTCGATGGACGCCTCGATCTGGGCCGACATTCCGGCGACCAGACCGATCCGCTCCAGGGCGACCAGGAGTGGGACGGCCACGGCGCCGATCCCGGCCCGCGGCATCGGGATGGACGGGTCGACCGGCATCAGCGGGACGTCCCACTCCACGGCCAGGCGCTCCAGCTCGCCGCCCGCCGCCACCACGACGATCCGTGCGCCGGTGGCTCGCGCCGCGGATGCGGCCTCGACCGCCTCCTCGGTGTTGCCCGAGAACGACACGGCGAACACCAGGGTGTCGGGGCCGACGAACCCGGGCAGCTCGTAGTGCTTGGAGACGACGATCGGCACGGGGCAGACGGGCCCGGCCACGGCGGCGCAGATGTCGCCGCCGATGCCGCTGCCGCCGACGCCGAGGATCACGACCGCCGTGACGCCGTCCGCCGAGGGCAGGCCCTCGACCCCGGCCGCGGCGTCGCGCGCCGCGGCGAGCTGCTCGGGCAGCCCGAACGCCTCACGGAACATGCCGAGGGTGTCCAGCACGTCGTCGGTCGCCACCGCGCGATCGGTCACGGAGGCCTCAGGGCTCACGCAGAGAAGGTCGGCTCGACGCCGTCCGCGTCGGCCTTGGCGATCAGGCGCTCGTGCTCGGCGTCGTCCACCGAGGTCGCCTCGTCGATCAGCATCACGGGGATGCCGTCGCGGACGTCGTAGCGACGATGGAGGCGCGGGTTGTAGAGCGCCTGCTCGTCGGCGAAGTACAGCAGCGGGCCCTTGTCCTCGGGGCAGGCGAGGATCTCCAGCAGCCGGGGGTCGAGGGTCTGGTCGGTCGTCATGTCCTGATCCTCCGTGATCAGTCGGTCATCACGCTGCGGACCTCGTCCACGCGCTGCGCGCACTGGTCCGCATCGGGCGCCTCGAGGTTGAGCCGCAGCAACGGCTCGGTGTTGGACGGTCGCAGGTTGAACCACCAGTCGCCACCGTCGACGGTCAGTCCGTCGAGGCGGTCCTGGGGCAGGTCGGCGAAGTGCTCGGCGACCTTCTCGATCACCGCGGCCGGGTCGTCGACCCGGGTGTTGATCTCGCCCGAGTCCGAGTACCGCTCGAACGGGGCCCGCAGCTCCGACAGCGTCAGGCCCGACACCGAGAGCTGCTCCAGCACCACCAGAGCGGCGATGAGGCCGGAGTCGGCGCGGTAGTTGTCCCGGAAGTAGTAGTGGGCGGAGTGCTCGCCGCCGAAGACCGCTCCGGTCTCGGCCATCACCTGCTTGATGAACGAGTGGCCGACCCGGGTGCGCACCGGGACCCCGCCGTGCTCGCGCACCACCTCGGGGACCGTCCGGGAGCAGATCAGGTTGTGGATGACCGTGCCGCCCGGGTTCTTGTCCAGGATCCCCGCGGCGATGATCGCGGTGGTCGTCGAGCCCGACAGCCCGACGCCCTTCTCGTCGACGAGGAACACCCGGTCCGCGTCGCCGTCGAAGGCCAGGCCGATGTCGGCCCCGGCCTCGACCACGCGCGCCCGCAGATCGGCGGTGTTCTCCGGCTGGATCGGATCGGCCGGGTGGTTGGGGAAGGTGCCGTCGAGCTCGCCGTACATGACCTCGAGGTCGAAGGGCAGCTCGGAGAACACGGCGGGGACGACGAGGCCGCCCATGCCGTTGGCCGTGTCCGCGACCACCTTGAGCGGTCGGAGGGTACTCACGTCGACAAAGGAGCGGACGTGGTCGGCGAAGGCGTCGAGCACGTCCTGGTGCGTCAGCGAGCCCTGCTCGGGAGCCGGGTCGACCTGGCCCGCCAGGGCGGCGTTGCCGACCTCCCGGATCCGGCTCAGGCCGGTGTCCTCACCGACGGGGCGGGCCCCGGCCAGGCAGAACTTGGCGCCGTTGTACTGCGCCGGGTTGTGCGAGGCCGTGAACATGGCGCCCGGCGCGTCCATGGACCCGGAGGCGAAGTACAGGAGATCGGTCGAGCCGAGTCCGAGGTCCACCACGTCGACGCCCCGGGAGCGCACGCCGTCGGCGAACGCCGCCGTCAGCTCCACGCCGGACGGCCGCATGTCTCGGGCCATGAGCACCCGGGAGACGCTGCCGCCGCGGGCCGCCGCGTCCTCGAGCGCGAAGGTGGCGAAGCCGATGCCGATCGCCCGTGCCAGCTCGGGATCGAGCTGCTCGGGGACGGTCCCACGGACGTCATAGGCCTTGAAGATGGCGTCGAGGGCCGACATGCGGCGCACCCTAGTTGGCGGGACGGCAGGGGCCGGATTCGGCGGAGCTCACGTCGCCGTCGGCGGCGGCAGCTCGTCCCCGTCGACCTCGTAGTCGCCGAGGCGGGCGAAGGCCCGCACCCGGAAGAGGTCCCGGACCAGGCGGGTGGCGTCGCGCAGCACGTGGACGGTCGACCGGCTCGAGTTCACGACCTGCACCGGCACCTCGACGAGGGTCAGCCGGAGCCGTTCCACCAGGTGGAACAGCTCGACGTCGAACGCGAAGCCGTCGATCTCGGCCCGGGAGAACACCACGGCCGCCACGTCGGAGCGCATCGCCTTGATGCCGCACTGCGTGTCCCGGTAGCGGCCGAGCAGCACGATGCCGGTGAAGACGTTCACGATCCGCCCGCCCAGCTCACGCAGCCGGCCCGCCCGCACGACCGTGAGCGTCCCCTCGTGCTGACGGCTGCCGACGGCGACGTCCCAGCCGTCCTCGATCGCGTCGAGGAAGCCCAGGAGCTGGTCCGGCGGGTACGACAGGTCGGCGTCGGTGAAGGCGACGGTCCGCCCGTCCGCCGCCAGCATCCCCGCCCGCACGGCCGCGCCCTTGCCCCGGTTCGGACTCAGCCGCAGCACGAGGTCGGCCCCGGCGGACTCGGCCCTGTCGGCCGTGTCGTCGTCGGAGCCGTCGTCGACCACGACCACCTGGAGGCCTCCGGAGCCGACCGGCCCCGCCAGGGCGGAGCGCACCTGGTCGACCGTCGCCGCGATCCGGTCCGCCTCCCGGAAGGCGGGGATCACCACGCTCAGCCGATGCCGTCCGGGCGCCGGGGGTCGCCGGGCCGGAGCACGCTGGTCGTCGCGGACCGAGTCGTACATGAAGCGGCGGTAGTTGGCGGTCCGCACGAGGAAGGCCACCAGCAGCGCCGGCAGCTTGATCACGAGGAGGGCCCACCCCCGACGCGGATCGAGGACCAGGTCGAGCAGCGTCACCACGGCGACATCCGCGACCAGCGCCAGCGCGGAGGACACGACGTAGCGACCCGGCCTGCGGTACCAGCGGACGCGCGGGTCGCCGGGGAAGGTGACCGTCCCGTGCAGCAGCCACGACAGGAGGGTGGCGGTCGCGACCGCCACCGCGTCGGCCACCGGGACCGCCCATCCGACGTCCTGGCGGAGCCAGACGAACAGGCCGACGTCGACGACGGTGGCGAGCGCGCCGACGAGCAGGAACCGCCGGAACAGGTGCACGGGGCTACTCGGGCCGGGGCCAGCCACCGGGAGGAGGCTCGTCGCCGCCCTCCTCGTCGTCGGTCCCGTCGGCCGGGTCGTCCGCTCGGACGTCCGTCCCCGACTCGACCTCGGGTCCAGCGTTGTCCTCGGACTCCGTGCCGGACTCGGATGCGGCGTCGGACTCGGTCTCGGTGTCGGCGTCGGCGTCGGACGCGGCGTCGGGTTGCGGCTGGGCGTCGTCGACAGGACCGTCGACATCACCATCGAGGTCGTCAGCGGGGAGGCGGTCCGAGGCGGGCACCCACGACAACGCGGCGAACGGGCGGAGCGCACCGACCCTGGCGATGATCCGGGAGCTGCGGGAGCGGTCGTCCCACACCGCCAGGCCGAGCACGAGCACCAGTCCGATGGCGGTGAGGAGCCAGCCGAGGCGGTCGATGTTCGTCGTGCCGTAGCTGACGGTCACCGACGTCTCGGTCGGGACGACCACCATGAGGTTCGGGCTCACCCGGTACGGCCCCTCGGCCCCCTCGGCGTGGAAGTTGGGGAAGAACGACGTCTTGATCAGCACCGGGGTCCCGGGCTTCGACACGTCGAAGGAGATGGAGTCGCCCTCGTCGCTGACGTTGGAGACTGTCACCTCGGGGACGGCGT
>JAEYSR010000052.1 GCA_023434535.1 Actinomycetes bacterium
GTCGGCACCCAGCCGCTGGACCTGCCGACGCTCATGATCTGCTCCGAGTGGGACCCGGCCCTGCCGCCGGCCCTCGCGGCCAACATGCCGAACCTGTGCTCCGACCTGGAGATGGCCACCGTCGCCCGCACGGGCCACTGGGTCCAGCAGGAGGACCCGGAGGCGGTCAACGACCTGCTGGTCGACTGGCTCACCCGCCGCTTCGCCTGACCGCCGGTCCCTCCCCTCGCCGCCCGCTCCCCCCGCCGCTCGCTCCGTTCGTCGATATCGACGGTTCTCGGTCGATATCGAGGAACAGAGCGGGCGGTCAGCGCACGGACTCGGCGACCACCCGGGCGAGCAGGGAGCGGAGCTGGTCGGTCCGGGCCGACCACGTGAAGCGCTCGGCGACGCGACGCGCGCCGTGATCGCCCAGACCGCGGGCGAGCTCGCGGTCCTGCAGCAGCTCGGCCACCGCGTCGGTGACCGCGGCCAGGTCCGTGCCGTCGACCAGCACTCCGCCGGCGTCGTCGCCCGAGCCGACGGCGTCGGGCACCCCTCCGATGTCGCCGGCGACGACCGGGACGCCGACCGCCTGCGCCTGGATGAACACGATCCCGAACGCCTCGACCTCGAACCCGCCGCGGCGCTCCCGGCACGGCATGGCGAACACGTCGCCGGCCGCGTAGTGCGCGGGCAGCTCCGCCTCGTCGACGATGCCGGTGAAGACGACGTCGTCGGCCACGCCCTGCTCCGCGGCCAGTCGCTCCAGCTCCTCGCGGTGCGGCCCTCCGCCCACGACCAGTAAGGCAGCCCCCGGCACGCGGCGACGCAGCTCGGGCAGCGCCCTGATCAGCTGGTCCTGGCCCTTGCGGGCGACCAGGCGGGACACGCAGACGACCACGGGCCGGTCGCCGAGCCCGTGTCGCTCGCGCACCGCGGACCCGTCCACCTCGGGGTGGTACTCGGCCGGGTCGATGGCCGGCGGGAGGAGCTCGGAGGTCACGTCCGGGCCGAACGCGGGAGCGAGGAGGTCACGGCACCAGTGCGACACGTAGGTGATCGCGCCGGCGTTGCGGCCGATCCGGCGCAGCACCGGTCCGCTGCCGACCATCCGGACGGCCGACACCTCGAGGCCGTGGGTCCAGCACACGTTCGGCACCCCCGTCCGCCGCAGGATCCTCCCGCCCATGAAGGCCAACGGGACGGTGGCGCCGAAGACGACGACCTCAGCGTCGGTCGAGCGGACCAGGTCGACGGTGTGGCGCAGCGCGTGCGGGGTGGGCAGCAGGACCGAAGTCCTCTCGCGCACGACCCGGTAGGGGGCCGCGGCGTCGTGGTCCTGCCAGGGCTCGGCGGCCGACCCGGAGCGGGGCGTGGACCCGTACATCGTGACGTCGTCGCCCGCAGCCACGAGCCCGCGGGCCAGCTGGTCGACGTAGTACTGGATGCCGCCGACCTGCGGCGGCAGGTCGTTGGTGACGATCAGGACGCGCACGCTTCTCCAGGTTCCGGCCGACGGGACGGCGGTCCCGGACGGCTCGGCGACGGGACCGGTTCCGGGGTCAGCGCACCGCGTCGCGGAAGAACGCGACGGTCTCGGCGAAGGCGGCGTTCGCCTCCTCCGGCGCGTACACCTCGGGCCGGTGGTCGTTGAAGAAGGCGTGGTCGACGCCGGGGTGGACCTTCAGGACGGCGTCCTTGCCGTACGTCTCGAGAAGGTCCTTCTCCAGCGCACCGGCCAGCGCCGGCGAGAAGAACTCGTCGTTCTCGGCGTAGTGACCGTGGACCGGGCCGGACAGCCGGGAGTAGTCGGGGGCCGCGCCCTCCCACGGGATG
The DNA here is from genome assembly GCA_023434535.1 of Actinomycetes bacterium. Taxonomy (GTDB): domain Bacteria; phylum Actinomycetota; class Acidimicrobiia; order Acidimicrobiales; family Microtrichaceae; genus Dermatobacter. The sequence goes on from JAEYSR010000052.1 coordinate 1,819, forward strand.
AGGCCGTAGTACGGGGCGCACGCCACCACGTCCTGGGGCTCGTTGCACGCCACCACCAGGGCCAGGCCGCCGCCCATGCAGTAGCCGACGACGCCGACGCCCTCGCTGCTCGTGGCGTCCGATGCCTTGAGGTAGGCGATGGCGCCCCGGAGGTCCTTGGCGGCCTGCTCGAGGTTCAGCGCCATCATGAGCTTGCCGGCCTCGTCGGGCTCGGTGGTCGACTCGCCGTGGTACAGGTCGGGCGCCAGGGCGGTGAAGCCCTCGGACGCGAACCGGTCCACGACCTCCTTGATGTGGGGCACCAGGCCCCACCACTCCTGGATCACCAGCACCGCCGGGCCGGAGCCCGTCGCGGAGGGGGCGAACCAGCCCTGTGCGGAGCTGCCGTTGGAGGGGAACTCGACCATCTGTCCCATGGGCCGAGACCCTACCCAACGCCGACGGCCCCGCGACTCGGGTCAGGCGGCGGGCCATGACCCCCACCGATGACCCCGGAACCAGGCGTGTCGCCACTCGGGTCAGGCGGCGGGCCATGACCCCCACCGATGACCCCGGAACCGGGCGTGTCGCTAGCCGGCCAGGCGGAAGAGCTCCGGGGCGATCGGGCAGTCGATGCGCCGGACGGCGTCGGCCACGGCCTCGGGACCGTCGGGACCGGCGAGCTGGCCGACCAGCTCGAGGGCCAGCTCCTCCTCCTCGGCGTCGAACGGGTCGACCGACGACGACCAGCGCGACACGAGTGCGTCCCACATGCGCTCCGGCATGAGGCGACCGGTGCCGGCGGTCAGCCACACCGGCACCTCGCCGTGGACGGCGACCGCGGCAGCGGCCTTCGACCCCGACGGCACCAGCGCGGCGCCGGGCCCGGCAGCGGTCGCCTCGAGCAGCACCAGGTCGGCGCGATCGACCGCCACCCCCACGGACCGGGCGGGCACGGCCTCGGCCATCACGTCCACACGCTCCAGGTGGCGGACCACGTCGTGGGCCATGCCGTCGACGTCGACCACCAGGGGCCGGACGTCGCCCCTCCGCGCCAGGGCCGCCAGCGTCACCTCGGGGACGCCGACCACGACCACCACCGCGTCGTCGGGCAGCGCAGCGGCCAACCGGCGAGCCGTCGTGTCGGCCTGCAGGTCCTCGACAGCGGCGCGGGCCTCGGCCATGGGCTCGGGAGCGCACAGGATCCGGGCGCACAGCCACCAGAGCGGACCGCACGTGAGCTGGCGGTCGATGATGCGGCGGCACGCCGCCACCAGACCGGCCGGGTCGTCCCGGAACGCACCCAGGGCGATGGCGGACTCCTCCACCAGCAGGTCCGCCGGCGCGCCCTGCGACCTCGCCACGAACCGGAGGCGTTCGATCGGGTGCATCGCCGCACTCTACGCAGGCCGGCCCGCACCGCTGCGGTCGGGCGCCGTCTGTCGTTCCGACGTCGAGCCGCGCTACTTTTCGGCCCCGATGACGACCGTTCCCGCTGATCTCGTTCTCCACCCCATCGGCGGCGAGGAGCGCACCATCGAGGAGCTCACCTCGCTCTTCCACCTGGTGCTCGTCGCCATCGACCCGTACGAGTACGAGAGCTCGTGGATCCTGCCCACCGCCGGGCGGATCCTGACCGAGTTCGACGGTGCGGACTGCCGGGTGGCCTGGCTCGTCACCGCCCCCGAGGAGGACGCGACGGCGTTCCTCGGGCCGTGGGCGGAGCGCATCCTCACGTTCTGCGATCCCGACCGGGTCGCCGTCAACGCCATCGGCCTGACCGAGATCCCGTCCCTGGTCCACATCGAGACCGACATGTCGATCGTCGGCGTCGCGGCCGGCTGGGACCCCGAGACCTGGCGCCCGATCACCGACAACCTCGCCAAGATGATGTCGTGGAGCCGGTCGATCTACCCCAAGCCGAGCGACCCGGCGCCGTTCAGCGGGTCGCCCGTCGGCGCGGCCACGCCGTCGTCGACCCAGCCCGCCGAGGTGGGTTCGGGGGCCGACGCCGACGCCGAGCCCGCCGCAGCGGCCGACTGACGCTCCTGCCGACGGCGCTCTCCGGCCGTCGCGGCTAGCGGGCGAGCCACCCTCCGTCGACGGCCAGGACCTGGCCCGTCACGTAGGTCGAGGCGTCGCCGGCCAGGAACAGCAGCGCCCCGTCGAGCTCCGCGAGCTCACCGGCACGACCCATCGGGGTGTTGCGGACGATGAACGCCTGCCCGGCCTCGTCGTCGAACATCTCCTCCTGGGTCATCTCCGACGGGAACCACCCGGGAGCGATGGCGTTGACACGCACGCCCTTGCGACCCCACTCACACCCGAGCTGCCGGGTCAGGTTGACCACCGCACCCTTCGAGGCGCAGTAGCTGGCCTCCTTGATCGGCGACGCCGCGACCATCCCCAGGATCGACGCGATGTTGACGATGCTCCCTCCCCCGGCCGCCAGCATGTGCCGGGCCGCGAGCTGCGACAGGTGGAACGGCGCCGTGACGTTCAGCTCCATCGCCGCTCCGAAGCGCTCGAGCGACTCGGTCTCCGCGGGCTCCGGCGTTCCCAGCCCGGCGTTGTTGACCAGCACGTCCAGCCGCCCGTCGACGGCCCACGCCTCGTCGATCACCCGCTCCCGGTCCGCAACCAGCGTGAGGTCGGCCGTCACCGGCACGAGCCGGTCGCCGAGCTGAGCGCCCAACGCCTCCAGCCGGTCGGCACGCCGAGCCGTGGCCACCACGGTCGCTCCTGCGCCGTGCAGCACCCTGGCGAACCGGTCGCCCAGTCCGGACGACGCACCCGTGACGACGGCGACGCGGCCGTCGAGGCGGAACAGGCGGGCGGGATCGAGTTCGGTCGGGTCGCTCACGGGCGCACGCTACCCAACCGCCGGAAACCGGATCACCGACCGTCCGAGGCCGGATCGCCGACCTCCGGGGACCGGATCGCCGGCCGGCTCCGTTAGCGTCGGGGCGTGTCGGACCGACCCGTGGACCACGGCTTCACCCACGTCGCCCTGGCGGTGGCGGACCTCGACGCCAGCCTCGACTTCTACGACCGCTTCGCCGACATGACCCCGGTCCACCGTCGGACGAGCGACGACGGCACGCGGGTGGCGTGGATCACCGACCACACCCGCCCCTTCGTCGTCGTGCTGATCGAGCGCGGCAGGCCCGGAGGCGCGCCGTGGCCGCTCGGCGGCTGGAACCACCTCGGCATCGGCGTCGACAGCCGGGACGAGGTCGACCGCCGCCTGGCCATGGCCGCGGAGGCCGGGTTCTCCACAGCGGGACCCACCGACGCCGGTGACCCCGTCGGCTACTACGGGGTCGTCGTCGACCCCGACGGCCACAACCTGGAGATCGCCTTCGGCCAGCGCGTGGCGTTCACCGTCGAGCAGGCCGACTGACACGCCGCACGAGCAGGCCGTCGGACCAGGTGCCCGTCGATGGGCCGTCCGTCGACGAGCTGTCCGTCGACGGTCCGTCCGTCAACGAGCTGTCCGTCAACGAGAGGGCCTGAAGCGCCGCAGTCGCAGCGAGTTCGTCACGACGAACAGGCTGGAGAAGGCCATGGCCGCGCCGGCGAGCATCGGGTTCAGCCACCCCATCGCCGCGATCGGCAGCGCTGCGACGTTGTAGGCGAAGGCCCAGAAGAGGTTGCCCTTGATCGTGCGCAGGGTCCGGCGCGACAGCTCGACCGCGTCGGGAGCGGCCCGGAGGTCTCCGGTCACGAGCGTGAGGTCCGACGCCTCGATCGCCGCGTCGGAGCCGGTGCCCATCGCGATGCCCAGGTCTGCGGTCGCCAGCGCCGCCGCGTCGTTGACGCCGTCGCCGACCATGGCCACGACGCGACCCTCGTCCTGCAGGCGCCGGACCTCGTCGACCTTGCCCTCGGGGAGGACGCCAGCGACGACCCGGTCGATGCCGACCTGCTCCGCCACGGTCTTCGCCGGGGCCTCGGCGTCGCCGGTGAGCAGAACCGGCTCGAGGCCCAGGGAGCGCAGCGCCGCGACCGCCTCGGCCGAGGACGCCTTCGGCGTGTCGGCGACGGCCACCAGGACGCGGACGGAGCCGTCCCAACCGCCGGCGACGACCGTGCGGCCGCTCGCCTCCTGGTCCGCCGCAGCGGCGGCCAGGAACGTCGGCAGATCCAGACCCTCGTCGACCAGGTGCGACGGCCGCCCGACCACCACCGCCCGCGGCGCGCCGTCGACGTCGACCGTGCCGCTCACACCCAGGCCGGCCCGGTTGCGGAAGTCGCTCACCGGCCGCAGGGCCAGCCCGTCGACCCCGGCCCGGGCCACGACGGCGCGCGCGATCGGGTGCTCCGAGGCCGCCTCGAGCGAGGCGACGGTGGCGAGCGCATCGGCGGCGTCGACCCCGTCGGCCGGGAGCACGGCCACGACGTCCATCTGCCCCGTGGTGACGGTGCCGGTCTTGTCGAGCACGACCGTGTCGACGCGGCGCGTGGACTCGAGGACCTCGGGCCCCTTGATGAGGATGCCGAGCTGCGCTCCCCGACCGGTGCCGACCAGCAGCGCCACCGGGGTGGCGAGCCCGAGCGCGCACGGGCAGGCGATGATCAGGACCGCGACCGCAGCGGTGAAGGCGCGTGACGGCTCGCCGAGGAGCAGCCAGACGGCGAGCGTGGCGAGCGACAGGGCGATGACGATCGGGACGAAGACCGCCGAGACGCGATCGGCCAGCCGCTGGACGTCGGCCTTCCCCGCCTGCGCGTCGGACACCAGCTGGGCCATGCGGGCGAGCTGGGTGTCGGAGCCGACGCGGGTCGCCCGCACGACCAGGCGGCCCGACTCGTTGACGGTGGCTCCGACGACCTGGTCGCCGGGTCCGACGTCGACGGGCACGCTCTCCCCCGTCAGCATCGAGGCGTCGACGGCGGAGCTGCCGTCGACCACCACGCCGTCGGTGGCCACGCGCTCGCCCGGTCGGACGACGATCAGGTCGCCGACCTGCAGTGAGGACGCCGGGACGGTCTCCTCGACGGGGGCGCCCCGCTCCTCCAGGGGCTCGCGCCGGTCGTCGACGACGAGGCGGACGGCGTCCTTGGCCCCGAGCGACAGCAGCGCCTGCAGCGCGGAGCCGGCCCGTCGCTTGGCCCGGGCCTCCAGGTAGCGACCGAACAGGATGAAGGTCGGGACCGCGGCAGCAACCTCGAGGTAGGTGTGGTCGAGTCCGCCGGTCGGAGCGGAGAAGAGCGACGTCGACATCTGCATGTCGGCCATGTGCGGTGCGCCGGCCTCGCCGAAGAACAGCGCGACGACGCTGTACACGTAGGCGGCCAGGACCCCGACCGACACCAGCGTGTCCATGTTCGTGGTCCCGTGGCGCGCCGCTCGCCACGCCGCGGTGTGGAACGGCCAGGCGCCCCAGATCGCCACCGGCGACGCCAGCGTCAGGAGAAGCCACTGCCAGTTGCGGAACTGCAGCGCGGGAACCATCGCGATCAGGACGACGGGCAGGGCGAGGGCGGCGCAGATGAGCACCCGGTTGCGGAGAGCGATCACGCCGGCGTCGTCGGTCGGACCGTGGTCGTGGGAGGTGGCGTCGTGCTCGTCGACCT
>JAEYSR010000075.1 GCA_023434535.1 Actinomycetes bacterium
GAGACGACCGACAGGGGAGCCGACTGATGCCGAGCACGGGCCACTACCCGCCGCCGACCCGACCCGAGGCCCGCTACGACGCGGTCGTCGCCCGGGGACGCCGGCTGCAGCGCCGCGACCGCATGACCCGCGCCCTCGTGACCGTCGGCGCTGCGGCGATCGTCGTCCTCGTGCTCGGCGCCGGCGTCATCGGCGCCACCCGCGGCAGCGACACCGACCAGGATCCCGTCGCGGATCCCACGACCACGGCCGTGGACGCGCCGACCACGACCACCACGCCCACCGGGCTGCAGGTCACCGCTCTGGAGGTCGACGGCGCGATCGACGTCGACGTGGACGACCCGGCGGTGCCGTCGACGGCGGACACCAAGGCGTGCGTGTACGTCCGCCTCCAGCCCGAGGGCGACGCCCAGGTCGCCACCGCCGAGACCACGGCGTGCTGGAGCCCGACCGACGGCGACGCCGTCACCGAGGTGCCCCTGCCCCGCACCGTGGGCGCCGAGATCGGCTGCGCCGCCTCCGTCGAGCCGGCCACGGCGGAGAGGACCGACGGGGACGGCGAGAACCCCGACGGCACCAGCCCCGCGTCCACCGCGCCGGCGGCCGGTGCCCCGACCGGCGAGGTGCACCACTCGTTCCGCTTCTCCCTCCCGGCGGACCTGCCCGCCGGGTCCTACGTCGCGGAGGTCACCGGGGTGACCGGCATCGGCGACGGCTGCCCCACGGCCACCCCGGGCGACGACGAGGCGACGGCGACGGCGACCGTCGGCGTCACGGTCGGCTGACGCCGGCCAGCACACTGTCGTAGAGCGCCTCCCAGGACTCCACCGCCGCGGTCGCGTCGAAGCGCTCCCGCCCGACGGTCCGGGCCCGCTCCCCCATCTCGCGCCGCAGCTCGGGGTCGTCGCGGAGCTCGGTGAGCGCCGCCACCATCGCGTCGACGGCGGCCTCGTCGCCCACGGCCGCCGGCCCCGGGACCACCAGGCCCGTGTCGCGGTCGTCGACCGCCTCCCGCACGCTTCCCACGTCGGTGGCCACCACCGGCACGCCGGCCTGCATGGCCTCCATCACCGTCACCGGGAAGGCCTCGAGCCGCGACGGCAGCAGGTAGACGTCGAAGGTCGGCAGCAGGTGGCGGGCCCGGTCGTCCCAGCCTCGCAGCTCCACCCTGCCGCCGACGCCCAGCTCGTCGACCAGCGCCTCCAGCGTCGGCCGCTCCGCGCCGTCGCCGACCACGACGAGCCGGGCGCCCTGGCCGAGCCGGGCGACGGCGCGGATGGCCAGGTCGATGCCCTTGACCGGGTCGTGGCGGCTCAGCATCCCGACGGTGAACTCCGCGGTGCTGCGCCCCGGCGGATCGAGCTCCTCGATCGGCACGCCGGAGTGGATGACCTGGACCGAGCCCGGCGGCAGGTCGCCGAGGTCCTCGATCATGCGGGCCGCGGCGTGGCCGACCGAGACGTGGGCGTCGGCCCGGGACGACGTGATCCGCTTGAGGCGGTTCGACAGCGGCGACCAGGTGCCGACCGGCGAGTGCTCCAGCACCACGACCGGCAGCCCCGGGATGCTCAGCGCCGCCGCGAGCGCCCACTGGCAGCTGGACATGGTCGACAGGTTGAAGTGGATCAGGTCGGGGTCGAGCCAGCGGAAGGCCCGCCGGTGCTGCAGCATCGCCGCCACGTCGCGACGGTCGCGGATCTCGTCGAGAACCATCCAGCGGGAGCCCGGCCGGCGCCGGGCCAGCCACTCGACGACCTCCTCGTGGGGTCCGACGACCGTGACGCGGATGTCGGGGCGGAACCGCTCCAGGAACATCCCCATGGAGGACTCGGCGCCGCCCCGCTCGGCGGCATCGGTGTAGACGACGAGGTCCATGCGGTGACGGAGGGGGCGATGGGTCCGAGCCGGGTCGCTCAGAGGTAGCCCGGGGCGTGCAGCGGCCACGGACGCTCGATCTCGAGGAGGCGTGCGAACCGGAGCGGGACCTCGTCCAGGTGGCGTCGACCGATCACCTGGAGCCCGATCGGCAGGCCGTCGGAGCTGAGGCCGGCCGGCACCGACACCGCAGGGTTCCAGCACAGGTTGGCCAGCATCGTGAACGGCACGCTCATGGCGGGGTTCACCTCCACGCCGGCGATCTCCGACGGCGACGGTCCCTTGGCCGGGAACGCCGGCACGGCGGTCGTCGGCGTCATCAGGACGTCGACCTCGCTGAACAGCACGGCCATGTCCTGCTGGAGCTGCAGCCGACGGCGGTAGCCGTTGACGAGGGTGCGGAGCGGACGGTCGTAGGTGGCCTCCAGCGACATCCTCACGAACGGCGTCAGATCCTCGGCCCGCTCGGGCCAGTGCTCGTGCTCCTGGATCGAGAGCCACAGCGACATGGCCCCGGCCGACAGCCAGGTGGCGACCGGGTCGGTCAGGTGCACGGCCACGTCGATGAGCTCCACGCCGGCCGCCCGGGCGGCGTCGTGCGCAGCGGCCCTGGAGATCTCCTCGACCTCGGGATCGACGTGGGCGAAGCCGAGGTCGGAGGACCAACCGACCTTGAGCGTCGACACGTCGAGCGAGTCGATCGCGTCCTCGTACCGCATCGGGGCCGGCGGCAGGGACAGGCGATCGGTGTCGTGGGGCCCGGCGGTGATGTCGAGGTGCCGGGCGCTGTCGGCGACTGTCGTCGTCAACGCGCCGTAGCAGGCGGTCTCCGACGGATCGACGTCGGGGTGGGGGATCCGCCCGTGGCTCGGCTTGAGGCCGACGAGTCCGGAGAACCCGGCGGGGATCCGGGTGGAGCCGCCGCCGTCGGAGGCGGTGCCGAAGGGGATCAGACCGGCGGCGACCGCGGAGGCGGTGCCGCCGCTCGATCCGCCCGGGGTCCGCTCGGTGTTCCACGGGTTGCGGGTCGCGCCCCAGGCGTGGGTGTAGGTGTACTGGATGGTGCCGAACTCGGGCGCCGCGGTCTTGCCCAGCGGGATGGCGCCGGCGGCGCGGAGGCGGGCGACGTGCTCGGAGTCCGAGGTGGCCGGCGGGCCACCCTTGTAGAGCAGGGACCCGTGGCTGGTGGGCATGCCCTCGCAGTCCTCGAGGTCCTTGACCCCGAACGGGACCCCGGCCAGCGGGCCGAGCAGGTCCGCCTCCCCGGCTGCGACCCGGGCGTCGACGGCCTCGGCCGCCCGACGGGCTCCGTCGGCGTCGAGGTGCACGAACGCGTTGAGGGCCTCGTTGTGCGCGTCGATCCTGGCCAGGCACTCCTCGACGAGCTCGAGGGAGCTCTGGCGGCCGTCGCGGATGGCCTCGGCCGCGTCGATCACCGAGGGCATCGGCTGGCCCTGGAGGCTGGTGGGGACGGTCGAGCCGGTCACGACGTCACCGCGGATCCGGCGGACGCGGCCTGCTCGACGACATCGGACGCGCCCGGCTGGCCGCCGCCGGGGGGCGACTCGGGACGGCCCACGTGTCGACCCCTCCACGGCCTGGTGCCGAAGCGGTCGAGGTGCACCACGTCGCCGACGGGCTTGCGGGTGGTCGGGCCGTACCGACCCCGCGGCCACCCCATCGGGACCATGCACACCGGTTGCACCGTCAGCGGGAGGCCGAGCGTGCGACGCGACATCGTGACGCTCCACAGCGGGAGCGTGATGAGCGACGCGCCCAGGCCCATCGCCCGGGCCGCGAGCAGGAGGTTCTGGACGCTCGGATAGACCGAGCCGTACCAGCTGCTGGCGGCGACGGCCGGGACCGGGGCGAAGCGCTGTGCGCCCTCCAGGCACGGGACCACCACCACCGGGGACTCCTCGAAGTGCTCCACCTGCCAGGCGACCGCGGCGAGGATCTTGCGCATCGAGGGGTCGTCACCGGCGACCCGCTCACCGAGGCCGCCGTAGAGCTTCCACGCCTGGCGGTAGCGCTGGGCGAAGGTGGCGAGCACGTCGCGGTCCTTGACCACCACGAACTGCCAGTTCTGGCCGTTGGACCCTGTCGGCGCCTTCAGCCCGAGCTCGATGCAGCGCAGGACGATGTCGTCGTCGACGGGGTCGGGCAGGACCCGTCGCACCGCTCGCTGGGTCTCCATCGCCTCGGCGAGGGGCATGTCGAGCCGATCGGCCACCGCCGCGTACGAGCGGTCCCCCTCCGGTCCCCGGTCGTTCATCGTCATCGGCGAAGCGTACGTGGTTCTGCGCTGCGAGGAGCCCCCGAACGGTGGCTCCTCGCAGAACAGAACCGGTGGGTCGGTCACGGCGGGCGGGAACCGGGTGGGCGGTCACGGCGGGCGGGGTCCGGGTGGGTCGGTCACTGCGGGCGGGGACCGGGTGGGTCGGTCAGGGAGACACCCGGTGGCAAGCTGGTCCCTTGGCCCGATCGCTGCCCCGTCCCCCGCGCCTCGCGCGGCCGCGCCTCCCCGACGTCGCGCTCCCGAGCTGGGACCAGACCCTGGCGCGGGCCGGCCGATGGGCCGACGAGGCCGACCACCTCCACTCCGTCGACGGGGACCTCGGGACCGGCGCTCCCCCGGCCGGTCTGACGGCGTCGGCGTGGGCGCTGGTCAAGGCGGCGGCGACCCTCCTCGGCGCGCCGATCACGGTTCCCGCCATGGCGTTGGCCGGCAGGCGGGCGCAGCAGGTCGCACTGGCCCGGATCCTCCGCTTCGACGAGCACCTCGTCGCCGTGGCCGAGGGGAAGGAGTCCCCGCTGCCGGCGCCGCGCCGGGGGCGGCTGTCGTCCGACCGGCGCATCGTCATCACGTCGGACCTCCACCGCTGCATCCCCGGTCGGCTGGACTGGCCCGCCCGCCAGCGCACCAAGCAGCTGACGCTCCGGGTGCTGTCGGGCTACGCGGAGCAGGGCTGGGACCTGGTCGAGAACGGCGACATCGAGGACTTCTGGCTCGTCGGCGGCTCGACCTGGGGCGCCGTGTACGACGTCGCCCGCATCACGGGCGGCGTGGGCGGCCGGGCGGCCGACGTCCCGCGACGTGGTCTGCTGACCGAGCACCTCGACCGCATCGTCGACAACAACGCCGCGACCTACCGGATGCTTCGGGAGGGCTTCTGCGAGGACGGTCGCTACCACCGGACGATGGGCAACCACGACGACGTCTACGCCGACGAGCTGCTCGCCGAGCACCTCGGTCGACACCTGCCGGGGGTGGAGGTCGTGGACACCCTGCTCCTGACCCGCCCCGAGGCCCTCGCCCGGCCCGACGGCGGCGACGCCCTCGGCCTGGCCGGCGTCGACGCCGTGGTCGCCCATGGGCACCTGACCGACGCGTGGAACGGCCCGGGACACGCCTTCCTCGGCCAGCTGATCACGTGGATGGCCACTGCGTTCGACGACCTGCCCGGGCTGGGCGGGTCGGTCGGCGGCCTGCCCGACGAAGAGGGCCTCGGACGTCTCCTGACCGGCCGCGGCCGCAACCGCCTGATCACGCTCGATCCGCGCTTCGGCGGCAACCGCCGTTTCGACTCGCTCGACGAGCAGCGGCTGTTCGACCACCTGGAGAGGGTGGTCGCCGAGAGCGGCGCGGCGAGCGGCGCCGTGCGGCCCGACGGCGAGGTCGGTTGGCCGTGGCTCCTGTTCGGCCACACCCACCTCCCGATGCTGCGCCCGCTCGACGGCGCCGGGCGCCAGGTGGACTACGCCAACTCCGGGACCGGACTGCTGGAGCGGGCGGTCAGCATGATCGAGTGGGACCCCGCCCGCCGCGAGCCGAGGCTGGTCGTGTGGGTCGACGAGCCCGACGGTCCACGCCGCCGCGAGCTCGTGCCCGACGGCCGCCACCTGGCCGTGGCCGACGAGCGCTGAAAGGACCCGAGGAGCCGCCGCCGACGCGGCTGTCTGGGTGGAATCGCCCCGTCCGACGCCTTCCGCATGGGCCGTTCGGTCGGTACCTTGCGATCAGATGCAGCTGGGGAGCGACCATCGGGCGGACGAGTCCGTCGACCCCGGTTCCGGCACGGCCGACCCGCACGCGGGTCCACCGGACGGGACCTCGGGCAACCCGATCGTCGCGCCGACGCGTCCGGAGATCGAGGTCCTCCGACCCGACCCCGCGCTGCGACGGCTCGCCACCCGCTGGCGACGCTCGGGCGAGCGGGAGGGCCGCGACGCCGAATGGCATCCGGCGCGGGCGGCGATCCTCGTCGCCGTGATCGCCGCTCTCACGTGGTGGCTGCCGGGCGCCGCGGTGTTCCTCGGCATCCTGATCGTCCTGATCCTCGTCCACGAGGTCGGGCACCTCGTCGTGGCCCGTCGCTGCGGGATGCGACCGACCGAGTACTTCCTCGGCTTCGGCCCGACCGTCTGGAGCCGGACGGCGCCGTCGGGTCTCCGCTACGGCGTGAAGGCCGTCGTGCTGGGCGGCTACGTCAAGATCCCGGGCATGGGCCCCTCCGAGGAGGTGGAGGGCTCCCTCGAGCCGTACACGTACCGGGCCGGCACCCGACCCCGGCGGATGGCCGTGATCCTGGCCGGCGTCGGCGTGAACTTCCTCGTCGCGCTGATTCTCTTCTGGTCCTACGCCATGTGGTCGCCGGAGTTCGACGTGGGGCCCGTGCGCGCCGCGACCGGATCGGCGTCGCTGATGTGGGAGGTCTCCCACGACACCGTGGTCAGCCTCGGCGACCTGGTCACCGGCGCCGGGGACTACACCCAGTCGGTCGCGTCCGGCGAGGTGCCCGAGCAGCGCATGGTCTCCGCGGTGGGGGGCGCACAGCTGACCGACGGCCTGCTGTCGCAGCACCCCAGCCGGCTGCTCCTGCTGGCGGGGCTGTTCTCGACCTCGATCGCGGTGTTCAACCTGCTCCCGCTGCTGCCCCTCGACGGCGGACACGCCGCGATCATCGTGATGGAGTCGGCCATCGCCCGGGTGCGACGTCGACCCCGCTACCGCCTGGACCCCAACAAGTTCCGGGTCGCCGCGGCCGTGGTGGTCGTCGCGCTGCTCGCCCTCGGCGCGACGAGCATGTACATCGACGTGCTCCACCCCCTGAGCACCGGCTGACGGTCCGGAACGAGCCCGTCCCCGGGCTGCTACACTGGCTGTCACGCCACACGTCAGGCCCCGTCGACATGAGCGGGCGCCGACCCTCCACCGGCCCGGATCCACGCATCCGGCCACTGCCCTCAGCAGGGCGGAGGGGTCCCCGAGGACCGTGAGCGTTCGCCAGTCGCAGGTGTCGTGACGCCAACTGCTCTCCGGCGAGACCACCTGAGACATCCCCATCGCACCCCGCCGGAAGTACGGCGCCGTGCGCCCGAATGCGCCGGCACGTCACGCTGGCGACAGAACAGGACGACAGTGACCACGACCTTCGCCGATCTCGGTGTCCCCGCGTCGATCGCCGGACCGCTCGCCGAGCGCGGCATCACCGCACCCTTCCCCATCCAGACCCTCACCCTCGCCGACACGCTCGCCGGGCGCGACGTCTCGGGCAAGGCCCCGACCGGCTCCGGCAAGACGCTGGCCTTCGGCATCCCGCTCGTCGTCGACTGCCCGACGGCGGACCGCCGACGCCCGCGTCGGCTGGTTCTCGTCCCCACCCGCGAGCTCGCCACGCAGGTCGCCGACGAGCTGCGCCAGCTCTCGGGCCGCTCCGGCCCCTCGGTCGAGGCCTTCTTCGGCGGCGTCCCGATCTCCCGCAACGCCAAGGCGCTCGACCGCGGCGTGGACATCGCCGTCGCCTGCCCCGGCCGCCTGGCCGACCTCATCAACCAGCGCATGATCCGGCTGGACGACGTGGACGTCGTCGTGCTGGACGAGGCGGACCGCATGGCCGACATGGGCTTCCTGCCGCAGGTCCGCAAGCTGCTCGACCTCTGCCGCCACGACCGCCAGACCGTGCTGTTCTCGGCCACGCTCGACGGCGACGTCGACGTCCTGATCCGCAACTACCAGCACGATCCGGTCCTGCACGAGCTCGAGGTGCCCGAGGAGGAGCTGCCCGACCTGGAGCACCACTTCTGGGCCGTCGACAAGACCGAGCGCGTCGCCATCGCCGCCCAGGTGATCGACCGCATGGGTCCGACCGTGGTGTTCTGCCGCACCAAGCGCGGCGCGGACCGAGTCGCCAAGCAGCTGACGAACGCCGGCGTCACGGCGGCCGCCATCCACGGCGACCGCTCCCAGGCCCAGCGGGACCGGGCGCTCGAGGACTTCCGCGCCGGTCGTGCCGCAGCCCTCGTGGCCACGGACGTCGCGGCACGCGGCATCCACGTCGACGACGTGGCCGCCGTGATCCACTTCGATCCGCCCGAGGACCCCAAGGACTACGTGCACCGCTCGGGCCGCACCGCCCGCGCCGGCGCCCGCGGCGTGGTGGTCAGCCTGATCATCTCGGAGAAGGCCTCGATGGTGAAGGGCCTGCAGCGGAGCCTGGACCTGCCGCAGGGCCTGACCCGGGTCGACCTCGAGTCGCTCGGCGACCCGGCTCCCCGGACCGCCCGTCCTGCCGCCGCCCGGCCCGCCGTCTCCCCTCCCTCCAACCGCCGCTCGCGCACCGACGCCAGGCAGGCGCAGCGCAACGATTCGGGCCGCGGCCGCAACGGCCGCTCCGGTGGTGAGCGGCGCAGCGGATCGGACCGCCCGGAGCGACGCCGCGACGGCCGGCCCTCCGGCAAGGGCTCCGCTCGCGACGGCGAGCGGAGCGACACCCGATCCGACCAGCGCGGCGACGGCGAGCGGCGCAACGACGCCCGCGGCGGCCGCAACCCGGACCGGGGCCGGAACGGCGGCAGCGGCCGCAGCGGTGGCGGCAACGGCCGCAACGAGGGTCGCGGGAACGGGACGCGCAACGACGAGCGGGATCGCGACGAGGTGACCGACTCGCCCCGCCGGCGCCGCCACCGGCGCCAGCACGCGGCGGGTGGCCGAGGAGCGGCGACCGGCTCATCCGGCCGCTCCGGCTCATCCGGTCGCTCCGGTTCGGCGGGCTCGTCCCGACCCAGCTCCCGCGGGCCCCGCCGCTGAACGGCCCGGCGCCGCCACACAGCACGCCGCCAGGCCAGAACGACGACGTCACGCCGCCGGCCCTCGGGCCGGCGGCGGCGCGTCAGCGACCGGTGTGGCCGAAGCCGCCCTGGCCGCGCTCGGTGTCGTCCAGCGAGTCGACCTCCAGGAACTCGACGTGCTCGACGGCCTGGACCACGAGCTGGGCGATGCGCTCACCCCTCGTGACGACGAAGGGCTCCACCGGGTCGGTGTTGACCAGCAGCACCTTGAGCTCGCCGCGGTAGCCGGCGTCGATCAGTCCCGGCGTGTTCAGCACCGTCACGCCGTGCTTGAAGGCCAGACCGCTGCGCGGCTGGATGAAGCCGGCGTAGCCACGGGGGATCGCCACCGCGACGCCCGTCGGGACCAGCCCGCGACCACCACCCGGTGCGAGCTCCAGGTCCTCGGTGGCCACCAGGTCCACGCCGGCGTCGCCGACCTTGGCGTACCGCGGCAGCGGGAGTTCGGGATCGAGTCGGACGACGGGCACCTCGAGCATGGCGGCGACGCTACCGGCGACTCCGATCTCTCTGTGCAACCGGCGCTGCCCCGCGACGCGCGTTGCACACAGAGTCGGGTCGTCAGAACTCTGTGTGCATCCCACGTGGCCCTGCGACGCGCGTTGCACACAGAGTCGGGGGCTCCGCTCGACTGCGTGGCCCGACGGCGGTCCCCGTAGGGTGGGATCGTGCTCGTCTGGATGGACCTGGAGATGACCGGCCTGGACCCGGCCACGAACGTGATCGTCGAGATCGCCACGCTGGTCACCGACGACGACCTCAACATCGTCGCCGAGGGCCCCGACCTGGTGGTGCACACCACCGAGGACGAGCTGGCCAAGATGGACGACGTCGTCGTGGACATGCACACCCGCAGCGGCCTGCTCGACCAGATCCGGGCGTCGGAGGTCACGCTGGAGGAGGCGGGCGCCGCCACCCTCGAGTTCATCAAGGCCCACGTGCCCGCGGCACGGACGGTGCCACTGTGCGGCAACTCGATCGGCATGGACCGGCGCTTCCTCGCCGTGCACCTGCCGGAGATCGAGGAGTACCTCCACTACCGGTCGATCGACGTGTCGACGATCAAGGAGCTCGCGCGCCGCTGGTACCCCGGCTCCCTCGACGGGCTCACCAAGAAGGCCTCGGCCCATCGGGCCATGGACGACATCAAGGAGTCCGTCGCCGAGCTCGCCTACTGGCGAGGTCGGGTGTTCGTCCCGATCGCGGCGGACGCCGACTCGGCGAGCGGCGAGGACGGGACCTCCGGCGCCGCCGCCCCGGCCGAGGACGTCGGCGCCGGGACGTCCGACGGAGCGACCACCGCCTGATGGTGACCCGCCAGGAGCGGCTCCCGGCCCGCGACGAGGTCGACGAGGTCGCACCGGGGATCGGACGCATCCAGCTGCCGATCATGATCCCGGGGCTGGGTCACGTGAACTGCTACGTCCTCGAGGACGACCGGGGCGTCACGTTGATCGACCCCGGCATGCCCGATCCGACGACCAACCAGGTCCTGGTGCGCCGCCTCCGATCCGTCGGGATCCCTCCCGAGCGGGTCCACACCGTCCTCGTCACCCACTCGCACCCGGACCACTTCGGCGGGGCGGGCCGGCTCCGCGTCGAGCACGGCTGCGACGTCGTCGCCCACCGCACCTTCCGCACGCCGTTCGACCCCGGTGACCCGTTCGACCCGACCACGGACGACCTCGCCGAGCTGGAGTCGGCGACCGACCTGATCACCGACGGTGACGACCCCGACGACCTGCACGCGCCGGCGCGCCGCAACGAGCGTCTGGCGAGCGTCCTGTTCGGCAACGGGCCCCTCCCCGACGTGCCACCCGAGACGACGCCGTGGGGCGAGGACGGGTTCCGACCGGGCCCCGGCGAGCTCGAGGCCATGCGGGCGTGGGACGACCTGTCCAAGCAGGGCCTCCTGCAGCTGGAGCCGACCGTGCGCGTCGACGACCTCCAGGTGATCACGCTCGGCCGGCGCGAGTGGCAGGTGATCCACACGCCGGGGCACACCGGCGACCACATCTGCCTGCTGGATCCGGCCGACGGGACGTTCCTGTCGGGTGACCACGTGCTGCCGACGATCACCCCGCACATCTCGGGCATGACCGGCAGCGAGGACTCCCTGGCGGAGTTCGTCGCTGCGCTGCAGCGCGTCGCGGCGATCCCCGGCGTCTCCACGGTCCTGCCCGCCCACGGCCTGCCGTTCGACGACCTGGGTGCGCGCGTGGACGACATCATCGGCCACCACGTCGAGCGCCTGGCCGAGATCGAGCGGCTGGGCGCTGCCCTCGGGGACGCCACCGTGCGGCAGTACTCGCAGCGGCTCTTCCAGGAGCGCTCGTGGGGCCCGATGGCCGAGTCGGAGACCTACGCCCACCTGGAGCACCTGCGGGTGCAGGGCCACATGGCGGTCCGGACCGACGACGACGGGCTGCTGCGCTTCAGGCCCGTCCCGGTCTGAGGCCCTCCCCCGTCAGGACGGTGCCGTCGCCGTCAGGCCGGTGCCATCGCCGTCACGACGGTGCCACGCCCCAGATCTCGGGTTTGCCGTGCTTCGAGTAGCACTGGGCCTGGAACTGCTGGCTGTCGGTGTTGTAGATCGACCCCGAGTACGGGATCGGCGCGGGCGGGTTGATCTGGCGTCCGTCGCTGCCGACGCAGATCCAGGTCTGGCCGGGCCGCACGTCGTCGATGAACAGGCTGAGCTGGCCGAGCGACGCGGGCGGCGGGGTGGCCGCCACCGCGGTCATGCCCGGCACCAACGAGGAGTGGTCCTTGCCGCCGACGACGCCGACCTGGAACGTCACCGAGGTCCCGTCCACCGTCGGCGAGCTGAGCTCGAGCACGTAGCTGGCGGGGGTGCCGCTCGCGTCCCGCGCCACCAGGACGGCGTTCGGGTCCGAGTCGGCGAACAGCGTCGGCCAGGCCGAGACCAGGCCGTCTGCGCCGATGGAGACCTTGTCCCGCACCGGTCGGTCGGTGAAGCCGGTGACCTGGGGATCGACGCCGCTGAGCGTGAGGGTGCCGACGTCGGGGTTCAGCTGGTTGGCCGAGTAGGTGGCGCCCGACGCCGTCATGGCGAACAGCCAGCTCGGCGCCGGTGAGTCGGAGTCGTCAGAGGGCTGTGCTGTCGAGGATGCAGCCGTCGAGGATGCGGTCGTCGAGGACGCGGTCGCCGACGTCGGCTGTCCCAGGTCGTCGGACTGCGAGCGATCGGTGACGAACCACGTGATGCCGGCGGCCAACAGGGCCGTCACCGCCAGGGCGGCGATCCAACCGGGCGTCGTGGAACGCCCGCTGCCGGGCCGGCCGGCGGCGTCGCCGCTGGACGCCTCCACCGGGTCCGCAGTGGGCTGGTCGTGGGTGTTGTCGTCCATCGGGTCACGTCCTTCCGTTCCGAACCCCATTCGGCCGATGTGACACCGGTCTGAAGGATCCGCTCCTGGCGACGTGCCGCTCCCGACTGGTCGGGTTCGAGAATTCGTGGTTTATTCGCTTGACCCGCCCCGAGCGGCCGTGGTTCGCTCCACGCACCCGCCGGTGCGGCCCGTCGATCGACAGGCCGAACCGGCGAACGAACGCCAGCGGATCTCAGCGATCCAGATCTCAGGACCCAGAGCAGAGCGATGAACGACCAGATGACCCTCCACACCCAGGACGCCACGTGGCGATCCGGTGTGGTGCGTGCGCGTCTGCATCTCTGCTCGGCCTCCCCCGCCTTCGAGATCGCCAACGTGTATGGCACCAAGCCGGGCGCGATGGCCATCCCGGCTGCCGCCACCACCCGACGGGGAGCACCTCCGCACTGACCTCACAGGTCGAAGCGCAGGGATGGCTCCAGAGCCGCCGGGTGGATCTCCACCCGGCGGCTCTTCCGCTTTTCCGGCACCTGCGCCTGCGGCCTCCCGCCTCTCGCCACGCCGACCGACGTCGTGCTCACCCGGAGCACCTCGATCCGACCCGACCGACACCGCAACAGATCTCCCGACAAGAGAACCCGGCCAGACGGCACCGCCGCCGACGAAGGAGCACCGACATGACCATCATCGACACCGCCCTCCCCAGCACCGGCCCCGCCCGCAACACGGCGCCGGCCGAGGGCGACATCGTCGGCCTGTCGGTGACGCACCAGGCCTGGGAGGTCGACTCGGCCTGCCGGGACCTGAGCACCGAGCTGTTCTTCAGCGACGACGTCGACGAGATCGGCGACGCCAAGAGGGTCTGCCTCAGCTGCCCCGTCCGGACCCGATGTCTGGACGCCGCGGTCGAGCGCGGCGAGCAGTACGGGATCTGGGGCGGCCACCTGTTCGTCGCCGGGAAGATCGTCCTCCACAAGCGTCGGCGGGGACGGCCGCCCAAGAACCCTCGCCCCGGCGACCGGTTCCCCGAGGTGGACGTGCCCGACGCCTACCGGCGACTGGTGAGCGCAGGGGTGCCCGGCTGAGACCGGGCACCCCGACGAGCAGTCCGGCGACGACCCGGCGGGACGGTGACGCACAGGCTCGCGAGCTGACCGCCGAGGGACCGGATCACTACAGTGGAGGGGCCTTCACGGGCCCCTCCACCGGCTTCTGGCCCCTTTCTGTCAGGACGCCCGCACCATGACGCGGACCGACGAGACCTCCCCCGAGCGCCCCACCGGCGACTCGAACCGCTCGACCGACGAGTCGTCGGCCGACCAGCTGACCGTCGACGACGCGCCGGTCCCCGCCGCCGGCGGACGCGGCCTCCCGATCGGACCGTTCGGGCTGTTCGCCATCACCGCCGTCGCTCTGGTCGCGGCCGGGCTGGTCCTGTGGATCGGCACCCGGGACGGCGACAGCGGCGCGGTCAAGGTGGACGACGCGCTCGAGGGCATCGAGGGGTCCTCGCTCGTCCCCGACGGGACGGAGCCCGCGTCGGTCGGTGCCGCAGCGCCCGACGTGCGGCTCGACCTGCTCGACGGGACCACGACCCGCCTGTCGGCGTTCCAGGGCCGGCCGGTCGTGCTCAACTTCTGGTCCTCGACCTGCATCCCCTGCCTCAAGGAGATGCCCGACCTGGAGCAGGTCTGGTCCGACAACGGCGGCAAGGTCGCCGTCGTCGGCGTCGACGTCACCGACACGGAGGCCGCCGGCAAGGAGATGGTGGCCACGACCGGGGTGACGTACCCCAACGGACGGGACCCGGGGGCGGACATCTTCGCCGCCTTCGGCGGGACGGCCCTCCCACGGACCGTCTTCATCGACGCCGGCGGGAAGATCGTGGACGTCCACAACGGCGCTCTGACGGCGGACGACGTCGAGGCCACCCTCCGCGACCGCGGCCTCCTGGGCTGAGCGGCGACGGCCCGGAGAGGATCGCAGCACCCGATGGGCGCCCGACTGGCCCTGGCCTTCTCCGCCGGCATGGTCGCGACGGTGAACCCGTGCGGGTTCGCGCTGCTCCCCGCCTACCTCTCCTACTTCCTCGGCCTCGACCCGTCGGGCGACCCCGACACGGACCCGTCGGCCACCGGCGCCCGCCGCTCGAGTCCGGTCCTGCGCGCCCTCGTGGTGTCCGCGGCGGTCACCGCCGGGTTCCTGGTGGTGTTCGGGATCATGGGGCTGGTCTGGTCGTCGGTGAGCTCGGTCATCGGGCAGCGGCTCCCCTGGTTCACCCTGGCCATCGGCATCGGCCTCGTGGTCCTCGGCATCGCGGTCCTCCGCGGGTTCGAGCCCACCATCCGGCTGCCGCACATGGACCTGAACCGCAGCGGGCGGGAGCTCGTCACGATGTTCCTCTACGGGATCTCCTACGCCGTGGCGTCGTTGAGCTGCACGATCCCGGTGTTCATCTCGCTCGTGTCGGTCACCCTCGACGGCAGCTTCGGCCAGAGCCTCGGCGCCTTCGTCGCCTACGGGCTCGGCATGGGGATGACCCTCGGGATCCTGACCATCGCCGTGGCCCTCGCCCGCACCGGCGTCGTCAGCTCGTTCCGCCGCCTCCTCCCGCACATGCAGACGATCTCGGGCGCCCTGCTCGTCCTCGCCGGGCTGTTCGTCGGCTACTACGCCTGGATCGAGCTGCAGGAGCTCGGTTCGGGTGGGTCGTCGCCCGTCGTGGACTGGACCCGTGACGTGCAGAGCCGGCTCCAGAACTGGGTCGAGGGGATCGGCGGCGGCCGACTGGCCCTCGGGGCCGCCGTGATCATCGGCGCCGCGGTCGCGATCGCGCTCGTCCGCCGGTCCGAGGCCCCTGCGTCGGACGGCTCCGCCGACAAGGACCGTGCCGCCGACCGGGACCCGGATGCCGACAGGGACGCTGCGGCCGACCACGCGTAGTCTGCTCGCCGTGCTGCAGCGACTCCGGACCACCTTCCCCGACGCCGTGCCCGTGGGCACCTACCTGGACCGGGTGGCGACGGCTCTCGACCCGTTCGACTTCCGTCCCGACGCCACCTTCGCCGCGGTCTCGATCTGCCGCGACGAGATGACCCAGCACCTCATCGAGCAGGTGGCCGAGCGCTGGCACCGGCCGTTCTCGCTGGGCGGGCTCGGAGCCATGCCGTCGCTCGGTCGCACCGGTTGGCGGGCCTGCCTGTCCCACGTCCCCGACACCGACGGCCGTGGCCACATGCTCGTGTTCGGGATGCCGCACGTCGGCATCGACCGCGACGGCAACGTCGGCCAGAGCCTGCGCCGCCACCAGGGCCACCCCACCGCCACGTGCGGCGCCATGGTGTCGCTTCTCGAGATGGTCCGCAGCGGCCAGGCCGACTCGCTGCCTCCTGGCCTCGACGACCACGAGGCCCAGCGGCTGCTCCGATTCGTCCAGGACGAGACCGGGGCGGTGCCGATGGAGCTGGTCGAGCTGACCCACCGCGCCGCTCTCGCCGTGGAGCAGGAGATGTGGGCGGAGCTCGACGCCCTCGAGGCCTGGCGGGACATGGACGTCGCCGTGTTCGGCGGGGTCCAGATCCACGTGCCGGAGCGCTCGGACCACATCTGGTCGACCGGCGCGTCGATCAAGGGCGCCGACGGCGTGCGCGTCCCCCTGGAGCTCTGACACGACGACTGCTCGCTCCGCGATGCGCTCACCGGTTCAGGACGCCGGGTGGGCTCGGCCCCGAACGCATCGCAGGAGCTGGGGGACGACGTCGGTCAGGGCGAGAGACGATCGCGGACCCATCCGGTGCCGCTGGGTCCCCTGCGGTAGCGGATGCGGTCGTGGAGTCGGCTGGGTCGACCCTGCCAGAACTCGAACACCTCGGGCGTGACCAGGTAGCCGCCCCAGTTCGGCGGCCTCGGCACGTCGCCGTCGCCGAAGCGGAGCGCGGCGGCAGCGACCCGCTCCTCGAGCTCGGCGCGGTCCGCGATCACGCTCGACTGCGCGCTGGCCCACGCCCCGATCCGGCTGTCGCGCGGCCGGGTGGCGAAGTACTCGTCGCTCACCTCGTCGGGCGCGACCGCGGCCATGCCGTCGATGCGGACCTGGCGGTGGATCCCGAGCCAGCTGAACAGCAGCCCGACGTGCGGCTCGGCCGCCATCTCGAGGCCCTTCCGGCTGTCGCGGTTGGTGAAGAACTGGAGGTGGCCGTCGGCGTCGACACCCCGCAGCAGGACGTTGCGCACGGTCGGTCGGCCGTCGGCCACCGTGGCGAGCGCCATCGAGTTGAACTCGGGCTCGCCGGCCGAGCTCGCCTCGTCCAACCAGCGGTCGAGGAGGACGTACGGGTCGTCGGGCGCGTCCGCCTCGACGAGCGTCCCCCAGTCGTAGTCGGTCCGATGCTCCAGCCCAGGGCGTTCGCTCACCATCACCACCGAGCGTATCGGTGGGGCACCTTCGGGCCGGCCGAGCGCTGCGTCCGGTAGATGCCCTGGTGGGCGCTGAACACGTAGCTCATGACGCACGCCACCGCGAAGTACGGGACGGCGCCGGCGCCGAACAGCTCGACGCCCATGATCGTGCAGGCCAGCGGTGTGTTGGACGCTCCGGCGAAGACGGCCACGAACCCGAGGGCCGCCAGCAGCTCCGGCGGGACCCCGAGGGGCACGGCGAGGGTGGCCCCGAGCGTCGCCCCCATCACGAACAGCGGCGTGACCTCGCCACCGACGAAGCCGGACCCGAGGGTGACGGCGGTGAAGACCAGCTTCAGCGCGAACGCCCACGTCGGCACGTCGCCGCCGAAGAGGCTGAGCTCGACCAGGCCCTCCGACAGCCCGTTGTAGAGCCGGTTGCCGACCGCGTAGGTGAGGCCGATCACCAGCACGCCGCCGATCAGCGGGCGGGCGGGCGGCCACGGCACCCAGCGGGCGAACGAGCGCCGCACCCAGTGGTCGCCCATCACGAACGCCAGGCTCATCAGCCCGAAGCAGATCCCCGCGACGGCCACCTTGAGCAGCAGCCCGACCGACAGCTCCACGTCCCCGAGGTGCGGCGTCACCGTGTGGCCGACCCCGAGTCCCCGGACGACCAGGTCGCCGGTGACCGACGCCGTCAGGCACGGCACCAGCGCCTCGTACCGGAGCCGACCCACCGACTGGACCTCCAGCGCGAACACGGCACCGGCGAGCGGCACGCCGAAGACGGCGCCGAACCCGCCGGCGATCGCGGTGATCAGCATGACCCGGCGGTCGTCGGGCCCCAGCCGCAGCACCCGCGACGCGGCGTCGGTCAGGCTCCCGCTCATCTGGATGGCGGTGCCTTCGCGCCCGGCCGATCCGCCGAACAGGTGCGTGGCGATGGTGCCGATCAGGACCATCGGTGCCATCCGGCGCGGCACCCACTCGGTGGGGTCGTGGATCTCGTCGATGATCAGGTTGTTGCCCTCGACGGAGCGTCCGCCGCCGTAGTGGTAGGCCAGCCCGATCCCGAGTCCCGCGATCGGGAGGAACCACAGCAGTGCGCCGTGGGTGTCGAACTGCTCGGTCGCCCACCTCAGCGACCAGAGGAAGAACGCACCGGCCGCGCCGGCGAGCACGCCCACGAGGAGCCCGAGGGCGATCCATCGCAGGAGATCGACGACGACCGGGACCTGACGTCGGAGCCGTGCGAGCACGGCCGACTCGTCGGCCGACTCCGGGTCCGGGAGCTCGGCGCGGCTCGGTTCGGTCATGTCACCTCCATCGACGTGGTGGTGAGCACCCGACCGGTTCCGGGGCAGCACCTACCGCCCGGACGCCGAGCGCCCATCGGTAGGAGCCATCAGCCGGCGGACCGGCGGTCGAAGGCGAGCTCCATCGCCTGTTCCGCCGAGGATACACCGCCGTCCGGACCGGCCGGCGGGAGCGTCAGCCGATCGTGGTGAGGCCGCGCATGTAGGGGCGCAGGAGCTCGGGGACCTCGATGGTCCCGTCGGGCCGCCGGTAGGTCTCGACGATCGCCGCCCAGACGCGGGGCACCGCGAGCGCGGAGCCGTTCAGAGTGTTGAGGATCTCGGTCCCCTTGCCCTCGGCCGGTCGGTACCTCAGGTTGGCCCTCCGGGCCTGGTAGTCCCCGAACCAGCTCACCGAGCTGACCTCCAGCCACCTCTCCGCTCCGGGCGCGTACACCTCGATGTCGAAGGTGCGTCGCGCAGAGGCTCCGAGATCACCGGCGCACAGGTCCAGGATCCGGTAGGACAGCCCGAGGTCGCGGATGGTGCCCTCGGCCCGCGCCAGGATCTCGGCGTGCAGGTCGGCCGCCTGGTCGGGGGTCGAGTAGGCCAGGATCTCGACCTTGTCGAACTCGTGGACGCGCAGCAGGCCGCGCGTGTCCTTGCCGGCCGAGCCGGCTTCGCGCCGGAAGCAGCTGGTGTGGGCGCAGAACCGTCGGGGGAGCTCCGACTCGTCCACGATCTCGTCGCGCGCGAGGGAGGTGAGCGGCACCTCGGCCGTGGGGATCGCCCACAGGTCGTCGCGCTCGAGGTGGTAGGCCTCCTCCTCGAACTTGGGCAGGTGCCCGGTGGCGATCATCGTGTCGGTGCGCACCAGCGTCGGCGGCCGGAGCTCCTCGTACAGGTCCACGTTGCGGTCGAGCGCGAGCTGGCAGAGGGCCCGCACGAGAGCCGCTCCGGCCCCCCGGTACATCACGAACATCGAGCCCGACATCTTGACGGCGCGCTCGACGTCGAGGATGCCGAGCTGCTCGCCGATCTCCCAGTGGGGCACACGCTGGTGCGGCTCGTAGGCGTCCTCGTCGAACTGCTCGACGCGCACCACCACGTTGTCGGCCTCACCGACGCCGTCGGGTGCGTCGGGCGACGGGATGTTCGGGATGCGCAGCAGCTTCTCGCGCAGCTCCGCCGCCATCTCGTCCGCCCCGACGTCGAGCGCCTTCTCCTCGGCGCCGAGGATCCGGCTCTGCTCCTGGAGCTCTGTGGCCTCGTCCTGGCGCTGCTCGCGGAACAGCTTGCCGACCTCGTTCGACAGCGTCCGGATCTCGGCCCGGAGCCCGTCGCGCCGGGCCGTCAGGTTGCGCAGCTCGGCGTCGAGGCGGACGACCTCGTCGACCGCCTCCGGGCCCTCCCCGCGCCGGGACAGGCCGGTCCGGACCGCGTCGGGATCGGTGCGGAAGAGACGAACGTCGAGCATGACCGGAACGGTAGCGGCGGCCGGGGCAGTGGCCCGAACCCGATACCGGCCGACGGCGCGGCCTCAGGCGGTGCCGTCGTAGGCCGCCTGGAGGGCGGCCAGGTCCAGCTTCACCATTCCGAGCATCGCCGCCGTCGCCCGCTCCGCCGCCTCGGGATCGCCCTTCAGCATCTGCTCCCAGCCCTTCGGCACGACCTGCCACGACAGGCCGAAGCGGTCCTTGAGCCACCCGCACTGGGACTCGACTCCGCCGTCGGCCAGGAGGGCGTCCCAGTAGCGGTCGACCTCGGCCTGGTCCTCGCACTCGATGAGGAAGGACACCGCCTCGTCGAAAGTGAACTGGGGTCCGCCGTTGATCGCGGAGAACGGCTGGCCGTCGATCTCGAAGTCGATCACCATCGGCTCGCCGGTCGGGCCCGGAGCCGCCTCGGTGTAGAGCGCGACGTTCGTGATCCGCGAGTCGGGGAACACCGACAGGTAGAAGTCGACGGCCTGCTGGGCGTTCATGTCGAACCAGAGGTTCGGGACGATCCTGGGCATGGTGGTCCTCCTCGTCGTGGCGGCGGCCATCTCGTCGTGACGGTCGCCGCGGGCCTGCGATCCGGCGACGGGTCCGACCGCCACCGTGTCACCATCCGACGGGCCGGTCCCCGGGAACTCATCGGCGGCCGGGCGCGACGAGGGTCCGGGAGGGGGCGCCTCCCGGACCCTGTGCCGACTCCTGACAGGGGTGGGTCAGGCGGGGGGCATCAGCACGCTGTCGATGATGTGGACGGTCGCGTTGGCCGTGGGCACGTCGATGCAGACGCCCATGGCCTCGCCGTTCACCTTCACGGTGTCGCCGTCCTTGGTGAAGGTCAGCTCCTTGCCCTCGACCGTCTTGGCCGAGCCCTTCTCCTCGAGCTGCGTCGAGCTGAGCTTCTCACCGGCGATCACGTGGTACGTGAGGATGTCGGTGAGCTGGGCCTTGTCGGCGAGCACGGCGTTGAGGGTGTCGGCGGGGATCTTCTCGAAGGCGGCGTTCGCCGGGGCGAAGATCGTGAACGGTCCGGGACCGTTGAGGGTGTCGACCAGGTCGGCGGCGGTCACCGCCGACACCAACGTCGACAGGGCCGGGTTGTTCGACGCCGCGGTGGCAGCCGGATCCTGGGCCATGCCGCTGAAGCTGCCGGCGCCGGAGGCGGGCACCGACGAGCAGGCCGGACCCGACGGCTCGAGCGCCATCTCGCCGGCGCTGCCGGAGTCACCCGACATCGAGTCGGTCGTGGACGATCCGGCCATGGCCGTGGTCGTCGTCTCGTCCTTCTTGGACGAGTCGTCGTCGCTGCTGCACGCCGCAGCCGTGAGGCCGAGGACGGCCACGACACCGATCGCGGCGCCGACGAGACGTCGGCGGGGTGACCGGGTTGCGCTTGCGTTGCTCATCTGGTTGCTCCTCTGGTGGTTGGGTCTGTCTGTCCGGTCCGGTTCCGGTCGCTCCGTCGACCTGTCAGTCGACGAGGACCACGACCTGGTGCAGGCCGCTCGAACCGTTCGGCACTGGTTCGGAGCGCTCGGCGGTCTGGATTGCTCCGGTCCCGTCGGTCGCCCTGACCGTGATCGTGTGGTTGCCCGGGGTGGCGTCCCAGCGGTGCACCCACTGGCGCCAGGTGGCGTCCGACTGCTCCGCCGCCAGCTGGGCCTGCTCCCACGGGCCGTCGTCGATCCGGACCTCGACCGCGGAGATCCCGCGGGTCTGCGCCCAGGCGACTCCGGCCACCGCCGTGGTGCCGGCGGGGATCCGCTGCAGGCCGCGAGGGGTGTCGATGCGACTCGACGTCTTGATCGGCGCCAGCGCGTCGTAGCCCCGCGGCACCCAGTACTGGTCGAAGCGGTCGAAGGTCGTGAGCTCGATCTCCGTGAGCCACTTGGTGGCGCTCACGTAGCCGTACAGGCCGGGCACGACGAGGCGGGCCGGGAAGCCCCGCTCGATCGACAGCGGCTCGCCGTTCATGCCGATGGCCACGAGCGCATCGCGTCCGTCGAGCGTCGAGGTCGGGAACCCGCAGGTGTAGCCGTCGACCGAGCGGCCGACGATCTGGTCGGCGGCGGGGTCCACACGCGCCTCGTCGAGGAGGTCGTCGAGCCGCACGCCCAACCAACGGGCGCTGCCGAGGAGGCCGCCACCCACCTCGTTGGACACGCAGGTCATCGTGATGTCCGCCTCCACGATCTCGCGCTCGGCGAGATCGCGGTACGACAGCTCGAGCGGCCGGCCGACCATGCCCGACACCTTCAAGCGCCAGTCCTCGGCCGCCACCTGGGGCAGCTGCAGCGCCGTGTCGATGCGGTAGAAGTCGGCGTCCTTGGTCACGAACGGCGTGATGCCGTCCACGTCGAGGGACACGTCCGCCGGAACCGGCGGCAGGGGCCGCCGGGCGCGGGGCAGCACGACCGCCGCCCGGGACGCCGCAGCGGAGAACCGGGCGCCCAACCAACGACCGGTCGCCGCTGCCGCGAGCCCGGCCGCCGTGAGCGAGGCTCCGACGACGAGGAACGCCCGACGGGACGGCGCTCCCTCCGCGGCGACGGCAGCCTCCGGCTCCCGTCCGCCACCTTCTTCTGCACCGATCCCGTCGGGCGAGCTGTCACGTGCCGGGCCGCCGGCGGAGGCGCTCGCGGCCGGGGTCCTGTCGGTCGGGGCGTCCCCCGCGGCGGCACCGGGAACCCTCGCTCCCGCCCGCACCAACAGGAGGAGCGCAGCGGCCCCGGCGACGGCCCCCAGGAGGCTGGGGAGCGCGGCGGGCACGCCTCGACCGTCCCGCGCGGTGAGCGCCGCCCACGCGCCGACGAGCCCGAACACCACGATGCCGGCGACGCCGAGGGCCGGATGGCCCGGCCGTCGTGCCGTGCCGAACGCGACGATCCCGGCCGCCGCCGCGATGGCGGCGAGCAGGACGCCGATGCCGACCAGCAGCGCCACCTTGTCCGACGTGCCGAACCACTCGATGGCGAGGTCCTTCACGAAGGGCGGGACCAGGTCGACCACCTTGTCGCCCACGTCGATGACGGGCGAGCGGAACGACGACGACGCCGAGGCGACCAGCTCCGCGACGCCGAGCGACACGATCGCGGCGATCAGGCCGCTGAGGGCACCACGGAGAACCGGGCGACGGGGCGCCACGAGGTGATCGTCCGGGCCCGTGCGATGCGTCATGACCTCGGTTCGGAGCGGTCGGACGGGCGGATGGGTCGGGCCGGGCGTGAGGACCAATCCGGCCCGGCGACGGGTCCGAACACCGGTCGTGGAGGAACCACCCGAGGCCAACGACGACGGACCCACCGCCGCGGTCGCCGCCCATGGGACCATGGACGGCGTGAACCCGTTCCGCCGGCTCCGAGCGGTCCCCGATGCGGTGGCGCCCGGCGACGGTGCGGACGAGCTCATGTCGCGCGTCGCCCGGGGCGACCAGGATGCGTTCTCGGCCCTGTACGACCTCGTCGCCCCCAGGGTGCACGCCACCGTGCTGCGGGTCCTGCGGGACCCGGCGATGAGCGAAGAGGTCACCCAGGAGGTGATGGTCGAGCTCTGGCGCCTGGCCCCGCGCTACGAGGCCCGACGAGGAGGTGTCCGGACGTGGGCCGCCACGATCGCCCACCGGCGGGCGGTCGACCGGGTCCGCTCGGTCCAGTCCTCACGGTCCCGCGACGAGCGCGACGCCGTTCTGACCGCGGCGACGCACCCCGGTTCCGACGAGGTGGCGGAGGTGGTCGAGGACCGCATCGACCGGGAGCGGGTGAGCAGGGCGATGGAGTCGCTCACGACGACGCAGCGGGAGTCGATCGAGATGGCCTACTGGTCCGGCTACACCTACCGGGAGGTCGCCGCCGTGCTGGACGTCCCGGAGGGAACGGTGAAGACACGGATCCGAGACGGCCTCATACGGCTGCGCGACCACCTCGGAGCCGACGACGACGAGATGGGGAGGTGACGAGATGACCGATGACCTGCACAGCCTCGCCGCCGCGTACTCGCTGGACGCCTTGGATCCGGACGAACGTCGACGCTTCGAGGCTCACTTCCCGGACTGCGAGAGCTGCGCCGAGGAGGTCGCCGACTACAGACGGACCGCGGCCCGACTGGGAGCGGTCGCCCCCGTGGCTCTCCCTGAGTCGCTCAAGGGCCGGGTCATGGACGAGGTGGGTCGCACGCGCCAGCTCCCACCGAAGGTGACCGAGACCCGCCCGTCGCGGTGGGTCAGGCCCCTCGTCGCCGTCGCAGCGATCGTGGTCGCCCTGGCGGTGGCAGGGGGACTGCTCGTCTGGCGGGACGACGGATCGGGTCCCGGCCGGGGGCAGACCTCCGAGCTGGCTGCGGTGATGGCCGCTCCCGACGCACGGACCGTCAGCCTGGACGGCTCCGACGGCGCCGCCGGCACCCTCCGCGTCGTGTACTCACGCGATGCCGACGCCGCGGTGCTCGTCGGGTCCGATCTGCCCGACCCCGGCGACGGACGGGCCTACCAGCTCTGGTCGATCCGCGGCGACGACGTCAGCTCCGCCGGTGTGTTCACACCCGGCGCGTCCGGGTCCGTCGACCAGACCGTGGCCCTTCCCGACGGGTCGGTCGACGTCTGGGGCGTGACGAACGAGCCGTCGGGCGGCTCACCCGCCCCCACGACCGACATCCTCTTCAAGGGCCAGGAGGCCTGATCGAGGCGTGACCGGGAGGGCGTGACCGGGCAGGGCGCCACCGGGCAGAGCGTGCCCGGACCGGGTGGTGACCCGGGCTCCACCGCCACGTGCCACCCTTGGCGGGTGCACGTGATCTTCGACCTCGACGGGACGGTGTGGGACTCGGAGCCGGGGATCCTCGCCTGCATGGCCCACGCCATGGGTGAGCTGGGCCTGGCGGTGCCCGACGAGGCGACCCTCCGGAGCCACATCGGTCCGCCGCTGAGGTCGATGCTCGCGGACATCGGCGTCCCCGAGCCGCTGCTCGACGACGGGGTCCGCCTTTACCGGGAGCGCTACCTGACGACCGGAGTGTTCGAGGCGTCCCTCTACGACGGCGTCGAGGCCCTGCTCGACCGGGTGGCGGCCGACGGTCACGTCCTGTCGACCGCGACGTCGAAGGGCGAGGTCCCGACGATGACCATGCTCGAGCACTTCGGCATCGACGACCGGTTCGCGGTGGTCGGCGCCGCCACCATGGACGGCTCGGCCACGACCAAGGTCGAGGTGCTGGCCCGCACCCTCGACCGCCTGGACGGCCCGCCGCCCGGGACCTGCGTGCTGATCGGCGACCGCGACCTCGACGTCGCCGGGGCCGCCACCCACGGACTCGACTGCATCGGCGCGGCCTGGGGCTACGGGGGCGCGGAGGAGCTGCGCTCGGCGGGCGCCTGGGCGATCGCGGCGAGCCCCGCCGACGTGCCCGGGCTGCTGGCGCGCCGATAGCGTCCGCCCCGTGACCACCGGCGCCGCCCCCTCCCCCGGCGAACCCGCCGTCTCGGTCGAGGGCCTCGTCATCCGCTACGGCGACGTGACGGCCGTCGACGGGGTGTCGTTCACCGCAGAAGCGGGCGCTGTGACCACCGTGCTCGGCCCCAACGGCGCCGGCAAGACGTCGACCGTCGAGCACCTGGAGGGCTACCGACCGGCGGCCGCAGGTCGGGCGCGGGTGCTCGGCCTCGACCCGGTGTCGGACCACCGCCGGCTGACGTCGAAGGTCGGCGTGATGCTCCAGGACGGCGGCATCCCGACCGCGATCCGCCCTGCGGAGCTGCTCCGCCAGTACGCCGGCTTCTTCGATCGGCCGCTCGATCCGGCCGGGCTGCTCGAGCGGGTCCGCCTCGGCCATCGTGCCCGCACCCCGTTCCGCCGGCTGTCGGGCGGCGAGCAGCGACGCCTGTCCCTCGCCCTGGCGATCATCGGCCGGCCCGCCGTCGTGTTCCTCGACGAGCCGACGGCGGGGATCGACCTCGACGGACGGGACGCCGTGCGGGAGGTCGTCGCCGAGCTGCGGGCCGACGGCGTGTGCGTGGTGATGACCACGCACGACCTCGACGAGGCCGAACGGGGCTCCGACCACGTGGTGATCATCGATCGCGGAGTGGTGGTGGCCTCCGGTGCGCCGGCCGACCTGGTCCGCCCGAGCGACGCCGACCACATCCTCTTCGGCGCCCCGCCCGACCTGGCCGTGGAGGAGCTCGCCACCCACCTGGGGTCGCAGGTCCAGCAGGTGACCCCGGGCGAGTACCGCGTCGACCTCGCGCCCAGTCCGGCCAACGTCGCGGCGGTGACCGCATGGCTGGCCGAGCACGACCTGCCGCTGCAGGACCTCCGGGCCGGGCGCCAGCGCCTGGACGACGTGTTCCGTCGACTCACCCACCACGACACGCCCCCGGCACCCGACGGCGGAGCGGGGCCCACGGGTCGCCGCGGCCGGCGGGTGAGCTCGAGATGACGGCGGGCGACCGATGAGGGCCTACTTCTCACAGCTCCGGACGGAGCTGGCGCTGAGCTCGCGCCAGGGCGAGCAGCTCCTGGTCAGCCTCGGCATCCCGCTGCTGATCCTCGTCTTCTTCTCGACGGTCCACATCCTGCCGGAGGGCGACGTCGACGAGCCGATCGACTTCCTCGCCCCTGCCGTGCTGGCCCTGGCGGTGATGTCGACGTCGATGGTGTCCCTCGGCATCGGCACGGGGTTCGAACGGCACTACGGCGTCCTCAAGCGGCTCGGCGCCTCGCCGCTGGGCCGGGGCCGCTGGGTGGCCGCCAAGATCACGACGGTGCTCGCCACCGAGGTCGTGCAGTGGGTCGTCCTGATCGTCGTGGCGGTCCTGCTCGGCTGGAGCCCGCCCGCCGCCGGCT
This sequence comes from Actinomycetes bacterium, assembly GCA_023434535.1. Taxonomy (GTDB): domain Bacteria; phylum Actinomycetota; class Acidimicrobiia; order Acidimicrobiales; family Microtrichaceae; genus Dermatobacter. The sequence continues at coordinate 26,388 of JAEYSR010000075.1, forward strand.
GGGCGACGGCGATCCTCGGAGCGCTGCTCGGCACCGCCGCGTTCGGCGGGATCGGCCTGCTCCTCGCCGGCACGTTGCCGGGTGTGGCCACGCTGGCGCTCGCCAACGGCCTCTACCTGGTGCTCCTGCTCACCGGCGGGATGGTCGTCCCGCTGTCCGAGCTCCCGTCGGGCCTGGCCGCAGCGGCGAAGGTGCTCCCCGCCGCTCCGCTCGCCGAGGTGATCACCGGCTCGCTCGGAGGCGGTGGCGTGGCCGGGTGGGCCTGGATCTCGCTCACGGCGTGGGCCGTGGCCGCCCCGACCGCCGCAGCCATCCTCTTCCGCTGGGACTCATAGAACCCAGCTGCTCCCGGTGCGTGGGCCCGGACGCGCAAGAGGCGCCCCCGGAGGGGCGCCTCTCGCAGCACGTCGGATCAGCCGCCGGATCCCGGCACGGTCGTGGTGGTCACCACAGGCGGCGGGTCGTTGAACCACGGGTTCCCGTTGTCGGTGAAGATGTTCATGGTCGACAGGCCCACCAGGTACACGGCGCAGGCGATCGCCAGCCCGAAGTAGAAGATCCTGGTCAGCAGCCGGCTGTCGAAGCGCAGGTGCATGAAGAACGAGGCGATCAGGATGAACTTGACCACCATCATGATCACCAGGAGCACGACGGCCGGGTAGTGCGACCCGTCGCCGAACCACGACGACCAGAAGTAGGTGGACACCTCGAGGGCGGTGATCGCCACGAGGATCCAGAAGATCGTGAAGTAGGTCGAGTTGCTCGGCCCGTGGCTGTGGTGCTCGCCCGGGTGCGCCGGGGAGTCGTCGTCGAGTTCCTCAACGGTGGTGCTCACGCGTCGCTCCTCAGGGGTCGTCGCTCTCGGGCGGTCATGGGATCAGGTACACGATCGCGAAGATCACGACCCAGACGATGTCCACGAAGTGCCAGTACAGGCCCAACACCTCGACGGCCTCGGCCTGCATCTGCCGACGGAACGAGTAGCCGACGGCGCTCAGCAGCATGATGATGCCGATCGCCACGTGGGCACCGTGGAACCCGGTGAGCGTGTAGAAGGCGGACGCCGACACGTTCGAGGTGTAGCCGAGGCCCTCGCGGACGAACTCCGTGAACTCGTAGACCTGACCGGCCAGGAAGAGGCCGCCGAGGACGCAGGTGGTGGTGAGCCACAGCCGCATCCGCTTGTGGTCGTTGGTCATCACCGCGTTCACCGCGAGCACCATGGTCAGCGAGCTCATCAGGAGGATGAAGCTCGTCATCGAGGTGAACGGGATGTTGAACAGCTCGGAGGCCTTGACCGGCGAGCCGGCCAGGCCCGGGATGCTGCCCGGACGGTTCTTGTAGAGCAGGTAGGTCGAGATCAACCCGCCGAAGAGCAGGCAGTCCGACGCCAGGTACGTCCACATCGCCAACTTGTTGTTGGAGATGCCGGTGGACGTCTGGTGGATGTCGTCGGGGAACTCCAGGTCCTCGACCTGTTCCAGGGCGATGTCAGCCAACGGTCGTCTCCTCGGTGCTGGCCATGGCCGGCTCGGGCGTGCGATCGCCCGTGTCGGCATCGGCGTCGACCGTGGCGTCGTCCCCCTCGGCGTCCGACGAGGAATCGTCGGGTGCGTCGGTGGCGTCGGGGTGGTCGTCGCTCGGGTGGTCGTCGTGGTGGCCGTGGCCGGCGTTCGGGTCCGTCGACGGCTCGAAGACCCAGCCGAAGATGGCGAGCACGATCAGCAGCGCGCCCGGGACCACCCACCAGTAGTTGAAGATCAGGCCGTAGCCGACGAGCGGGAAGCCCACCGCCATGACCAGCGGCCAGTACGACGGCGACGGCAGGTGCACGTCGGTGGCGTCACCGGCCTGGACCACGTCCTCGGTGGCGGCGATGCGGGTCAGGCGACCGTTCTCGTCATGGCCGTACTTGCGGTGCCAGAACTCGTCCGCCTCCTCGACGACGGGGGTGTCGTCGAAGTTGTGCTCGGGGGTGGGCGACTGGATCATCCACTCGAGCGAGCGGGCGTCCCACGGGTCCGGACCCGGGTTCACCGGGTTGCGCCGGTGCTTCATGTAGCTCAGGTACATGTTGACCATGAACACGATGAGCGACACGGCGATCGTGAAGGCACCGATCGTGGCGACCATGTTCCAGAGGTTGAAGCCCTGGCCGTCGGTGTACGTGTAGGTCCGGCGCATCATGCCCTGCAGGCCGAGGATGTGCATCGGCCCGAACGTCAGGTTGAACCCGATGATCGTCAGCCAGAAGTGCCACTTGCCGAGCCGCTCGCCGAGGAAGAAGCCGAACACCTTCGGCCACCAGAAGTACATGCCGGAGAACAGACCCAGGAGGGCGCCGCCGAAGAGCACGTAGTGGAAGTGGGCGACGATGTAGTACGTGTCGGTCTGCTGGGTGTCGGCCGGGGCGAAGGCGTGGGTCACGCCCGAGAGGCCACCGATGGTGAACATCGCGACCAGGCCGACGGAGAACAGCATGGCGGTGGTGAACCGGAGGCGACCGCCGTACATGGTGGCCAGCCAGTTCAGGATCTTCACGCCGGTCGGCACCGCGATGAACATCGTGGCGAGCGAGAACGCCAGCACCGACAGCGTGCCGATGCCCGAGGCGAACATGTGGTGGGCCCACACGCCCCAGCCCATGAAGCCGATGGCGATGCCCGAGCCGACCATGAACGGGTAGCCGAAGATCGGCTTGCGGGAGAAGGTCGGGATCACCTCGGAGGCGATCCCGAAGCTGGGCAGGATCATGATGTAGACCTCCGGGTGACCGAAGATCCAGAACAGGTTCTCCCAGAGGAACGGGTCTCCGCCCTTCGAGGCGTCGAAGAACGTGGCCCCGAAGAGCCGGTCGAACATCAGCAGGAAGAGCGCCACGGTGATGACCGGCAGCGCGAACACCAGCAGGACCTGCACGACGAAGGTCATCCAGGTGAAGATCGGCATCTTCATCAGCGTCATGCCCGGCGCCCGCATGTTGAGCACGGTGACCGTCAGGTTGATGGCCGACACGGTCGAGCCGATGCCCATGATGATCAGGCCGACGGCGTAGAAGTCCACGCCGTGACCCGGCGAGAACGTGACACCCGAGTTCGGCGCGTACATGAACCAGCCGCCGTTGGCGCCGCCGCCCAGGAACCAGGACGTGTTGAAGAAGATGGCGCCGCCGAGCCAGACCCACAGCGACAGGGCGTTCATCCGGGGGAACGCGACGTCGCGGGCGCCGATCTGCAGCGGGAGCAGGTAGTTGGCGAACGCCGAGGCCATCGGCATGACCACCAGGAACACCATGGTCACGCCGTGCATGGTGAAGACCTGGTTGTACAGGTCGGCGGACAGGAACTTGGACCCCGGGATCGCCAGCTGGGTGCGGATCAGCAGCGCCTCGAACCCGCCCAGGAGCAGGAAGAAGAACGACGCCGCGCCGTACATGATCCCGATCTTCTTGTGGTCCACCGTGGTGAACCACGACTGCCAGCCGTGGGTCGAGGTCGGCCGCGAGAACACGCCGAGGGGCTTCTCGACGGTCGCGGCGCCGGTGGTCAGTTCGAGCGGTGCATGTTCTTCGACAAGCGCCATGTGGTGTTCCTTCTCGTCCGGTTCCGGCCGACTACTTCAGCGTCACCAGGTAGGCGACGAGCTGATCGATCTGCTCCTCCGTGAGCTGGAGGTTGGGCATGCCCTGGTTGTTCTCGGGATCCATGGGCTTGATCGCCTCCGGATCGCGCAGCCAGTCCTTGAGGTCCGACGTGGCGGGCACGCCGTCGGGGATCGCCGTGACCTCTTCGGAGGCCTTGCCCTCGTACAGGGGCAGCAGCGATCCGGCGAACGTCTGGCGCATCATCAGGTGGGTGAGGTTCGGGGCGTTGCCCGAGGCCACCGTGATGTCCACCGACTTGCCGTAGTCGGGGTTCGGGACGTCGTCGTAGGTGTACGGGGCCGTCGAGTCGGGGCGGAGGCCGTTGACCTGGTGGCAGCGGGCGCACTGGCCGACGAAGAGCTCCTGGCCGGCGAGGGCCTTGGCCGTCGTGGGCTGCTCGGGCGCCTTGGTCATGGCGGCGACCCACTCGTCGTACTCGGCCTGCGGGAGCGCCTTGAGCTCCATCCGCATCACGCCGTGGGACAGGCCGCAGAACTCGGTGCACTGACCCTGGTAGATGCCCAGCTTCTCCACCGTCATGACCAGGGTGTGGGTGCGGCCGGGCACCGCGTCCTTCTTGCCGTTGATGGCGGGGATCCAGAACGAGTGGATGACGTCGTTCGACTGGATCTTGACCTCGACGTCCTTGCCGACCGGGACGACCATCTGGGTGGCGGTGATGATGTCCACCGTGCCGTCGCGGTCGATGTCGTAGCGGTACTCCCACCACCACTGCTGACCGATGACCCGCACCTCGATGGGGTCGTCGGACTTCTCGAGGTTGAGGAGCGTCTGGACGTTGAAGACCGCCAGGACCGCGAGGACCAGGGCGGGGAGGACGGTCCAGCCGATCTCGAGCGGCGTGTTGCCGTGCGTCTGGGTCGGCTCGCCGACGCCGTCGACGTCGTTCTTCTGACGCTTGAAGCGCACGACCATCCAGATGATGCCGACCTCGACCGCCAGGAAGACGAGGCCCGCCACGGCGAACACGGGCTTGACCAGCCCGAAGATCTCCCAGTTCTGGCGCCCCGCCGGTGCGAGGGTGTTCAGCGGCTTCGCCGGGTCACCGATGTTGCGGAGGATCAGCCAGAAGCCGACCACCATGAGGACGAACGAGACGACCGCTGCGATCGTCGCATTGCGCTTGTTCCGCATTCCCAACCTCTCACTCACCGGCGAGCAGGGGGAGAGTATCCACCGCCCTGCTCGCGGAAGCCGAATCGACCACGACGACCGGGGCGGCGCCCAGGCCGTGCTCCTCCTCGCCCACGTGCTGCTCGCCCGCCACGCCGCCGGCGATGCCGGCGCCGATGACGACCAGGCCACCGACCAGCAGGACGGCGACCACCAGGGAGCGCTTGAGCTCCGGACGACCGGCCAGCACGAAGGCCAGGGCGAAGACCACGACGGCGGCGCCGATGATGACGTACACCGCAGCGCTCTGCGGCAGGGCCAGCAGGAGTCGTGACACGCAGAGGACGATGACGGCGAGGGTGAGCACCGCCAGGACCGGGACCTCGAGCGGGTCCATCAGCTCGTGGCGCAGCTCTCGGTTGGCGGTCTGGTCGCCCGTGGCCCGCTCGGCCCAGGCCCGGACGGTCCAGGAGACGAGCACGACGGCCAGGATCACGACGCCCACCCAGAACAGGACGGTGTCCACCGCCAGACCCACGGTGGCGATCCCGACGCCGAAGGCCCCGATCAGAGGCCAGTAGCTGAGGCCGACGGGCGTGAGGACCGCCGGGTTGGACGCCGTGGCCGGGTCACCGCCCTCCATCACGACCAGCACGTCGGGGCTGCCGTCGCGGAACGCCGTGGCGAAGCCGCCGAGGCCCGCCATCACGGCGGCGAAGCCCATCAGCACGCTGTAGCCGACGTGGTCGCCGACCCAGCCCTTCCAACCGAAGGTGAGCGGACCGACGATCGAGTTGACGACGTCGCCGTCGGTGAACACGCCGATGACTCCGCTGTGAGCGGCCGCTCCCGACAGGAAGCCGTACACGACCGCCGCGGCGAAGCCGACGACGGCTGCTGCGTAGAAGAACTTCGAACCCCGGGTGATCATCGAGCGCTCACTTCATGATGTAGACGGCGACCCAGACCACGGCGTACACAGCGCAGCTGGCGTACCAGAACACTGCGGCCGCGGCGATCCCGTCCGGCTGACGACTGGAGAACTGCCCGCCCAGGGCACGGAAGGCCATGAGGGCGATGAAGATGATCCCGGCGACGATCATGGCCAGGTTGCCGGCGGTGACCGCGTAGAACAGCGGACCCTCCGGCTGGTCGAGAGCGACGCCCGCCTGCTTGAACAGGAAGATCGTCTGGTTCACGAAGGCCGCGCCCAGCAGCAGCGTGACGCCCAGCGCCACGAAGGTGTGCGGGCGGTCGTCGCGGGCGATGGCGTACACCGCCCACTGCATGGTGACCATCGACATGCCCAGCGTCAGGGCCTGCATGTTCGGCTGGGTCAGCGGGATGTTGTTCGAGGCGAACCACTCGGCACCGGCCGCGTTGCGGGCGGCCAGGTAGTACCCGATGAGCGTGGCCATGACGGCCACGACGCCGGCGGTGGCGAACGCGGTGCCGAAGAGCAGCTCCCGGCGACGGGGCTGCAACGGCGCAGGCAGGGCGGTGACCGCAGCCATCAGTCCTTCTCCTCCGTGCCCTCACGGGCGTCGAGCAGGGGGTACGGCGACCGCACCCGGGCCAGTTCGGGGAGCCCGACGCCGCCACCGGCGGGGCTGGGGAACTCCCACTCGAGGGTGAGCCCGTCGACCTTCTCGCCCTCGGGATCGCCGGCGGCCCGGACCGCGGCGACCAGAGCGCTCAGCAGGCCCAGCGCCAGCAGCGCCGCACCGCCGGCGGTGAGCAGTCCGAAGAGCTGGAACGCCGTGGTCTCGCCGTCGAGCTGGACCACCGACTGGACGAGCAGCGCGGAGCCCAGGAGCGCACCGCCGGCCACGACCAGCGGGAGCGTGAGCCGGGCCTCGACGGAGTTGCCCGATCCGCCCCACAGCAGGGGGGTCCAGTGGAAGCTGGCGGCCACGCCGCCGGCGAGCGCCGCAGCTGCGACGAACCCGGTCTGCGCCGCAGCGAGGGTGACGGGCGACGCCCCGAACAGCGTGCCCTGGCCGGCGAGCGACAGGGCCTGGATCCAGCCGGTGACGACCCCGCCCATCAGCAGGAGGACCGAGAACACCGCGAGGATCAGCGCCGGGCCGACCTTGGCCTTGCCACGGCGCAGGGCGTCTCCCAGGGCGCCGAGCATCCCGAGCACCGGAACGGTGATGGCGGCGGCGAACACCGTCCACATGGCGGTGTTGAGTGCGGTGGGCAGCTGGGCCCATGCGCCGAAGGCCAGGATGGCGTAGAGCCCGATGATGACCTGCACGGCGTCGGTGTTGGCGAAGCGCCGGCCCGTGGCGGTCGCCGTCACGTCCACGGCGATGCCGAGGATCGGGATGGCGAAGGCGAACACGGCAGGGCCCCGGAAGACCCAGATCAGGCCCTCGGAGAAGTTGGTGGCGAGGGCACCCGGTCCCATCTGGCCGACCTGGCCGAGGAACGTGTGCGCCGCAGCGGCGCCCAGCGTCGCCAGCCAGAGCGAGGCGCCGACGAGGGACGCCCACGAGAGGCCGGGGACCCAGGCGAGGCGCATCCCGAGCGGTCGGTGGGCCATGACGGTGGTCGCCACGCACACGGAGCCGAGCCCGAGGGCGGCGAGCACCGCGCCCAGCGACACGTTGCCGAGGGTGGCGGCGGTCTCGTCGTTGCCGAGGACGCCGCCGTCGATGGCGATGCTGACGGCGAAGATGCCCGCCGAGACCAGCCAGGTCCAGAAGGAGAGGGCCGCGGCCCGGGGGAACGACACCGACGGGGATCCGAGCTGCAGCGGCACGACGGCGAGGGCGATGCCCAGCAGGACGGGCACGACGCCCAGGAACAGCAGGGACGTCTGGGCGCTGGCGGCGAGCTGGCCGACGCGGGAGCCCAGGAAGCCGTTGTCGGTCAGGGCGTCGATGCCGGTGACGGCCCACAGGGTCAGCGAGAGGCTGGCCAGCGCCAGGCCGAAGCCGACGAACAGGCGCCCGATGGCGACGTGGTCGCCCGAGCCGATCAGCCGCTCCACTGCGCCGGGTTGCGGCCGAGCGGCGTCCTCCACGGACGTCTCGCCCGTCTCGGGCCTGGTCTCAGTGAGTGCCATGCGTGGTTCTGCCCTCTGCCTCGTCTGACTGTCTCTCCGGCCGCCGTCTCCGACTGCCGTGAACCGCTGTCCGTCCTGTCATCGCGACCGTCTGCGTCGCCGTTCCGATGCGCTCCGCGTACGACCCGACCCGTTGCACGTCTCCGCACCGGACCAGTTGCGCGGACACTACCGCGACCGGACAGGCACTGAGAAAAGCGTCAGGCGACAGGTCCTACCAGCCGTTCCGGATGATCACGTCGGCCGCCATCGCGCCGAACAGCAGCGTGATGTAGGTGATGGAGAACGTGAACATGCGGATCGCCCGGGCCGGCGACTCCGTGCGACGGAGGTCGACGGCCATGTAGGTGAACACGGCGCCGAGCACGACCGCAGCGGCCCAGTAGAGGAGTCCGAGATCCGCCGTGGCGCCGAAGACGAGCGTCAACGCCCACACGATCACGGAGTACACGAGGATCTGGCCGGTGGTCCGGCGGTGGCTGGCCACCGACGGCAGCATCGGCACGTCGGCCTTGGAGTAGTCGTCCTTGTACTTGATCGCCAGGGCCCAGAAGTGCGGCGGCGTCCAGAAGAAGATCACGGCGAAGAGCACGAAGGCCGAGATCGAGAGGCTGTCGGTCACCGCGGACCAGCCGACCAGCACCGGCACGGCGCCCGCCGCACCGCCGATGACGATGTTCTGGCTGGAGCTGCGCTTGAGCCACAGCGTGTACACGAACACGTAGAAGAGGCAGGCGCTGACGGCCAGGACGGCCGAGAGCAGGTTCACCACCTGCCAGAGGAACACGAACGCCAGCGCCTCGATGGAGATGGCGAACACGAGGGCGCTGCGCGGGGTGATGACCCCGGTGACCAGGGGACGACCCTGGGTCCGCTCCATCAGGGCGTCGATGTCGCGGTCGACGTACATGTTGATGGCGTTGGCGCCACCGGCGGCGAGGGTGCCGCCGATCACGGTGGCCACCATGAGCCACAGGGGCGGGACGCCCTGCTCGGCGACCACCATCGTGGGAACCGTCGTGACGAGCAGCAGCTCGATGATCCGGGGCTTGGTGAGCGCCACGTAGGCGCCGACCTTGACACCCAGCTTGGCGCCGACAGATGTCGGGGAGGAGAGCGCCGGGGCGACCATGACGACGCCAACGCTACGGCCCGGCCGCGCCCCACCGCCAACCGACGGCGACTGCACCACCCCCGACGGCCCCGCCTACCCTGACCCTCCGTGGCTCGACCAGGTGCACCCGATCCCACCGGCGGCGCAGATCGGCTCGACAGCACCGACCGGCCCGACGGCGCGGATCCGACACCGGGCCGCTTCACCCTGTCGCCGCGGCGCTACTCCACGATCGCCGCCGTGGCCCTCGCCCTGCTCTGCGTCATCGTGGTGACCGGTGCGGCGGTGCGGCTCTCGGGATCGGGTCTCGGCTGCGAGGACTGGCCGAACTGCTCGGAGGGCAAGGTCCTCGAGTTCGGCGACACGAACCAGACGATCGAGCAGGTCAACCGCCTGTTCACCGGCCTGGTCTCCCTGTCGGTCGCGGCCGCCGTGCTCGGCTCGCTCCGCCGACGCCCCTACCGGCGCGACCTGGTGTGGCTGTCGTGGGGGCTCGTCGCGGGCGTGGTCGGCCAGATCGTCCTCGGGGGGATCACGGTGCTGGTGGACCTCCATCCCGTCGCGGTGGCGGGCCACTTCGTGCTGTCGATGATCCTGGTGGCCGACGCGGTGGTGCTGCTGTGGCGCTCGGGTCGACCCGCAGGGCCGCGCCGTCCGGTCGTGGCACGCGGCGACCTGCTGCTGTCGCGGGTCGCTGTCGGCCTCATGTGCTGCCTGATGCTGACGGGACCGGCCGTCACCGGCACCGGCCCCCACGCCGGCGACGCGTCGTCGCAGCGCTTCGGCTGGTTCCTCCCCGACGTCGTCCGGGTGCACAGCATCAACATGTGGATCTTCCTGGCGGTCGTCGTCGTGGTCCTGGTCCGCATCGCCCGGGGCGGCGCTCCCGCGGCCGTCGTGCGCCGGGGCTACCGGCTGCTCGTGGTGATCGTCGCCCAGGGCGCGATCGGCTACACGCAGTACGAGCTCGGGATCCCGCCGTGGCTGGTCGCGCTGCACATCGCCGGGGCGACCGCGGTGCTCGGCCTGACGATCTGGTTCCACCTCGGCCTCTCCGCACCAGCGGAGTCCGACGGTGCCACCGAGCACGGCGACCGGGCCGCCGGCGACATGGCGGCCGCCTAGCCTTCGTCCACGTGTCCTCCCCCGCCCCGATCGACGTCGCCGAACCGGACGTCTCCGACGTCGCCGACACCGACACGCCCTGGATCGTCCTGGTCTGGAACGACCCGATCAACCTCATGAGCTACGTCACGTTCGTGCTGCAGAAGCTGTTCGGGTACTCCAAGGAGGAGGCCACGGTCCTGATGCTGCAGGTCCACAACGACGGCAAGGCCGTCGTCTCCAACGGCACCCGGGCCGAGGCCGAGCGCGACGTCTTCCGCCTCCACGAGCACGGCCTGTGGGCCACCATGCAGCAGGACTGAGGCCGTGGCCCTGTTCCGATCCCCGATCCGTGCGCGACCCGACGGCACCTACGCCGTGGACCTCGGCGACAACGAGCGCGAGCTCATCGGCTCGGTCGCCCAGCAGCTCCGAGATCTCCTCCTCGAGACCGACAGCCCCGCGCTGCGCCGGCTCTTCCCCCCGCCGTACGGCGACGACGCGGAGCGCAACGAGGGCTACGCCGCCCTGGCACGACCCGAGCTCATCGAGCAGCGTCTCGCCGCGCTCCAGGTGGTCGTCGACTCGATCGAGGCGACGACGTTGGACGAGGACCAGATGGGGGCGTGGATGCGCTCCATCAACGACGTCCGCCTGGTGCTCGGCACCGTCCTCGAGCTGGACGACGACGAGGACACGGTCGTGGTCGACGAGACGAACGCCGCCACGTACCAGGCCTACGAGGTGCTCGGGATGCTGCTCGAGATGATCGTGGTCGCCCGGTCGGAGCGCCTCTGATCGGGAGCGGGCCACGATCCTCGTCCTCCCCCGTCGCGAACGGGGGAGGTCGAGGGATCCGCCCGGCAACCACCTTTGGCGCCTCCGGAACCTCCTGCTATGTTGACCCGGCCCCTCCACGGGGATGGGAGCCCCCATCGTCCAGTGGCCTAGGACGCCTCCCTTTCAAGGAGGTAACACGGGTTCGAATCCCGTTGGGGGTGCAGGCAAAAGTTCGTGGTCCCGTGGTGCAGTTTGGAGTGCACGCCGGCCTGTCAAGCCGGAGGTCGCGGGTTCAAATCCCGTCGGGACCGCCACCATCGCCCGCTCCGGCCCAGCCGGAGCGGGCACACGTCTCACCGCCCGCCTCACGGCGGGCGGTGGCACGGTCGGGTAGCTCAGTTGGCAGAGCGACCGCCTGAAAAGCGGTAGGTCACCGGATCGACGCCGGTCCCGACCACACTCGGAACCCCCGCTCCGGCGGGGGTTCCGTCGCGTCCGGGGCCCGACGCCCTCCCGGACCCGGGTCGCCAGGCGCGCCGGATCGAGACGCGCCGGAACGTCGTCCGATGACCCGAGAACAGAGCTGAGCCGAGAAGGCGGGGCGAAGGTCAGCGGCAGACGCCGTCGGAGCGGGCGGCCTGTGCGCACGCGTCGGCGACGGCGACGGCGACCGCCGGGTTGAACACCGACGGGATGATGAAGTCGGGGGCCAGCTCGTCGGGCAGGACCGTCGACGCGATCGCCCGGGCCGCCGCCACCTTCATGTTCTCCGTGATGCGCTTGGCGCCGGCGTCGAGAGCGCCGCGGAACACACCCGGGAAGGCCAGCACGTTGTTGATCTGGTTCGGGAAGTCCGATCGACCGGTGGCGATGACAGCGGCGACGTCCTGGATGATCTCGGGACGGATCTCGGGATCGGGGTTCGCCATGGCGAACACGATCGGGTCCTTGGCCATCGCCTGCACGTCGGCCCGCTCGATCAGGTTGGGGCCGGAGAGCCCGATGAACACGTCGGCGCCCGGCATGAGCTGGGTCAGCGAGCCCGTGAGGCCCTCCGGGTTGGTGTTCTCGGCGAACCACTGCTTGGAGCGGTTCAGCCCGTCCCGACCGGTGTGGACCGCACCCTGGCGGTCGGCGCCGATCACGTTGCGCACACCGGCGTTCATGAGGATCTTGGAGACGGCGACGCCCGCGGCCCCGACGCCGGCGACCACGACCTTGAGGTCGGCCATGTCCTTGCCGACGATCTTCAGGGCGTTCTCGAGAGCGGCGAGCGTGACGATGGCGGTGCCGTGCTGGTCGTCGTGGAACACCGGGATGTCCATGATCTCGTCCAGGCGCTCCTCGACCTCGAAGGCGCCCGGAGCGGCGATGTCCTCCAGGTTAATCCCGCCGAAGGTGGGCTCCAGCCGGAGGACGGTCTCGATGATCTCGTCGGGATCCTTCGTGTCGAGGCAGATCGGGAAGGCGTCGACCCCCGCGAAGTGCTTGAACAGCAGCGCCTTGCCCTCCATGACGGGCATGGCCGCCGACGGACCGATGTCGCCGAGGCCCAGGACGGCGGTGCCGTCGGAGACGATCGCCACCGTGTTCTTCTTGATCGTGTAGCGGTGGGCGGCGGCCGGGTTCTTGGCGATCTCCATGCACACGCGGGCGACGCCGGGCGTGTAGGCCATCGAGAGGTCCTCCACGTCGCGGACCGGGGCCAGCGACAGGACCTCGATCTTGCCGCCCTCGTGCATGTGGAAGGTGCGGTCCTCGAACTCCAGGATCTCGATCCCGTCGACGCTCTCCACAGCGGCGCGCACCTGCTCCTGGTGGGCCTCGCTGGTGCAGTTCACCACAACGTCCTCGTCGAGCGACGCAGTCTTGACCTCGAAGCCCTGGAGAGCCGAGATGTTGGCGCCCACCGCGCCGATCGCGATCGCGAGCTCGCCCAGCATTCCGGGCCTGTTCTCCATCCGGACGCGGATGCGAACGGAATATGCGGGGGTCGGGGTGTCTGCCATACGGGCCAGGACGCTACCGCCGTGGCCGTTCGAGCACCGAAAGGGTTGCCCGACGGGTCAGGGTCCCTCGTAGCCGAACCCGAGGTCCGGGGCGGTGACGAGCGGCCGGTAGGCGATGCCCGCCTCCGCCGCCATGGCGGCGCAGGTCCCCCCGCGGTCGACGAGCGGCATGATCAGCACGGGCGTGGCGCCGAGCTCGCGGACGACGTCGACGGCCTCGAACAGCGACGTGCCCCGGGTGACGGTGTCTTCGGTGATCACGACGCGGTCGCCCTCGCGCAGCGGGCCCGCCAACCGACCCGTCACGCCGTGGTCCTTGGACTCCTTGCGGATCGTGAAGCTGTGGAGGCGACGGCCCTCGGTGGCGAGGACGGCGGCGACGCCGTAGGCGACCGGGTCCGCTCCGACGGTCAGCCCGCCGATCGCGGTGGCGTCGTCGGGGATCACCGCGGCAGCGGCCCGGGCCATCAGCAGGACCCCGTCGGGGTCGCACGCGGTCTGCTTGGAGTCGATGAACCAGGTGCTCCGACGGCCCGACTTGAGCGTGAAGTCGCCGACCTTGACCGAGTGCTCGAGGAGGTGGGCGACGAGCGCGGCGTGGGTGTCGGTGGGGATCTCGGCGTCGGGTCCGGGCATGAGGCCGAACTTACCGGCTGCGCCGGCTCCGCCGGATGGGGCGGTCCCCACCCGGTCTCAGGCGGGCAGCGGGTCCCAGCCGGTCAGGCCGTAGCGCTCGAAGTCGCCGATGAAGAAGAACTCGTGCAAGCCGTAGCCGACCGACCCGTCGGACTGCTCGAAGCGGGCGACCTGGTCCACCAGGCCGAACAGCCGGGCCTCGTCGCGCACGTAGTCGACGTCGACGCCCTGCACGACGAGCGGTCCCTGGTACATGCCGAAGCGCCAGTCGGGCTCGATCCCGTAGCCGGTGCCGACCATCAGCCAGCAGTCCTGCAGCGGCGTCACGGCGATCTCCAGCGGTCCACCGGGAGCCTCGGGGAAGCGCAGCACCGAGGACTCGATGCGACGGGTCCCGGGGGTGATCACGGCGTCGTGCTCGGGACGGCCGAGGTGCTCGGTGGGCCGCGACGGGTCGTTCCAGATCCTCGTCGCCTCCTCGATGTCTCGGGTGCCGTCGGTCCGCTCGTTGACCATGTAGAGGATCGAGTGGTCCTCGAACTGCATCGGCGCGTAGTTCCACATGCCGACCATCTGGCCGTCGGTCCGGATCCCTGCCGGCTCCTCCTCGCCGACCGGCCGCACGCCCCAGCTGCGGTCCCTGGTGCCCCACCACTTGTCGGGCGTGACCTGGAAGGTCGTGTCACCCGTGGTGATCGTGCCCGACCACCTGCCGGTCTGGGCGAGGCGCATGGTGTCGAAGAGCACCCTGCCGTGCTTGCGGATGTACTGGCGGGGCTCCTCGAAGGCCGGGACGCTGCCGACCCAGGTCAGGTCCGCCGACACGCCGTGCTCGTTGGGCTCGACGATGAAGCGGAGTTCCTGGAGGGGCCGGACGACCTCGACGCGGATCGGTCCGACCGAGGTGTCCATCCGGTCGCCGAGCTCCCTGGACGCCCGGACCACGCGGTGCGAGGTCCCGGTCGTCACGACCATGAACGCGTCGGCGACCGCCAGGTTCGGGTACTGCCCGTAGCCGAAGATGACCATCGCGTCGCCGTCGTTCTGGTGGCAGTTGAAGTAGTAGCGGTCGTAGAAGTTGCGATCGCTGGTGGCGGCGTGGCGGATCGTCTCCGCCGTCTGGTGCACCGGGTAGTCGTCCCAGGAGGAGAGCGATCCGTGGGCCGGCGGTGCGGTGAAGTCCGTCATGGCGGCGACGGTATCCGAGCCGAACCGCCCGCGTGGCCCCCCCGTCGCCCGACGGTCGTCGGCGGCGACGGGGACCACGTCCTGCTCAGGCGGTCTCCCAGATCACCACCTCGGTGCCGTCCTCGGTCGCCTCCAACCCGGCGGTCCCGGCCGCGGCCAGGCGAACGGCGTCACCGGCGGCCAGAGCGACCGGTCCGTCGCCGGCCCGATCGAAGGTGGCCGCGCCGCGGGCCACGAACACGTGGACGTGCGGGGCGTCGGGCACGACGACGGACCCGCCGGCGTCGAGGCGGGCGACCCACATGGTCGCATCGCGCTGGTGGAGTCGGATCGCCCCGTCGAGCTCACGGCCCGACGCCACGGCGACCAGCTCCCCCGACGCCAGCGCCTCGTTCACGTCGAGCTGCTCGTAGCCCGGCTCCACTCCCCTCGTGTCGGGGACCACCCACATCTGCAGGAAGTGCACCGGGAGGTCGGCGTCGGGGTTCATCTCGGAGTGGCGGATGCCCGACCCGGCCGACATGCGCTGCGCCAGGCCGGGGTACAGCACGCCGTGGTTGCCCTCGGAGTCACGGTGCTCCAGGGTCCCGTCCAGGACCCAGGTGACGATCTCCATGTCCCGGTGGGCGTGGGCGCCGAAGCCCGCGGCGGGGGCCACCGTGTCGTCGTTGAGGACGAGCAGGAGCCCGTGGTGGACGTTCTCCGGGTCGTAGTGGTCCGAGAAGCTGAACGAGTGCCAGCTGTCCAGCCACCCGATGCGGGTGTGGAACCGCTCGTCGGCCCGCCTCACGTCGACGGTGGGCTCCATCTGTGTCGTTGCGTTGCTCATGGTGCTCGCTCCCGGCTGGGTTCGATCGGAGAGGGGCTGCTCCGCCCCTTCACCCTGTACAACAACGGCGCATTCCCACCCCGCGACTCCGTCGTCACCGGCGGCACCGATCGCCACCGCGAGGTCGACGACGCCGGTCGGAGCGCTCTCAGTCGGTGAAGCGGACCTGGCCCGAGCCGGGGACCACCTCGCCGATGACCGTGGCCTTGAGGCCGGCCTCGGCCAGCGCGGACACCGCGTCGGGCACCTCGGCGGCCGGGATGGACGCGACCATCCCCACGCCGAGGTTGAACACCCGGCGCATCTCGTCGGTGTCGACGTCGCCGATCCGCTGCAGCTCGTCGAAGATCCGTGGCGGCTCCCACGACCCGGGGTCCACGACCGCGTCGGCGTGGTCGCCGATCACCCGGTTGAGGTTGCCGGGGAGGCCGCCGCCGGTGATGTGGGCGACCGCGTGCACCGGCACCGCGTCCATCAGAGCGCGCACCGCAGGGGCGTAGATGACCGACGGCCGGAGCAGCTCGTCGGCGACCGTGGGGGCTCCGGGCTCGGCCCACGCCGGGTCGTCCAGGCCCTTGCCGGCCACGTCGAACAGGAGGCGGCGGGCCAGCGTGTAGCCGTTCGACCGCAGGCCCGGCGACGGCAGGGCGACCAGGACGTCGCCCGGCGTCACCGCCTCGCCGGTGAGCATGCGCGAGCGCTCCACCGCGCCGACGGCGAATCCGACCAGGTCGAACTCGCCGGGCTCCATGACCCCGGCGTGCTCGGCCATCTCGCCTCCGACGAGGGCGCACCCGGCCTGTCGGCACCCCTCGGCCACGCCGCCGACCAGCTGCTCGATCACGTCGGGGTCGACCTTGCCGATCGAGATGTAGTCGAGGAAGAACAGCGGCTCGGCGCCCTGGCAGACGAGGTCGTCGACGCACATCGCGACCAGGTCCAGGCCGATCGTGTCGTAGCGGCCGGTGGCCGTGGCGATCAGCGCCTTGGTCCCGACGCCGTCGGTCGTCGACACGAGCACCGGCTGGTCGTAGCCGGCGGCGTCGAACGCGAACAGCCCGCCGAAGCCGCCGATGCCGCCGAGCACCTCGGGCCGGGTCGTCGACCGCACGTGCGGCTTGATGCGATCGACGGCGTCCTCGCCGGCGTCGATCGAGACGCCCGCCGCGGCGTAGGTCTCACCCACCGGAGGCCGCCTCGTCGGACGGGAGCAGCGCGGCGTCGGAGATCAGCACCGAGCCCATCTCCGACAGGCCCTCCTCCGCCTCGGGGTCGCCCGAGTCCAGGACGCCCTTGCCGATCTCCACCGGGATGGGGACGGGGTAGGTGCCGGTCAGGCAGGCGTCGCAGAACCCGGCGCCCGGGGCCCCGATGGCCTCCACCAGCCGGTCGAGCGTCAGGTACGACAGCGTGTCCACGTTCAGGTACCGGCGGATCTCCTCGACCTCGAGGTTGGCGGCCAGGAGCTCGCCCCGCGTGCCGGTGTCCATCCCGTAGAAGCAGGGCCAGCGGTACGGCGGCGAGGACACCCGCAGGTGCACCTCCTTGGCGCCCGCCTCCCGCAGCATGCCGACCATCGCCTTGGTGGTCGTGCCACGGACGATCGAGTCGTCGACGACGACCAGACGGCGACCTTCGATGTTCTCCCGCAGCGGGTTGAGCTTCATCCGCACGCCGAGCGCCCGCATCTCCTGGCTGGGGGCGATGAACGTGCGGCCGATGTAGCGGTTCTTCACCAGGCCGTGGCCGAACGGGACGCCCGAGCGCCGGGCGTAGCCCTCGGCGGCGGGGATCCCCGACTCCGGCACGCCCATGACCATGTCGGCCTCGACCGGCGCGTGCTCGGCGAGCTGCTCGCCCATCCGGACCCGGGCCTGGTGCACGTTGCGGTCGTAGAGCTGTGAGTCCGGCCGGGCGAAGTACACGAACTCGAACAGGCACAGCTTGGGGTCGATGCTCGAGGCCTCGAAGGGCCGGATCGACCGCACGCCGTCGCCGTCGATGACGACCATCTCACCGGGGTCCAGCTCCCGCACGAAGTGGGCGCCGACCACGTCGAGGGCGGGGGTCTCCGACGCCAGGACCCAGCCGGAGTCGAGCTTGCCCAGGCACAGCGGCCGGAAGCCGTGCGGGTCCCGGAGCCCGATGACCCGCTGGCGGTCCATCAGCACGAGCGAGAACGCGCCCTCGAAGGTGGGCAGGACCGTGGTGAGAGCCCGCTCGAGCGTGTCGTCACCCGCCCCGATGCGCTCGCACTCGAGAGCGATCACCTCGGCCATGGCGTCGGTGTCCGAGGACACCGTGCCGGCCAGCATCCCGGCGTCGTCGACCAGCTGGGCGGTGTTGACCAGGTTGCCGTTGTGCGCCAGCGCGAACTGCACGTGCCCGACGTCCCGGAAGACCGGCTGGGAGTTCTTCCACATGCTCGAGCCGGTGGTCGAGTAGCGGGTGTGACCGATGGCGAGGTCGCCGTCGAGAACGGCGAGGGTGCGGTCGTCGAACACGTTGGAGACGAGGCCCATCTCCTTGACGACGGTCAGGTGGTCGCCGTTGGAGCTGGCGATGCCGGCCGACTCCTGGCCGCGGTGCTGCAGCGCGTAGATGCCGAGGTAGGCGAGGTGCGCCACCGGCGAGCCCGGGGCGTACACGCCGAACACCCCGCAGGCCTCCCGGGGCTTCCCGGCCTCCGGATCGACCAGATCGCTGTCCGACACGACGTCTTCCGGGGCGGGGAGCACGGCCCCATTCTCTCACATCGTCGACGGGACCGACACGGCGACGACCGCCGCTCAGGCACCGTCCAGCACCCACGGCGTGCGGACGAGGCGATCCACGTCGAAGCGCTCGACCACCTGGTCGGCCACCAACCGCTCCCCCGGCCGGGCGAGACCGGCGGAGCCGGCGAGCAGCCCGACGACGGCCTCGACGTCCTCGCCGAGCGCGAACCGGTCCGCGAGGGTGACGGCCCCGTCGCGCTTGGACAGCCGCTGGTGGTCCGGTCCGAGCACCAGCGGCACGTGGAGGTACTCCGGCGTCGCCACCCCGAGCAGCCGCTGCAGCAGCACCTGGCGAGGGGTGGTCTCCCACAGGTCGTCGCCACGCACCACCTGGTCCACGCCCTGCGCGGCGTCGTCGACCACGACCGCCAGGTTGTAGGCGGGCTCGCCGTCGGCCCGCCGCAGCACGAGGTCGTCCACCACGGCCGTGCGCCGGCCGAGCAGCCGGTCGACGACCTCGACCTCGACCCCCTCCGCGCGCAGTCGCAGCGCGGGTCGCCTCCCCTCCGCCTCCAGGCGGAGACGGTCCGAGTCGGTCAGGCGCCGGCAGGTGCCCGGGTACGCGCCCTCGGCGGCGGGACCGTGCGGAGCGACCGACGCGGCGCGGATCTCCCGACGGGTGCAGAAGCACGGGTAG
The DNA here is from genome assembly GCA_023434535.1 of Actinomycetes bacterium. Lineage (GTDB taxonomy): Bacteria > Actinomycetota > Acidimicrobiia > Acidimicrobiales > Microtrichaceae > Dermatobacter. The sequence continues at coordinate 45,312 of JAEYSR010000075.1, forward strand.
GTCAGGCCCCGATCCACGAGGTCGTCCACGGCGGCCCGGTAGAGGTCGGCCCGCTCGGACTGGCGCACGACCTCTCCGTCGTGGGTGATCCCGAGCGTCGCCAGGTCCGAGAGCTGGTCCACGGCGATCGCGGCGGCACGCTCGTCGGTCGGCGAGGTCGTCAGGTCCTCGACCCTCAGGAGGAAGCGGCCGTCCTCGGCCCGCGCCGCGCACCAGGCGAGCAGCGCGGTCCGCAGGTTGCCCAGGTGCAGGGGTGCCGAGGGGCTCGGCGCGAACCGACCGGTCGGGGCGCTCACCCCGGCAGCATCACATGGAACGGGACGGTGATCGTCATGTACTGCCCGCGGTTCGGCCCGATCGACACCAGCTGGTCGTAGTAGCCGAGCCCGAGGAGCATCTCGCCGTCGGTCCCCACGCCGCTCAGGGCCGGCTGCGCGGTTCCGGCGTAGCAGTAGAACCCGACCGTGCCGACGGTGTCGACGCATCCCGGCAGCTGCACCTCCACGACGTCGCTCCACGGCCCCTGCGGCTCGGTGGCCACCCTGACGAACACCCGGTCGGTGAACCCGGGCCAGGGGCTGTAGGCCATGACGTACACACCGTGGGTCTGGTCCCACGAGACGGTGGCCGACGCCACCGGGGCCTGTGGGTCGGCGCCGCCCGACGGCCCCGGGATGATCCCCACGGCCGCGCCCACGTCGCTGACCCAGGTCGCGCCGTTCCAGAACCGCCACGACGGCCGGTCGTCCACCGCCGACGCCGGGACCCGACCGACCCGGCACGGTCCGAACTCGTCCGGCCAGCTGACCTCCCCGTCGTCGGGCGGGGTGTCGCAGTCGTAGGCGTACACGTAGGTGACCCCTCCCACGAGGCCCGTCGTCGCCGCGGTGCCGTACTCGCGACCGGCCGGGAACAGCTGGTGGTCGATCACCTGTCCGGTCACCGGGACCCCGATCGGCGGGTCGGACGGGTCGTAGGTCCACCGGGCGACCGACATGCCACGCCCTTCGATCTCCAGAGGTCCGTCGCCGAGGCACACGTTGGCCAGGAACACCGTGACGAGGTCCTTGCCCCCGCCGGCGTCGGAGCGCACCGCGGCGCTCGGCCACAGCGCCTTGGTCGGACGGTCGGCCGTGCACGTCCAGGCCGAGCCATCCGGCGACGCGAACTGCACCGGCTCGCCGCCCGTCGCGCCGTCCTGGGTGACCGTCGGGCTGCCCGCCCGCGCCCAGGCCGCCGTGTTGTTGACGAAGTAGCGCAGGTTGCCCGCCGGGTCCGACGCCGAGCTGTCGCCGAACAGCCACAGGACCGAGCCGTCGCGCAGCTGCACGCTGATGCCGGCGTCACGGTCGATGCCGGCCAGCGGGTTGCCGTCCGCCGGACCGACCGGCACCGGCAGGGCGGACGGCGCCCCGGAGCTGCCGACCGACACGGACGAGAGCAGCACCGTCCCGCACGGCCAGGACCGGTCGCCGGTGACCGCCGAGGGGCCGGCCGCGGTCGGCACGTCGGTCGCGGTCACGCAGACCTCGTGGGCCCCGGGTGCCAGCCCGGAGATCGTGGTGTCGTACGCCCCTGCGCTCGTCTGCACCACGTGGTCGACGCCGTCGACGGCGACGCGGACGGTGACCGCCCCCGCGGTGTCGGGATCGACGGCCGTCCCGCGCACCCGGACCGACGAGGAGCCGACCGGCACCACCGAGGTGACCGCGCCCGTCGGACGTCGATCGACGGGGACCGCCACCTCGACGCTGCGACAGCCCAGCCACTGCGACGAGCCCGGGCCGACGTTCTCGGCGATCACGCACAGCAGGTGGGTGCCCGGTGCCGCCGGCACGACGTAGGAGTAGCCGTGCGCCGACCCGAGCCCGTGGGCGGCGGCGACGTCGGGCCGGTGCCCATCGGCCGACTCCCGGACGACCGGGACGCCGTCGAGCAGCACGCCGGCGACGATGGGGTCCGTGGTGTCGGGGTCCAGCGCCCAGCCCGACACCGAGATCGTGCGGTCGCCGGTGACGACCGAGTCGATCGTGCCCATCGGGTCCGACGACGGGACCGTGACGTAGGTGCAGCCGAGGAGACGGCCCTCGGTGCCGGGACCCACGTTGTCGGCCCAGACGCACACCTGGTGCGGACCCGGCGTCAGGCCTCCGAAGGACACGTCGAAGCCGTGGCGCGGGCCGAGCGACGGGTGCGCCGCGGCGACGTCGGGCCGTTCGAGGTCGGCCGTGGCGGTGACGGGCCGCTGCTCCGACGAGACCGACACGGTGATGGGCGCGGAGGTGTCGGGATCGGCCACCCAGCCGATCGCCCGGAAGCCCCCGCTCTCGGGCACCACGCGATCGAGATGGCCGAAGGGCGCCGTCCCGGTGGGGTCGGGCTGATCAGGTCCGAGGCATCCGCTGAGCGCCACCGCGGCGACGGCGACGAGCGTGGCGAGACCCAGGTTCCGGCTCCGGAGTACGCGCACGGCCCATCCTTCCGATCCTCGGGCCCGCGGTGCTCTCGGTCCCTTCCCCCCGACGCGACGGTACCGGAGCGACTCCAGCCGGGGTACGCGGCCCCCACCCTGTCGGACAGGGCGGACGGGTGGGCGTCAGCCCTGGGTGGTGCCCGATCCGATCGCGTGCGGCAGGCGGTCCCGCCAGGCCGCGGTGGCGTCCGCCACGCTCACGTCGAGGACGTCCTTCACCACGATCCGGTCGCCCGATGCCGCTCCGATGCGGGAGTGGGGCACGCCGTGGGCCTCCAGCACGTCGAGGACGGCTCGCACCTGGTCGGGGGCGACGCACAGCACGGCGCGGCCGACGGACTCGGAGAACAGGTCGACGTGATCGGCGATCCGCGCCGCGTTGACGCCGATGCCGGAGGCCACCGCCATCTCCGCCAACGCCACGCCCAGCCCGCCCCCGGAGACGTCGTGGGCGCCGAGGACCAGGTGCGACTCGACGAGCTCTCGCACCACGCCGGTCGCGGCGACGACGGCGTCGAGGTCGACGGCCGGGAGCGTGCCCCGACCGCGGTGGCCCCTGCGCGCCGCCCACTGGGAACCCGAGAGCTCCCGGACCGTCTCCCCGACGAGGATCAGCCGCCCGCCGTCCACCAGCGTCGGTCGGGGCGGAACCGCGTCCAGCCGGTCGATCAGGCCGAGCACCCCGACGATCGGCGTCGGGTCGATGTCGGCGCCGCGGCTCTCGTTGTAGAGGCTGACGTTCCCGCCGATGCACGGGACGCCGAAGGCGCGCAGCGCGTCGGACAGGCCGTCCACCGACTCCGAGAGCTGCCACATGACCTCGGGATGCTCGGGATTGCCGAAGTTCATGCAGTTCACCATGGCCACCGGCCGGGAGCCGACCACTGCCAGGTTCATCACCGACTCGCAGATGGTCATGACCGAACCCTGACGGGGATCCACCGCACACCACAGGTGGTTCCCGTCGGTCGTCAACGCCATCCCGCGCCCGGTGTCCACCCCGGTCGTCGGGTGCTTGAGCCGCAGCACCGCGGCGTCACCACCCGGACCGATGACGGTGTTGAGGAACAGCATGTGGTCGTACTGGGACCACACCCAGGACGTGTCGCAGAGCAGGTCGAGGAGGTCGGCACCGGCGTCGGTGGGTGCAGCCAGACCGTTGGCCGAATCGGTTCGGCGCTCCGCCAGGTCGGCGGGCTCCGCCATGGGCCGGTCGTACAGCGGCGCGTCCTCCTCGAGCGACTTGGCCGGGACGTCCGCGAGCACCTCGACGTCGCCCTCGCCCTCCTCCGACACGACACGGAGTCGGCCGCTGCCGGTGACCGTGCCGATGACGGTGGCACGGACCTCCCACTTCTCCGCGATCGCCAGCACCTCGTCGAGCTTGGACGGCTCGACGATCGCCAGCATCCGCTCCTGGGACTCGGAGGTCATCACCTCGAACGGCGCCATGTGCGGCTCCCGGCGGGGAACCGAGTCGACCAGCACGTCCATGCCGGCGCCGCCCTTGGCCGCCGTCTCCGACGTCGCACACGTGATGCCGGCGCCGCCGAGGTCCTGGACCCCGACGGCCAGGTCGCGGTCGAGGAGCTCGAGGCAGGCCTCGATGAGTCGCTTCTCCTCGAACGGGTCGCCGACCTGGACGCTGGGCCGCTTGTCGGCGTCGGCCTCCTCGTCGCCGAAGCCCGCGCTGGCGAGGACCGACACGCCACCGATGCCGTCGCGTCCGGTGGACGAGCCGAGCAGGACGGCCATGTTGCCGACGCCCTCGGCCCGGGCGAGCACCAGCCGCTCCGTGGGCATCAGGCCGAGGCAGAGGACGTTGACCAGCGGGTTGCCCTGGTACGTGGGGTCGAACACGGTCTCGCCGCCCACGTTGGGCACCCCGACGGAGTTGCCGTAGCCCGAGATGCCCGAGACGACGCCCTCGGCGATCCACCGCGACCTCGCGTCGTCGAGCGGACCGAACCGCAGCGGGTCCATGAGGGCGATCGGGCGGGCGCCCATGGAGAAGATGTCGCGCAGGATCCCGCCGGCGCCGGTGGCCGCGCCCTGGTAGGGCTCGATCGCGGAGGGGTGGTTGTGGCTCTCGATGCGCAGCGCCGCGGCGATGCCGTCGCCGACGTCGACCACGCCCGCGCCCTCGCCCGGACCGACCAGCACCCACGGCGCCTCGGTCGGGAACCTGCGCAGGTGGATCCGCGAGCTCTTGTAGGAGCAGTGCTCGGACCACATGACCGAGTACATGGCCAGCTCGAGGTGGTTCGGTCGTCGCCCGAGGATCTCGACGATCCGGTCGCTCTCCTCGTCGGTCAGCCCGAGCGCCCGGTGCACGGACTCCTCGTCGGACGTCGTGTCGCCGGCGTCGGGATCGGCGGTGGTCGGGTCGGGCGCGGCCATGGCCGCAACCTACCCGTCCGCGCCCCCGGCCCCGGCAACGTCGTCCGGCCGACCGGCGCGATGGCCGCACGGCGGGCTCGACGTCAGCGCATCACGGCGTCGGACCGTCGGATCGACAGCATGAACTCCGTTCGATCCACGTTGAATGGGACGGCCCGATCCGGACTCTATGGATGCGACGTCGACCGGTGAGAAATGGTCAGTGGAGATCGCCCGCGGGGTGGTTTGAAAAGAGTGCTCGGAGGGTGTGGACTCACGTCCATGGCAGCAGCATCGAAGTCCAAGAAGCGCGTGGTCACCGACGAGCACAAGGCCGCAATGGCAGCTGGTCGGACCGAGGCCAGAGCGGTCAAGAACTACCTCGAAGGACTCGAGCTCACCCGGCCCAAGCGCGGCCGCAAGCGCACCCCCGACTCGATCAACCAGCGTCTGGTGAAGATCTCCGCCGAGCTGGAGTCCGCCACCGATCCGATGAAGAAGCTGTCGCTCACGCAGGAG
>JAEYSR010000120.1 GCA_023434535.1 Actinomycetes bacterium
TGCGGGTCGAGCTGAGTCCCGTTGGTCACGTCGGTGTTCACGGCCTGGATCAGCGGATTGGACCTGGGGAAGAAGCGCCACGTGATGTGGTTGTCCAGGTACTCACCCCAGTCGAACCAGCTGACGCCGTCCGCCTCGGTCGCGTTCGAGGGGCGGAACGACGCCGGCGAGACCACGAGCGTGTAGTAGCCGTCCGCGTCGACCGGGATGTCCTGGTCCATCTTGCAGGTCTTGGCGATGCCCGCCGCCAGGTTGTAGTTGCAGACCGTCCAGCCCTGGACCTCGGTCCCGCTGAAGTCCGGGGACTCGCCGCCGCGGGTGTCCGGTGTGGTGAAGGCCTTGGCCCGCACGACGAACACGTCGCCGTACTGCCGGCTCATCCGCAGGTTGGCGTACTGCACGTCGGGGTTGGCGAGCAGGTCGACCGGGATGTTGTAGGTCGACGACAGGAGGACCTCGGGAGTCGGCGTCGTGTGCTGCGTGGGGAACGGCAGCGGCGGGAAGGCCGGGACATCGGCCGGGTCCACCGGCGGAGGACCGTCAGGGAACGGCTGGCACTCGTCGTGGTGCGACACGACGGTGCCGTCGGGGGCGTAGGTCGTGATCGCAGGCAGCGGCACGCCGGCGCTGTTCGGATCGTCACCGAGGTCGCTCCCGTAGATGCGCAGCACGACCGTGCCCCCGGCGTTCGGGGTGACGCCGTCCTTCTTCACGCCGACGTAGGACGTGTTGGGCTCCGGCGCGCCGAGCGGGGGTGCCGAGAACTTGAACCTCACCGTGAAGCGACGGTCGCCCGTCGTGGTGTCGGGGGTCCGCCACGGGTTCTGGCTCCCGGCATCGGGTTCGATGTGCACGTCGGTCTGCGGCGGCAGGTTGTTGGTGTCCTGGTCGTTCGGGAGGATCGAGAAGTAGCGGGCGTACGGGAACTCGCCCGACAGCTCGATCCATCCACCGGGCACGACCGTGTAGCGGAAGCCCCAGTAGTTCGCGCCCGACGTGTCGATCGTGTACGGGAACCGGTTGTTGAACACGGCGTTGGTCTGCTGCGGCCAGCCGGCGCAGCGGGACACGGCCAGGTCCCCCGTCGGGACGCCGGTGTCGGTCGTCTGCTTGGGCCAGGTCGACGGGTCGCTGAGCCAGATCCCGCACTCCGTGCCGATCCCGCGCGCGATCCGGTGCTCGACGTCGATGAGCGACGGCGCCGTCAGAGGTACGAAGCCGAGCACCGCCGGCTGGCCGTTGGCGATCGCAGCGTCGATGCCACCCATCGTGGTGCGGAACGCCGTGAGGTCCGCGACGAGCGACTGGGGCGGCGATGCGGCCAGGAGCCGGTCGGCGATCGCTGCGAGGTACGAGTAGCCGTCGAGGTCGCCGGGGTCGTCCAGTCCGCGGTTGAGCCGTCCGATCTGCTGGCAGAAGTCGCTGTCGGGGTTCAGGCCGGCCGACGTGGGCTGGCCCACCGGTGGCCGGACGGGCGGGGGTTCGGTCGGACACGGCGCGCAGGCCGACACCACTGCGAGCGCCACGATCAGCGTGGCGCAGCCGAACAGGATCGAGCGCGTCGATCGACGAACCATCTCAGTTCCCCCTTGTCCCCGTGCCGACCAGTTCCGTGTCGGCCCTGCCACCCAACCACACGCCGACTGAGATGTCGCCTATCTTGTTCCTCTCGATCAATTCGTCAGACGGATCACCCGTCGGATCGGATCCGGATGGAGCTCCGCCACCTCCGCTACTTCGTCGCCGTCGCCGAGGAGCTGCACTTCGGACGGGCGGCGCAGCGACTCTCGATGTCGCAACCGCCGCTGAGCACCCAGATCCGTGATCTGGAGAGAGAGCTCGGCGTCACCCTCTTCGACAGGACGTCGCGGCGGGTCTCGCTGACGGCGTCGGGCGAGGCGCTGCTCGGCGAGGCACGCCATGTCCTCGCCGCCGCGGACCACGCCGCCAACGTGGCGATCCGAGCGGCGTCGGGCGCGTACGGCCAGGTGTCGGTCGGGTTCCTCGGCGCCGCGGGAGCGTCGATCGTGCCCGACGCCCTCGTCGAGCTGCGCAGCTCATCGCCCGAGATCTCCGTCCGGGTCCGCGAGTTCACGGCCGGCCCGGCGCTCATCGAGGCGCTCTCGCAGCGGCTGATCGACATCGCCATCCTGCGGCCACCGGTCGAGCGCGTCGGCATCGACTCCGAGGAGATCGGAGTCGAGCCCTTCGTGGTCGTGCTGCCGCGCGGCCACGAGCTCGAGGACCGTGATGCGATCGGGCTCGACGAGGTCCTCGGCCAGCCGTTCGTGCTCTGGGACCGGTCGTCCAGCCCGAGTGTGTTCGATCCCGTGTTCGCAGCGACCGGAGGTGTCGGTCGACCCACGAACGTGGTGGTCGAAGCCGTCGGCATCCCGGCCATCGTCGGGATGGTCGCCAGCGGTCTCGGCATCTCGCTGCTGCCGGCCTCGGCGGTCCGGAGGGCGACGTCGGACATCTCGGTCCGGCCGCTGCACGAGCCGGTGCCGACCCTGGGACAGGTCGCCGCATGGCGCACCGATGACCTGTCGCCCCCGGGCCACTCGCTGCTCGACTCGCTGCGTCGCGCGGCGGGGACGGGACACGGCAAGCCCTGACTGCCCGACGGCGAGACACTCACACGTCGAGCGATGCCGTGATGGCTGCGGCGAGGGCGACCCGGTGGTCCTTCGTCCACGGCGGGCCGAGGATCGCCCGCGGTCGGCCGAGGACGTCCTCGTCCATCGCACCGACGGCCTGTCGGGCGTCGGCCTCGACGGTCGTCGCATCGAAGGTCCGGATCGTCCACCCTCGGTCGCGGCCGGCCTCTGCGAGCAGGGTGCGGTACATCACGGGGTCGGCCCGGGCCTCGTAGGGGACGCGTCGCAGGGTTGCGATGTCGTCAGGGAAGTCGCTGGGCCAGCTGCGGATCGACAGCGTCGCGATGGGACGGCCGAGGTCGCTGGACAGCACGTCGAGCTCGTTCCCGATGCTGATCGCGGCCGACGCCCGCACGTCCGCGATGAGAGCGACGAGATCGTCGTCGGAGACGGCCTCCCCTGACCGGTGCATCGCATGAGGTCCGCCGACGTGGTGGATCGGCGCGGCGGGCAGGCCGGCGCCGACCATCTCGATGCGCCGTCGGTCGGCGACCTGGGCGTCTCCAGACGCGGCGACGACGACGGCCCATCCGAGATGGTCAGCCACGCCCAGGTGCAATGGCGACGGATCCGGCTCCCTGTGCGGTTCCCGGATCACGTCACGCACGCCTCCTCGAGTCGGACAACTGGAGGATAGGCAACCCCGGGGGAGAGCCCGGGTCGAGGGCCGCACCGCGCCGACACGCTCCGTCGTCGGCGTCGGAACGCTGCGAACCGGAAGTGCAGGTTCGGCCAACCAGTGACGAACATCTGCACCCGAGCTCCCGAGGCGGCAATGACCGATCGATCCCGACCATCCCCGACCCTGCCGACCGATCCATGACGGCGATCGCGTCCCCAGCGGAGACTGCGGCGGCCCCATCGGCGGCGACCGACGGGCCGACCGATGCGGCGATCGTGGCGTGGTCGGGACGATGCCCGTCGGCGTTCGCCACGGTCTTCGACCGTCATTGGCCGGCGCTGCACGCGTACTGCACCAGTCGGGCCGGCGCAGCCGGCGAGGACATCGCTGCGGAGGTGTTCCGCGTGGCGTTCGACCGTCGGGCCGACTTCGACGGGCGCACCTCGAGCGCGAGGCCGTGGCTGTTCGGCATCGCCACCAACCTGCTGCGCAACCACTTCCGCAGCTCCGAAAGGGGTCGGCGAGCGATCGCCCGCTCCTGGTCGAGCGGCCCGGTCGATCACACCGACGACGTCCTGAGCCGCATCGAGGCCGAACAGCTCGGCCCGAAGCTCGCAGCGGCGATCGGAGACCTCCCGGCCGGCGATCGGGACGCCCTGCTGCTCCTCGCGTGGGCAGACCTCCGGTACGAGGACATCGCCCATGCACTCGACATCCCGATCGGCACCGTCCGATCCCGAATCCACCGGGCGCGCGGCCGTGTCCGGGCCCACATGAGCGAACGAGAGGACGAACGATGACGAACGACGACCTGAGCTGGCTGGAGGCCGAGCGCCCGGCACACCTGCCCCTCACTCCGACGGCGACCGCCCATGCCCGAACTGCACTGCTCGATCGAGTCGCTGTGGGGGACGTCGAGACCCCTCTGCTCGACGACCGCCGTGCCGGTACTGGCCGTCAGAAGCGGCGGGGCCGACGCGGCGCTCGTGCTCTGGTCATGGCCGCCGCGGTGGTGGTCGCGCTCGCCGTCGGGTTCTCCGTCCTCCTCAGCGGCCCGCAGTCCGAGCAGGTGGGCGCGTCCCCGCTCATGCGCCTGTCCGCTCGGGTGGCGGACGAGCAGGTTCCCGCGGGCGACGCGACCCTGGTCGTCAGGGAGCAGACCGGACCGGGCGCACCCCGTCAGGTCGGCTACGACCTGTCCCTCGACGACGGCCGCTACTTCTACGGATCGACGCCCGAGGAGCTCGCAGCCGCCGTGACGGGCGGGGCGGAACAGGACGGTTGGTTGGCGAGGGTCACCACCGCGGCGGCGGATGCGGTCGAGCTGCCCATCGACGAGGCGCGGACCCGGATGGCGAACGCTGCGTTGGACCCGAGCGTCGGATCCGAGTCCAGCAGAGCGCCCGACGAGCCGGTCGACCCGAAGATCGCATCTGCGGCGCCGATGGATCCGACCCGCCACCTGGAGGGCAACATCTGGACCAACTCGCTCGACGCGCTCGTCCTCGCCTCCGGACGTCCGGACGTCCGTGCCGGGGTGCTCCGCCTGCTCGCCACCTGTGGCGACGTCACCGTCGTGGACGGCACGAAGGACGGGCGCCCGACCCTCGTCCTCACGGCCCGTCACTTCCCCGACGGCTACCAGGAGCAGCTGACGATCGATGCCTCGAGCGGAGTTCCGATCGAGCTGATCGGAGGGAGCGTCGGTGCGGATCCCGACATCGTGATGACCTACCGCTCGAGTCGGGTCACCTCCACGGACCTCCCTCGGAGCTGAGCGGGGCGGCGCCCGTCCGACATGGCCCCGACGGTAGTCGGGGCCATGTCTCGGGCGGTTGTCCGGCACCGAGGTTCGCCGAGCCCGCTGTCGGCTGGCCGGCAGACGGCCATCCGTCGGCTGACCGCCGCAGCGCTCCATCGCCACCGAAGCAGAACACACGAAAAAAGTTGCGTGTGTTACGTCTCGTGAGTATGGTGTGATGGATCGCCGGAACCGCCGGCGTCGGACCGGAGGGCGACCGAATGCCGGTGCTGATGACCACGCTTGTACTGATCGCTCCGACGGCGTTCCTCCTGGCGTCAGCGACGATGCTGGTGCCACGCCTCCGTGCGGCCTGCGTCGTGGCCGGAGCCGGGCGGGTGGCCGCCGCGGTCGGAGTCGTGACCGCCATCGCCGCTGCCGTCACGGTCGCGGCAGAGGGAGGCGCCACGGGTCCGACGGTCGGTCGCGCCGGGCTCGGGTTCTCCATCCGGCTCGACGCCCTGAGCGTCACGATGCTGGTGATGGTGACGATCCTCGCTGCGGTCGTCTTCTCCTACAGCTGCACCTACCTGTCGGGTGACCCCCGGCGCGGTGCCTTCCTCTCCCGGCTGGCGCAGACGATCGCCGCCGTCGAGGTGCTCGTCGTCGCGGGGAACCTGGTCCTGCTGGTCCTGGCGTGGATCGGTGCCAGCCTCGCCCTCCACAGGCTGCTCACCTTCGACCCACACCGGACCCGTGCGGTCGTGGCGGCTCGGAAGCGCTTCGTGGTCGCACGGATGTGCGACGTCGCACTCGTGCTCGCCTGCGTCCTGCTGTACGCCCGGTTCGGTACCGGAGACCTCGCGACGGTCACCGGTCGCGTCGCAGCCGACGCAGGGGGCGCTGCGGTCGCGGTGGCGGCGCTCGCGATCGTCGCGGCCGCTGCGCTGAAGTCGGCCCAGTTCCCGACGCAGGGCTGGCTGATCGAGGTCATGGAGACCCCGACCCCGGTGTCGGCGCTGCTCCACGCCGGCCTCCTCAACGCCGGGCCGTTCCTGATCCTGCGCATGTCGGCGGTCGTCGACGCGTCCCTCTCGGCGACCACCCTCCTGATCGTCATCGGGTCCATCACGGCCCTCGTGGCGTCGGTGATCCTCCTGACCCAGTCGTCGGTCAAGGTGGCGCTCGCCTACTCCAGCGCCGCCCACATGGGGTTCATGCTCCTCATCTGCGGAATGGGCTTCTACTCGGCGGCCCTGCTGCACCTCGTCGCCCACTCCTTCTACAAGGCCCACGCCTTCCTGTCCTCGGGCAGCACCATCGACGAACGTCGGGCCTCGACCGTGCGACTTCCGCCCCGGCTCGGGCGGCCGGTGCCGTTGCTCCTCAGCGTGGCGGTGGCGACATCCCTGTACCTGGGCGTCGCGACGCTGCTCGGCGTGGACGTCGTGAGGCAGCCGATGCTCCTCCTGATCGGGGCCGTCCTGGTCATGGGGACCAGCCTCCTGCTCGCTCCGGCGTTCGACTCCCGCAGCGACGGAGTCGTCCGGGTGGCCGCGGTGGCCGCCGCGGCGGGCGTCACGTCGTCGTTCTTCCTCCTCGAGGCCGGTGCGCACCACCTCCTCGACGGCAGCGTGGTCGAGCCCGGTCCCCGCACGCCGCTCCAGGTGGGGCTGGTGCTCACCGCCCTGGTCGCGTTCGCGTGGGTGATCCGGTTGCAGATGCTGCATCCGTCAGGTCCGACGTCCGCCAGAGGCCGGAGGGTGCTCGTCCACCTCCGCAACGGGCTGTACGCCGACGCAGCCTTCGAGCGCTTGATCGCATCGGTGTGGCCGATCCCGCCCACGACGTCGCCGTCACGCGGCGTCGGGCCCGTCCCTGCCCGCTCCATCCGCCCGAACCGAGTCGCCGAGGTGACCGCATGACCGATCTCTCCAGCCCTCCGTGGACCGACCTGGCGGATGGGAACCCGACGCCGCAGCACGCGTCCGCCGTCGACGTGTCGTTCGGGCGACAGCACGGCGTGGCCGGGTCGGTCGTCCCCGCGGACCCGATCGCGTCGATCGACGACGCGATCGACGCAGCCATCGGTCGACTGGCGCCGGCCTGGCCGCTCGACAGCTTCGTGGCCGTCAACCCGTACCTGGGGATGAGCGACCTCACGTTCGAGGCGGCCGCTCGGAAGCTGGCACTCTGCGCGGGAGCGACTAGCTCCATGGATCCGGACTTCTACCTCGAGGCGATCGAGCGGGGCGACATCACCGAGGCCGACCTCCGGGGCGATGCCGGTTGGTCGACGCTCGCAGAGCTCGTCGACGCGTTGCGACTCGCCGGACAGGCACCCACATCCACGAGAACCGTCCCGACCGTGGCCGCTGTCGCGACCCAGGTGACCGGCCACGACTGGAGCTCGGTCGTCGTCGACCGGATCGGGTCCTGGGCCGCCGCCTACTTCGACCTCGGTCAGGCATCGTGGGCGGCTGCGGAACGGGACGACGAGCTGTTCCGATCGTGGCGGCACGACGCCTCCGTCGACCGGACGCCCGAGATCCTCGGGCTGACGGGCTTCCGCCGCTTCGTGGGTGACCTCCCGGACGATCCCGCGGACGCCACCGATCGAGCCCTCGACGTCATCGGCATCCCCGGCCAGGCCACCGACGCGTACCTCCTCGCACTGCTGCTCCGGGTGCGGGGCTGGTCGGCCCACGTGGCCCGGCTGTGCTGGGAGAGCGGGCTCGCCGGGCGCGAGGACGACCGCATGCGGCAGTGGATCGCGGTCATCCTCTCATCGGAGGCCGCGCTGCTCACCGCTCTCGCCGGGACCGCGGTTCCCGACGCCTGGGAGAGTGCGTTGCTGGCGGCGACCACCCCGGAACCCGACGACGGCGCGCAGCGGGACGGCAACATGGAGTCGGTCGGTGGCACGGACGTCGACGGTGGCGCGGATCCGATCGGCCTCCTCATCCACGCCCAGGAGGCGTACGACCGGTCCGAGCAGCGGCGGTGGGTCGAGCTCTTCGACGCCCGACGCGACGACACGCCGGCTGTCCCCGGCCGGCCGCTCGCCCAGGCCGTCTTCTGCATCGATGTCCGGTCCGAGGTCATGCGGCGGCACGTCGAGCGCGTCGACGACCGCATCGAGACCCTGGGCTTCGCCGGGTTCTTCGGGCTCCCGATCGACCACGTGGCGGTCGGGCACGACCGGGGCGAGGCGCAGTGCCCGGTCCTGATCGCACCCCAGCTCACCGTGGCCGAGACCGAGGTGCACCGCGGCAACCGTCGGGGAGCGGACGCCGCGACGACCCGTCAGCACTCCCGCCAGGTCCACCGAGCGTGGAAGTCGTTCAAGATGGGCGCCGTCTCGTGCTTCTCGTTCGTGGGTCCCGTCGGGCTCGCCTACCTGCCGAAGCTCGTCACGGACTCGATGGGCGTGAGTCGGCCCGTGCGCGATCCAGAGGTCGCCGGCCTGCGCCGGTCCCAGGTCCGCAGGCTCCGTCCGACACTCGACGCCTCAGACCGTGTCCCCGGGTCCGGAGTGCCGCGCGCGGCACGCGCGGAGATGGCCGAGAACATGCTGCGCGGCATGTCGCTCGTCGACGGGTTCGCCCCGATCGTGCTGCTGGTGGGCCACGGATCGAGCTCGGCCAACAACCCGTTCGCCGCCGGTCTCGACTGCGGGGCGTGCGGCGGTCACTCGGGACTCGTGAACGCCCGCGTCGCCGCCGATCTCCTGAACGACCGCGAGGTGCGCGACGCCCTCGCCGCCCGGGGAATCGCGATCCCGTCCGACACCCGATTCGTCGCCGCTCGTCACGACACGACGACCGATGACGTCGAGGTCGTCGACGTGGTCGGTGTCGAACGGGAGGCGATCGACCAGGTCTGCGCCGCTCTGCGGACGGCCGGGGCCGGCGCCCGCCGGGAGAGGGCTGAGCGCCTGGGCATCTCAGAGCACTCCGCGGTGGACCGGCGGGTCCGCCGCCGGGCGCGCGACTGGGCCCAGGTCAGGCCCGAATGGGGCCTCGCCGGGTGCTCCGCGTTCATCGCCGCACCGCGACGCCGCACTGCGTCGCTGGACCTCCAGGGACGGGCGTTCCTGCACTCCTACGACTGGCGGGTGGACGAGGGCTTCTCCGTGCTCGAGTCGATCATCACGGCACCGATGGTGGTCGCCGACTGGATCAACCTCCAGTACTTCGCCTCCACGGTGGACCCCGAGGTGTTCGGTGCGGGCGACAAGACCCTGCACAACGTCATCGGCCGGTTCGGGGTGCTCGAGGGCGCCCATGGCGACCTCAGGACCGGCCTGCCCATGCAGTCGGTCCACGACGGGTCCGGGCCACAGCACCAGCCGGTGCGGCTGACGGCCGTCATCGAGGCGCCGACAGCGGCGATCGGCGACGTGCTCGACCGCCACCCGGAGGTCGACGCCCTCTGCCGCCACGGCTGGATCTCCCTCTTCGCGATGGGTGAGGACGGACGGGTGAGCCATCGCTACGCAGCCGACGGGAGCTGGGAGGCGACCGGTGCGTGACCTGGTCCGGAGCGTCGTACTCGAGGTCCGTCCGATGAGCCGACGCGACGGGGTCCATGACCTACGCTTTCCAACACACGAACCGCTCAGCGGTCTCGGACGGTCGGAAGCGGGTGCAGGTGAACGACGAGAAGCCGGGTTGGACGTTCCTGACCAACCACGCGCACGTCCTGGCGTGCATCGCGGAGGAGCCCGACGTGCGGGGACGCGACATCGCGCAACGCGTCGGCATCACCGAACGCGCGGCCCAGGCGATCGTGTCGGACCTCGTCGCCGACGGCTACGTCACACGGACCCGGGTGGGCCGCCGGAACCACTACGAGATCGATGCTGGCGCACCACTGCGCCACCCGCTCGATCGGGGCATCTCGATCGGCGATCTCCTGGTCAGCCTCGGCAAGCTGCAGAAGCCGGCGACCCGACCACGTCGTCGGGCCAAGGCCTGAACGCCACTCCGGCGGCGCTGACCGCGAGGACGCCGTCGTCTGTCGACCGGACGGCATCGGCATGACGATCCTCGAGGGCAAGACCCTCCTCATCACCGGAGTCGTGACAGCGGACTCCATCGCCTTCTCGGTGGCCCGTCGGGCGATGGCGCTGGGAGCTCACGTGGTGCTCACGGCGCTCGACCGTGACCGGGACCGGGCTCAGGAGGCCGCGACCTCTCTCGGCATCGACCAGGTGCTCGACCTCGACGTCACCAGGCAGGAGGACTTCGATCGTCTCGAGCGCCGTCTGCGGGTGGACGTCGGGCACCTCGACGGAGCGCTCCACGCCGTCGCCTTCGCCCCGCGTCCTGCCCTCGCCGGATCCTTCCTGGCCGCGGACGAGTCGTCGGTGGCGCAGGCCTTCGCCACCTCCTCGTACTCCTACGCGTCTCTGGCCGGGTTGCTCGCGTCGCTCGCTCCCGACAGGGGTGCAGCGCTCGTCGGCCTCGACTTCGACGCGGCCGGCGCCTGGCCGGTCTACAACTGGATGGGCGTCTGCAAGGCGGCGCTCGAGTCGATCAACCGGTACGTCGCCCGAGACCTCGGTCCCCGGGGAATCCGCAGCAACCTCGTCGCGGCCGGGCCGTTGCACACGCGAGCGGCCAACGGCATCCCCGACTTCGACCGGCTGCTGTCCGCGTGGGACGCCCGGTCTCCTGTGCGCTGGGATCCGACCGACAACGAGCCTGTGGCCGACGCCGTCTGCTTCCTCCTGTCGGACCTCGCCCGGGCGATCACCGGTGAGATCCTCCACGTGGACGGCGGCTACCACGCCATGGCCGCACCGCTTCGCTGACCGAGCCGGTTCTGTCGCCGCATCGGCTCGGACCGCTCAGGACCTCCGGTCGCTCGAGCGGAACGAGGATCGGAGAGGCTCCGGGACGCAGGCCGTGGGCCGTGGGGCCGAACCTCAGAACGCCGCCGTGACCAGTCGTCGGGTCGGGGCGGGGTCGGCCTGGACCACCTGGCCGGTCATGGAGCGGGCGCCGGGGGAGAGGAGCATCAGGACCACGTCGGCGGCCGGAGCCGGGTCCTGGCAGGTCCACGTGAGCGGCTCCATCGGGGCCACGGTGCCCGGACTCCAGTCGCGGCGGGTCGACGCCGGCATGACGTCGATGACCGGCGCCACCAGGTTCGCCCGGAGCCCCACGCCGGCGAGCTGCTGGCTCAGAGAGGCGTTGACCTGGACCAGTGCGGCGCTGCACACGGACAGCCAGTTGGGCTGCTCCCAGTAGGCGCGACCCAGGTCGAGACCCACGAGGGACACCCCGGTGGGAGCCGAGAGACCCCCCACCGTCCGGGCGATGGCGGCGTAGGAGTAGACGTTCATGTCGAACGCACGACACACGTCGGCGCTGCTCGCACCGGAGAAGGGTCCCTCGACGGCCGTCGCTGGAGCAGACCACACACCGTGGAAGACGCCGTCGACGGCTCCCCAGCTGTCCCTCAGCACGCCGAACAGACGGCTGAGCCCGTGGTGCGACGTGATGTCGAGTCCGACGACACCCTCGACCCCGGGGCAGGAGGCGAACCGCTGTCGGACGACCTCGACGTGCTGCTCCGCGCTCGTGAGGAGAAGTCGGTGTCCGGCTCGCACCGCCTGGGCCACGACGGCGTCGGTGACGGGGTTCGCCGACTCGAGGCCCGTGATCAGCAAGCGGAGCGGCGGGGCGGTGTCGTCGGGGCTCGGGACCGGATCCATGGGTCTAATATACGTTGAACAATTCGTATGTTCAAGAGCACGAAACAGGCAACGCATCTGGGTCGATGATGCCCGGGTGGGGTGGAGGAACGACGCTCAGCTGACCGGCTCGGCCCGGATGACGATGTTGTCGTCGTAGTGACGCCGCTCCTGGTCGAAGGCGCCTCCACAGGTGATCAGCGTCAGGACCGGAGGGCCGCCGGTGCGGAACAGCTCGGCCCGTGGCAGCTCGTCCTTCTCCACCTGGAAGCGCTCGCGCACGACGAAGCGGTGCGCCGTTCCGGCGTCGTCGGTGATCACGACCTCGCTCCCGGCCTCCAGCCGCTGCAGGTCGCGGAACACCCCCGGGCGACCGTCGTAGTCGACGTGCGCCGCCACGACCGACGAGCCGTGGCTCGATCCGGGCCGGAGCCCGGGCGACCACCACCCGGCCTCCTCTCGTCGCGGGATCTCCATCCGACCGTCGGGTGCGGCACCGACCGGCACGATCGGGCTGTCCACGCCGAGGGCGGGGATGGCGATGCGGGTGGGGAGACCCGGGAGCTGGATCGGTGCCGACGCCGGACGCAGCGCCGCCGGCAGCGTCGTCGTGGGAGCAGCGTCCGTCGGAGCCGACGGGGCCCCCGTGGTGGTGGTGAGGGGAGCGCCGACAAGGTCGGCGC
>JAEYSR010000125.1 GCA_023434535.1 Actinomycetes bacterium
CGCCGACGAGGCTGGTGAGCACCGCCCAGGTCAGGACCGGGATCCAGTTCCGGGGCGGCTCGACCCGGTCTGTGGGCGCCCCGCCGTCCTCAGCGCGGTCGGCGGGGAGCGGTCCGTGCCCCGGGTCGCTCATCGGTCGCCGTGCCACCGGAGGACGACGACCTCGCCGCCGCTCGGCATGGGGATCCGCTCGCTCGGTCGCCAGCCCTGTCGGAGGGCCTCGGCGTACAGCTCGTCGACGTCGTCATCCGGGGTGAACAAGGTCCGATCGTGCCGGGCGACCACGACGACCCGCTCGCGTGTCGTGGACCCCGATCCGACCATGGGCGTGAGCGCGTCGGCGATCGACTCCGGGTCGGCCGTGTCGGGGACCTGGATGTCGGGAGGTCGTCCGTCGAGCTCGCCCGCCAACCACAGGTCGTTCGAGTTGAACAGGACCATGTTGCCGGACACCGTGAGGACCGGGTCCCCGCCCGAGTCGGACCGGACCGAGCGCAGCACCTCCTCGTCGAGGTCGTACCACTCCCGTGCGGCCTGGGCGTGCAGCTCCCGAGTGGTCGGGCCGAACCGGTCGTCGTACTGCTCGAAGCCGTACTCGTAGTGCGCCGTGAACCCCCCTGGGCGGTAGTCGACGAGCCACCAATGAGCAGCGTGGTTCCAGCCGGCGACCACCAGCAACCCCGCCGAGAGCACGACCTTCCACCACGTCGGCGCGGCTCCGAGGACGCCGAAGAGGAGGATCACCGAGAACACGACGACCGGGAGCTCGAACCAGACGCCGTTGTTCGACGTGCTGACGAGGGCGGCGGTGCCCAGCACGGTCGCCGTCGCCATGGCGAGCGCTCCCCGAGGGGCCGGTCTCGTCACCCACTGGAGCAGCCGTCGCGCCGGAGAGTCGCCGCTGCCGTCCCCGGAACGCATCCGAGCGACGATCGCCACTGCGGCGACGATCGCCGCGGAGACCACGAGCACCGTCAGGGTGCGAGCGCCGAACGCGATCTGCATCCGCTCGAGGCGGAACTCGAGGCGCTCGAGCGGACCGCCGTCGCCGAACCGGGCAGCTCGGGGCCCATACCCGTAGCTCAGGAGATATCTGAAGATCGACGACGCGTTCACGGCGTACCACGGTCCGGCGACGAGGACCGCCACCCCGATGCTCGCCGCTGCCCGGACCAGCGACCGGCGGTGCGGGGCGGCGACGACGACCGCCGCAGCGATCATGGCGGGCGCGTAGCCGAGGGTCATCGTCCTGGTCAGCCACATCAGCCCTGTGCAGAGGCCGAACCACCAGATGCGGCTGTTGCGGGCGCGATCGGAGGCGAGCAGGGCCCACATCGCGGCGGCGGCGAACGTCGCGGAGCCGAGGCCGAACCAGTACGACTGGGTGGCGGTCGCCGTCGTGGGCAGCACGGCGAACGTGAGACCGGCAGCGATCGCCGACCACGACCCGCCGATGCGACGCGCAGCGCCGGCGACGGCGACCGCTCCGAGCACGAGCAGGATCGGTTGCGCCATCATCGCCGTGCGCGGGTCGAGGGGGCCCACCAGCAGCAGCAGCGCCGAGATCACCGGCACCGTCACGCCGTTGCCGGACCCGGCGACGGCGCGGACCAGCTCGACGGGATCGAGGTCCACGATCGCTCGTCGCATCCGCAGCGCAGAGGCGATGTAGCCAGCCTCGTCGGGATCGATCGCCCCGACGTGGCGGTAGCGCCAGATCCACACGGCGTGTCCGACTGCGACCAGCGTGGCGCCGATCGCGACGACCACCAGCGGATGCGACCACACGGCCGTACAGGCGCGGGTCAGGCGCGTACGCCGAGTGGCGGACTCACCCGAGGGCGCGTCCGCCGAGGAGGTCATGTCGACATGGTGACCGTCGTGACGACGTGCGACAAGCCTGCCAGGGCCCTCGGCGGAGAGCCGGTCTACCCTTGGGGCGCTGAGCGGGTGGGGAGCCCGGGCCGGTGCTCGGAGGTGGTGGGATGACGCGTGGTCGGAGCGCGGTGCCGTGCATCGTGCTGGCGCTCACCGGCGCGTCCGCGCTCGCGCTCCAGGTCGTATGGCAGCGCGTCGTCTCGTTGCACCTCGGGTCCGACGTCGTCACCAACTCCGTCGTGGTCGCCGGGTTCCTCTGCGGTCTCGGGCTGGGAAGTCTCATCGGGGGCCGGCTGTCGACCCGATTGACCGGAAGCGCAGCCTTGCGGGTCGTGGCGGTCGCGGAGCTCGGCGTCGCCGCCTTCGCGGTGATCAGCACCTGGGTGCTGCACGGCCTCTTCTTCTCGATCCGACCCCAGATGGTCGGCACCGCCGGCGGTGCGGTGCTGACCGTTGTCCTCATCGTCGTGCCGGCGACGGGCATGGGCGTGTCGCTGCCGTTGGTGTCCGCGGTGGCGACGGCGGGCGTCGACAGGGCGGGCAAGGTGGTCGGCCGGCTGTACGCGTGCAACACCGCCGGAGCGGCCGTCGGCGCCGTGGCCGCGGGATGGGTCTTCGTCGGCAGGTACGGCTACGTCCGCTCGACGTGGATCGCGGCCGGGCTCGGCGTCGTGGCTGCATGCCTCCTTCTCGCCCTGGCCGCAGGGGACGCCGAACGGGACGCGGTCGCCGGTCCCGACCGCGGGGCAGGCGACCGCACTCGGGCCGTCGCTGGGGTCGACGACCGATCGGCTCGGCCCGCCTGCGAGGGCGCCGGTGTCCGGCGTTGGTACCTCGTGTACGCGGCCTCCGGTGCTGCCGCGGTCGGCCTCCAGCAGATCGCATTCCGTGTTGCCAGCGCGATCGGTCGATCGAACTCGTACTCGTTCGCCACCGTGCTGGCGTTGTACCTCGTCGCGTTCGCGGCCGGGTTGGCAGCAGGTTCGTGGCTCGTGGGTCGGGTCGCCGATGCCCGGCGCGGGTTCTTCTGGTGCCAGTTCGGTGCCGGTGTGGCGATGCTTGCGTCCATCGTCGTCCTGACGGTCGTGATGCCGGCGGCCGGATGGTCGACTCCGCTCAGCGAGTGGTTCTCCGGAGACGGCTTCGCCGACGGCTACAGCGATCCGTCGTTCGCGGTGTCCGACATCGCCGTGTTCGCAGTCCTCCTGCCCGCCCTGGTGGTGATGCCGGCCGTCCTGCTGATGGGCGCGAGCTTCGCGTTCGTCGAGCAGGTCGTCGTCGGCCGGCTGCGTTCGGTCGGCCGCGGCACCGGGGGACTGGTCGCCGCCAACACCTTCGGGAACGTCGTCGGAGCCGCGGCGGCGGCGCTGATCCTGTTCGATGCGTTCGGCACGGCCGGCAGCGCGGTGGTCGTGGCCGTCGCGCTGGTCGTCGCGGCCGGACTGGCGGCGTCGTGGCTCGCCTCTTCGTGGCCCCGACGGGCGCTCGCCGCATCGGGGGTGGTCCTGATGGCCGTGACACTCGCGCTCATGACGCCCGACAACGGACAGCTCTGGCGCTTCCTGTCCGGCGACGATCGTCCGGGCGTGGAGGTGCATCTCGCCGAGACGGCCGCGTGCGCCTCGATGGTGTCGTCGGAGGACGGACGGCAGCATCGACTCACGATCAACGCCACGTCGCAGAACGACCACCCGTTCGACGACTTCCACGTGCTCATCGGGCTGGTCCCCGCCCTGATGCGCGACGATCCGACCGACGCGCTGTCCGTCGGCTACGGCATCGGCTCCACGTCCTACGGGCTGCTGGCGGACGACGGGACCAGGTCGGTCGACACGGTGGAGATCTGCGGTGGTCACTACGACGTCTCCGACGCGCTCGCCGATCGCGGCGTCGCCGAGTTCGAGCGCCTCCGGGA
>JAEYSR010000160.1 GCA_023434535.1 Actinomycetes bacterium
GGGTGCACCCACGTCGGTGCGGATGCGCAGGAGGTGGGACTGGGCGTGGCCCCTGACGCCCTGCGCCGCCGCGACGGGCTCCGCCATCGTCACCCGCCGGTCGTGGTCGTCGAACCCGAGCCCGTCGTGGCGTTCTTGGTGAACTCCGGCATGAACAGCTTGCTGAGGTCCGCCTCCTCCTCCGCCAGGCCGGACTCGACGAGGAACGGGTTGATCCGTCGGGCCATCTCGGGGAGCGAGGTCGGGTCGCCCGGCCGGTCCTCGAAGGCGTCGATCGCCTGCTCCTGCGAGAAGAGCGTGGTGCCGGACTGGAAGTCGGCGTACTCGGCGTCGCTCACGCCGGCCTTCTCCGCCATGATCTTGCGGGCCTCGTCGGGGTTCGCCTCGATCCAGGCCAGCGTCTCGTACCAGGCGTCGACCAGGGCCTGCATGGCCTCGCTGTTCCCCGACGCCTCCCCGGTCGCCACGAGGTGGTCCGGGATGGCGCCCGGGAAGTCCTTCGAGCTGAACAGCACCTTGGCGCCGGGTCGCTCCATCGCCTGGACCGTGAAGGGGGCGAACACCCCGACGCAGTCGAACTCGCCGCCGGCGAACGCTGCGGCGGCGGCATCGGTCTTCATCCCCGTGAACTGGATGTCGTCCTCGGTCATCCCCTCCTTCGCCAGGCCCTGGAGGAGCAGGAAGTGGTCGACCACGCCGGCCTCCGCCGCGACGGTCTTGCCCTTGAGGTCCGAGACGGACGTGATCGACTCGTCGCAGATGATCTGGTCGTTGCCGGTGGAGTTGTCGTTGACCACGACGACCCGCTGGTCGGCCCCGGAGGCGACGGCGAAGATCGTGTCGTTCAGCGTCTGCGCGTTCACGTCGACCTGACCGGCGACCAGAGCGTCGAGCGACGCGGTGTAGTCGGTGAAGTACTTGAGGTCCACGTCGAGCCCGTGCTCGGCGAAGAAGCCCTTCTCCTCCGCCACGGCGAGCGGGAACCAGCCGGGCCAGGCCGAGTACCCGATCGTGAGCGCCATGGGTGCGTCCGACGAGCCTCCGTCGGTCGTGGTGGAGCCGTCGGAGGAGTCGTCTCCTCCGCACGCCGCGGCCAGGAGCGCCACGATCGCGACGACGGTGGCGAGGACGAACGGCCGGCGGGATCGGCTCCGCCCGTGGATCGATGTGGTCACGACATCCTCCTGGGGTGGTCCCGTCGTCGGGGACGGGTCGGGGTAGCGGCAACGTAAGGAGCGCGTGTTTCGGCCCGGTTTCGTCGTCGCGAATCCGTCGTGTCCATTTCGATGGACTGTCGAAACGAGGCCGCTCCACCGACGACGGGCCCTCATGGCGTTCCCGCGCCGGCTGTACTGTCGACCCATGGGCGACGACGACGAACCGCGCCGGGTGGGGCGCCCGAGGGCGGCGGGGACCAGCACCGCCACCGGGCTGGAGCCGGTCGAGGAGATCCTGGCGGTGGCGGGGGAGCTCTTCGGTGACCGCGGCGTCGCCGGCACGTCGATGACGCGGATCGCCCAGGCTGCGGGACTGCGCCAGTCGTCGCTCTACTACTACTTCTCCTCCAAGGAGGACCTGCTCGCCGCCCTGGTGGAGCGCGCCAGCGTCGTGCCCATCGAGCTGGCCCGGGCCGTGATCGCCGACGGCGGGTCGCCCGCCGCACAGCTGCACCGGTTCGTGGCGGGCGACGTGGCCACGCTGACGCGCCTTCCTCTCGACATCAACGAGCTGCACCGGATGGCTCGTCACGACCGGGACGGCTTCGCCGGGTACTGGCGCGATCGGGAGGTCCTGGTGCGACTGCTCGCAGGGATCATCCGCCGCGGGGTGGAGGAGGGCGTCCTGCGGGATGTCGACCCGCGTCGGGCGGCGTTGACCGTGATGGCCAACGACGAGGGGTCCCAGAACTGGTGCCGGGGCCGAACCCGGCCGTCGCTCGAGCGCATCGCGGCCGAGGTCGCCGACGTCACCGTCGGGGGGCTCCTCGCCCCGGGAGTCGATCTGGACTCCGTTCGATCCGGGCCGACGGCCCCCGGGTGAGCCCGTCCCGGTGAACGCTCCGTTACGACTCCGAGAAGCCGGCGTCTCGACGTTGACCCGGAGGTGCGGGCCGACGTTGACTGTGTTTCGATAGTCCTTCGAAACAACCGTCCTTCGGGGCAGCAGCCGTTCGGAACGGACGTCCTCCGGGACGGCCGGTGTCCGACGGGTCCCGGCGAGGAGCGACAGCGTGCCCAGCAACGACGACCCACCCGAGGCATCGACGTCCACCACGTGGGCCGCGCGCGACCACGCACGGTCGATGGGCTCGACCCGGGTCCGCACCCAACCCACGGTCCCGGCGAGCGACGCCGTCGACCTGCCGGACGGAGTCCTCCCGGCGGACGTCGTGTGGGACGAGGTGATCGCCGGCGGCGGCTACTCGTGGAAGGCCGTCGCCCGGGGGACCCGCGTGATGGTGGAGGACACCGACGGCGACGGATGCGTCGCCCTCCTCGTCCACCGGTCCGACCAGACCGCCGAGCGCCTGAACATCGCCGACACCGTCAAGGTCCAGTGGCAGGCGTATCCGACGGAGGGCTCCCTGCTCCTGTCGGACATGGGGCGGGTGATGATGGCGATCGAGTCCGACACGTCGGGACGCCACGACGCCTTCTGCGGGACGTCCAACCGGTCCACCAACGAGCGCCGCTACGGCGACGGCGAGGCGGACGGTCCGCACCCCAACGGAAGGGACCGGTTCGCGGTGGCGCTGACCAAGGCGGGCATGGACCGGCGGGACATCGCCCCCAACCTGACTCTGTTCAAGGGCGTCACGATCGACGCCGACGGAGCCATCGTGCTGGACCCGGTCCCCGCGCCGGCCGGGACGCGGGTGGTCCTGCGGGCCGAGATGGACGTCATCGTGACCCTGGTCAACGTGCCCCACGTGCTCGACGACCGTGCGGACTACGTGGTCACCCCGGTGCGCGTGCTGGCGTGGAGGGGCGACGTGGCCGCACCCGACGACCCGATCCGCAACGCCCTGCCCGAGGGTCGTCGTGCCTACCTGAACACCGAGGATCTGTACGGAGCACTGGCCCGACCGGCGGACGTCGGCACGGGCACGTCGCACGCGCTCGACGGGGCCGGCGCATGAGCGCCGTCGTGCTCGACCAGACGGTGAGGGCCCGGGCCCCCTGGTCCCACGTCGTCCGCCGCGGCGAGACGCTGCGGATCACCGATCTCGGCGGCAACCAGGCCGTGGACTGCCTGATCCACAACGCCAACGACCTGCGCGAGCGCTACAGCGCCCCCGACACGATGGCGTCCCAGCGCAACATCTACCTGACGCCGGGCACCGTGCTGCTCTCCAACGAGGGCAGGCCGATGATGACGCTGAGCGACACCACGTGCGCACGCCACGACACCATCGGCGGTGCCTGCTCCAAGGAGTCCAACACGCTCCGCTACGGGCACCACACCTGGCACCAGCACGCCTGCGTCGAGAACTTCGTGCTGGAGATGACCCGGCACGGGCTCACCAAGCGCGACATCCAGTCCAACATCAACTGGTTCATGAACGTCCCGGTCGAGGCCGACGGCTCGCTCGGCATCGTCGACGGCATCTCGGCCCCGGGCCTGTGGCTGGAGCTGGTCGCCCACATGGACGTCCTGGTCGTCGTCTCGAACTGCCCGCAGATCAACAACCCCTGCAACGGCTTCGACCCCACGCCGGTCCGGATGACGATCACCGACCCGATCGGGGAACCGCCCGAGCGCCCGAGCGCTCCCGCCGATGGCGCTGCCGGGTGACCGCCGTGTTCGACCGGGTCCTGGTGGCCAACCGTGGCGAGATCGCCTGCCGCATCCTGCACACCCTGCGCCGCATGGGCATCGGAACGGTCGCCGTCTACTCCGACGCCGACATCGGTTCACCGCACGTCGCCATGGCCGACGCCGCGGTCCGACTCGGGCCCGGACCGGCGCGCGACAGCTACCTGGACCAGGACGCGCTGCTCGACGCGGTGTCGGCGTCCGGAGCCGATGCGGTCCATCCCGGCTACGGGTTCCTCTCGGAGAGCGCGGAGCTGGCGGTCGCGCTGGAGCGCAAGGGCGTCACCTTCATCGGACCGACGTCGGATCAGCTCCGGATCTTCGGCCAGAAGCACCTCGCCCGGGAGGCGGCGGCCTCCGCCGGCGTACCCCTGCTCGCGGGCACCGGTCTCCTGTCCGGCGTCGACGAGGCCCTCCGGCTCGCGTCGGAGATCGGCTACCCGATCATGCTCAAGGCCGTCGCCGGCGGCGGCGGCATCGGCATGGCGGTCTGCGACGACGCGACGGCGCTGAGGAGCGCGTTCGACAGCGTCCAGCGCCTCGGCGAATCGAACTTCGGCTCGTCCGGAGTCTTCCTCGAGCGGTTCATCGCCAGCGCCCGCCACGTCGAGGTGCAGGTGTTCGGTGACGGCCGCGGCGACGCCGTGACGCTGGGCGACCGGGACTGCTCGCTCCAGCGCCGCAACCAGAAGGTGTTCGAGGAGGCGCCCGCGTCCGGGCTCCCGGCGGAGGTCAGGACGCTCCTGCACGACTCGGCCCGGCTGCTCGCGGAGTCCGTGGCCTACCGGTCGGCCGGCACCGTCGAGTTCCTGGTGGACGCTGACCGCTTCGACGTCGCGTTCCTGGAGGTCAACGCCCGGCTCCAGGTCGAGCACCCGGTGACCGAGGCGGTGTGGGGGGTGGACCTGGTCGAGTGGATGGTCCGCCTGGCGTCGGGCGACGGCGGGCTTCTCGATCGCTGGCGGGCCACCTCACCCGCTCCCCGTGGGCACGCGATCGAGGCGCGCGTGTACGCGGAGGACGCGGCGCGCGACCACCGTCCGGCCTCGGGGACGTTGACGAGGGTGGCCTTCCCTCCCGGGGCCACGGCGTTCACCTTCGACGGCGGACGGCCGTCGACTCCGAGGGTGGACACCTGGGTCGCCACCGGCACCGAGGTCACCCCGCTGTACGACCCGCTCCTCGCCAAGGTGGTGGCGCTGGGAGACACCCGTGTCGACGCCGCCGACCGGCTCGCCGCCGCGCTGGACGCGACGCACCTCGACGGGCTCGAGACCAACGTGGGGCTGCTCCGCTCGGTGCTCGACTCCGATCTGCTGCGGGGGACGGCCGCCACCACGGCGGTCCTCGCCACGGTGGAGGTGCCGTCGCCGACGGTGGAGGTGGTCCAGCCCGGCACGATGACCACGGTGCAGGACCACCCGGGGCGGATCGGCCACTGGGACGTCGGCGTGCCGCCGAGCGGGCCGATGGACGACCTGTCGTTCCGCCTGGGCAACGTGGCGCTCGGCAACCCGGCTGGGGCCCCCGGGCTCGAGCTGACCCTGTCCGGGCCGACCCTCCGGTTCCGGGAGGGCGCGGTGGTCTGCCTCACCGGAGCGCCGATGCCGGCGGCCGTCGACGGGGTCGAGGTCGGCTTCTGGGAGCCGGTCACGATCCCGGCGGGAGGGGAGCTGTCGATCGGCGTCGGGACGGGTCCAGGACTGCGGGCCTATCTCACCGTCCGCGGCGGGATCGACGTGCCCGACTACCTGGGCAGCGCGTCGACGTTCACGCTGGGCGGCTTCGGAGGCCATGGCGGCCGGGCTCTGCGGGCCGGCGACGTGCTCCGGATCTCGTCCCCGTCGCCCGGGGCGCCGGCGCCCTCTCCCGTGCCGCTCGGGGATCGACCGGACATCGTCGCCGACTGGGAGGTGAAGGTGACCACGGGGCCGCACGGAGCACCCGACTTCTTCACCCGTGAGGACGTCGACGGGATCTTCTCCGCCGTCTGGAAGGTCCACCACAACTCGTCGCGGACCGGTGTCCGCCTCGTGGGACCCAAGCCCACGTGGGCCCGCACCGACGGCGGCGAGGCCGGCCTGCACCCGTCGAACATCCACGACACCCCGTACGCGGTGGGGTCGGTCGACTTCACGGGTGACATGCCGATCCTGCTCGGTCCCGACGGGCCGAGCCTCGGCGGCTTCGTCTGCCCGGCGGTCGTGTGCGAGGCCGAGCGCTGGAAGATCGGCCAGCTCCGTCCGGGCGACACCCTCCGGCTCGTCGCCGTCGACGAGAGCGAGGCCGCAGCGCTCCGGGCGCGGCGCGACGACGCCGTGGGTCGCGACCCCGACCTCCCCGGCACCGCTGCGACGGCAA
>JAEYSR010000188.1 GCA_023434535.1 Actinomycetes bacterium
CGATCGTGCCCGAGGCGGTCGCCAGGGCGTCGGACTCCTCGACCTGCAGGGTCCAGCCCGCGATCATCCCGTACGCGCCGAACGCCACGAGACCGACGCCCGCCCAGAGCGTGCCGGTGTTGATCAGTGCGCTGTCGGCGTCGTTGAGGGCGAACAGCCCGAGGCAGACCGCTCCGATCACCAGGTAGATCGCTGCGGGGATCCGGCGACGGTTGTTGTTCGGGAAGGTGTACGGGCCGACGAACTCAGAGACGTTGAGGTCCTCGGGCAGCTCGTCGACGTACTCCTCGCCCATCGACGCGTCCGGTCGCAGCGAGGCCCGGAGGTCCGCGCCCTCCTGGTCCAGCAGCTCCTCGGCGGCCGGTGAGGGGGTCACCGGCCGTTCGCCATCGGCGTGCGCCTCGCGTTCCGCGGCGGTTCCGTCGTCGGGGCTGGTCACGACGACGACGGTAGCGCCGTGGGCCACGCCGCTCGAATGCGGGTGCGGGCCACGTCGAGGGACACGGGCAGCACCCGGGTCTCCCCCGCCACCGACATGAAGTTGGCGTCGCCGACCCAGCGGGGGACGCAGTGCACGTGGAGGTGGTCGGCCTGGGAGCCGCCCGCGGCCGCACCGAGGTTGATGCCGACGTTGACGGCGTCGCAGCCGAGTCCCGCCTTCTGCGCCGACACCGCATCGCGGACGAGGGCCCACAGCTCGGCGAACTCCTCCGCGTCCAGGTCCTCGAGGTCGGGCACCGCTCTCAGTGGCAGGACCATCAGGTGTCCCGACGTGTACGGGTAGCGGTTCAGGATCACGAAGCACCGCTCACCCCGCAGGACGATCTGCTTCTCGTCGTCGGAACCCGGCGCTGCGAGGATCCGCTCGAACAACGAGCGTCCGTCGTCGGCCGACGCGGCGGGGGCGTCGACGTCGCGACCATCGGTCACCCCGGCGACGTAGGCGGACCGCCACGTGGCCCACAGGTGATCGAGCGGCACGGCTACTTCTTGGTCGCGACGTCGTCGGCCAGGCGGGCGACGAAGTCGGTGAGCGGGACGTCGCGCTCCACCTCGCCCTTCTGGCCCTCGATCGCCCGGGGGTTCACCCCGACCGTGCGGTTGGCGACGTCGTCGTCGCCCACCACGAGAACGTACGGGACCTTCTCGCCCTTGGCGCGGCGGATGCGGTTGCCGAGCGTCTCGTCCGCCGCGATCACCTCGGTCCGGAACCCGTGGCCCCGCAGCTCCGCCGCCACGTCGTGGGCGTATTCGGCGTGGGCGTCCGCCACCGGCAGCACCTTGGCCTGCACAGGGGCGAGCCAGGCGGGGAACGCGCCGGCGTAGTGCTCGAGGAGCACGGCGAAGAACCGCTCGACCGACCCGAACAGGGCGCGGTGGATCATCACAGGGCGGTGCTTCTCACCGTCGGCGCCGATGTAGCTGAGGTCGAAGCGCTGCGGGAGCATCAGGTCGACCTGGATCGTCGACATCTGCCACGAGCGCCCGATGGCGTCGCGGGCCTGCACCGAGATCTTCGGGGCGTAGAACGCGCCGCCCCCCGGGTCGAGCACCAGCTCGAGGTCCTTGCCCGACGCAGCGACACGCAGCGCCTCCGTGGCCTCGTCCCACTCCTCGTCGGAGCCGATCGACTTCACCTCCGGCTTGGTGGAGAGCTCGAGGTAGAAGTCGTCGAGGCCGTAGTCGCGCAGGAGGTCGAGGACGAAGTCGAGCAGCGACGAGATCTCGTCCGCCATCTGCTCCTTGGTGGTGAAGATGTGGGCATCGTCCTGGGCGAAGCCGCGGGCCCGCGTGAGGCCGTGGACCACGCCCGACTTCTCGTAGCGGTACACCGTCCCGAACTCGAACATCCGCAGGGGCAGGTCGCGGTAGGACCGCGTCCGGCTCCGGTAGATCAGGATGTGGAACGGGCAGTTCATCGGCTTGAGGTAGTACTCGGTGCCCGAACCGCCGGCGCCCGGGTCGAGCTCCATCGGCGGGTACATGCCGTCCGCGTACCACTGGAGGTGTCCGGACTTCTCGAACAGCTCGCCCTTCGTGATGTGCGGCGAGTAGACGAACTCGTAGTCCGCCTCCTCGTGGCGCTGGCGGGAGTAGTCCTCCATGAGGCGGCGGATGATCCCGCCCTTGGGGTGGAAGACAGCAAGTCCCGAGCCGACCTCGTCGGGGAAGCTGAACAGGTCGAGCTCCACGCCGAGCTTGCGGTGGTCGCGCTTCTGCGCCTCCTCGAGGCGGTGGAGGTGCTCCTTCAGCTGGGCGTCGGTGGCCCACGCCGTGCCGTAGATGCGCTGCAGCATCGGGTTCTGCTCACTGCCCCGGAAGTAGGCGCCGGCCACGCGCATCAGCTTGAAGTGGCCGAGCTTGCCGGTGGACGGCACGTGCGGCCCGCGGCACATGTCCACGAATCCCGGCGTGTTCCGGTAGAAGCTGATCGTCGAGCCGGCCGCGACGTCCGCCGCGAGCTCGTCGATCACCGCGTCGTCGGCCCCGTCGTCGGTCGATGCCGCTGCGGCGAGATCCATGAACGTGCGCTTGTAGGGGTGGTCCGCCATCAGCTCGCGGGCCTCGTCGACCGGCAGTTCGAAGCGCTCGAAGGCCTGGTTGGCCTCGATGATGCGGCGCATCTTGTCCTCGATGCGCTCCAGGTCCTCGTCGGAGAACGTGGCCCCGCCCGGGAGCTCGAAGTCGTAGTAGAAGCCGTCCTCGATGGCCGGCCCGCCGGCGAAGGTCGCACCGGGCCACAGCTCCAGGACGGCCTGGGCCAGCACGTGGGCGGTGGAGTGGCGGATGTGCTCGAGCGCGGCAGCGTCCTTGACGGTCACGATGCGCACCGCGTCGCCGTCGTGGAGGTGCGTGTTCAGGTCGACCGGCTGGCCGTTGACCTCGACGACCAGTGCGTCCTTGGCCAGTCGCTTGCCGATCGAGGCCGCCAGATCGGTCCCGGTGGCGCCCTCTTCCAGGGTGCGCTCGGAACCGTCGGGCAGCTTGATGGCGATGTCGGACATGGTGCGCAGGCTACCGGCGCACCCTCGAGTTCCCGGAACCGGGTTACGGGCCGCGGGACAGGGCGCGCGAGCCGGCGGTCAGTCGTGACGGATCGCCACGAGCGTCCCGGCGTTGCGGTCCCAGATGATGGGGTGCCCGAGGAGCGAGGCGTCGGTCAGGTTCTCGGACCTCACCTCCGGACCGACCCAGGTCCGCCACGTACCGGTGTCGACGTCGAGCACACGCGGCGTCTCCCACACGAAGCTCAACAGCACAACCGACGTGGGATCGGCCATCGACGGCACGGGATCCTCGGGGAAGGGTGCCAGACCGACGCCGGCGGGAGGCTGGAACGGCCGCCGCTCCCAGCCGACCTCCCCCGGACGAGCCACGTAGAGCCCCTGGTCGGTCGGCTCGAGGGTCTCATCCCGCGCAGCACGCCATGGATCGGCCATCGCCATCCACACCAGACCCTCTCGGATGCACGCACCGCCCACCAGGTCGATCGGTTGCTGCACGACCTCGTCGGTGGGGCGGCCCCACTCGCCTGCCTCGTCGTCCCAGAAGACGGCGCGGGCGTTCCGGTACCTGTCCGACTGGGTGTCGAACCCGGAACCGCCCACCGCCCAGTCCCTGCCGTCGGACGAGTGCTCCGTCGACGCGACCGCCACCGTCGACTCGAACCCGCAGACCATGGTGATCGGGATCGGCGGCGGGTCCACCAGCGTCCACCGATGTGCGCCCGTGGCCATGAACGACCACACCGAGTCGTCGGACCCGGGTTGGACCTGGTTGGTCGAGGTCATGGCGAGCACGCCGGACGGGGTGGCCCACATCCTCACCATCCGCGTCCCTGATCGGCCCTTCGGGCTGGGGAGGCGCTCCCATGTCAAGGCGGACAGGTCCAGGCGCGCGGTCTGGAGCTCGTCGGGACGACACGTCGCACTGGTCGTGGTGACCGGCTCGTATCCGACGCACGCCTGCCCGCTCACGAGCAGCTGCCCGTCGGCGACGACGCCGACCGGGTCGAAGGTGGGGTCCTCGAACGGCGGCTCGGGGAGTCGGGACCAGGACATGGTGGCCCCGTCCAGCACGGCGCCCTCATCGGTCGGGCGATAGCCCATGCCGGTCTCGTCACGGGTCACTCCCCCGAAGGCGACGAGGTTCGGGCCATCGCTGCCGACCACCTTCGGAGCGCCCTCGAACGGAGCGCTGGGCAGCACCACCACCGGCACGAGAGGGTCGTCGAGCTGTGCCCGCAGCTCGGGCCGGGCCGGCGTGGTCGAGGTCGTGACGGGCGGCGGGGTCGTGGTCGGCGTGCTCGACGACGACCGATCGGCGTCACCCGTGCACGCGGCGACGACGGCGACCGACAGGGCCGCACACACGAGCCTCGCGACGACACCGCAGCGTGCCGCTCCCGTTCCCCTCACAGGACGAGAGGCTAACTGCGTGCCCGACGCCCCTGGCGGAGAGGCAGCCGGGCCCCGTCCTGGTCGAACTGCGAGCTCGACGAACCGCTCAGGCGCCGGTGAGGGCCAGGTCCAGGTCGTCGAGGTCCAGGGGCCGCGACCTGATCACCGAGGCCGACGAGCGACGCTCCACTCCGTCGGACTCGATCGACAGCTCGACGGGACCGGCCGCCGCCGAGGCGACCACCACCGCAGGACCGTCACCGGCGGACGAGCCGTCCGACGCCGCGGGCTGGCCCGGGCGTGCGTGCGGCCGGTCGATCGGGATGACCGGTGCGACCGGGCGATCGTCGACCTCGGCCGGCGCTGCGGTCTCGACCTCGGCTCCGGACGGCGTGGACGGCTGGGCGGTCGGTGCCGCTGCGACCGACGCCGACTTGGTGGCGTAGGTGTCCACGTACGTCTGGCCGGACAGGTTGCGGATCTCGAACATCACCTCGTCAGCGATCTGGCGCAGGACGAGCCGGTCGTCGGCCCGCTCCAGGTAGCGCTCGACTCCGATCGGCCGACCGAAGCGGATGTGCACCCGGCGGAACGGCTGCGGGAACCGGGCGTCCGGTGGCTGGACCTCGTTG
The DNA here is from genome assembly GCA_023434535.1 of Actinomycetes bacterium. Classification (GTDB taxonomy): domain Bacteria; phylum Actinomycetota; class Acidimicrobiia; order Acidimicrobiales; family Microtrichaceae; genus Dermatobacter. The sequence goes on from JAEYSR010000188.1 coordinate 5,033, forward strand.
GTGCCGATGATGCCGACCGGCACGATCGGCGACCCGGTGCGCAGTGCCAGGCGAGCCACCCCGGTGTGACCCTTGTGCAGCAGGCCGTCCCGGGCCCGGGTGCCCTCGGGGTAGATGCCGAACAGCTCGCCGGCGTCGAGGCAGCCGGCCGCCGCGTCGAGGGCCGCGGTCGCGGCGTCGCCGCCGCAGCGGTCGATCGGGATCATGCCCATGGCCGGGAAGAGCCACTTGGTCTTCCAGTCGTCCATGTACTCGGCCTTGCCCACGTAGGTGATCCGTCGGGGCAGCACGAGCGGCACGAAGAACGAGTCGAGGACCGAGATGTGGTTCGGGGCGATGATCGCCCCACCCATCGACGGCACGTTCTCCAGGCCCTCGGTGGTCACGTCCCACAGGAAACGGAACGGCGGCGTGAGCAGAGCGCGGAACGCCGCCTGCATCTGTCCGGCGTCTCGGCTTCGGCGCTCGGCGACCAACGGGGTTCCCTCCTCGACGCCACCCCGGACGGAGCCCGGAACTCACTGACGTCAGGGCAGTGATCCTACCCATCGCCGCCGACGCGCACGGCCCGATACGCGACGTTTTCGAGTGACATGTGGTCGCTGACCGACCCGGTGGTCAGCGAGTCGCCTGTCCTCGAACAGGCGCGACCCGTCGTCAGCCGACGTGGTCCTCCACCGGACGGTCGGTGCGCACGCCGAGCAGGGCCGCCGCCTCCGACACGCCGAGACCCGCAGCGGCGGCGGCATCGATCGCGGCGACGGCTCCCGGCGTGTCGAGGTCCGAGTCCAGCGCGGCGCGCACCTGGTCGAGGGCACCCGAGCCCTCCCCCGCCGCGACCCACGCCGACAGCCGTTCCGACGCCTCGGGCATCAGGTCGCCGTGCCACTCCCAGCTGTCGCGGTAGTGGTGCGAGATGCAGGCCAGGCGGATGGCCCTCGGGTCCCACAGCATCGCCAGGTCCGACACGAAGACGAGGTTGCCGAGCGACTTCGACATCTTCTCGCCGTCCATGCGGACCATCGCCTGGTGCATCCAGTGGCGGACCAGCGGCTCGCCGGTCGCCGCCTCGGACTGGGCCGCCTCGCACTCGTGGTGCGGGAAGATCAGGTCGCTGCCGCCGCCGTGCAGGTCGATCGTCGTGCCCAGCTCGCGCAGGCACAGCGCGGAGCACTCGATGTGCCAGCCAGGGCGCCCCGGACCCCACAGCGAGTCCCACGACGGCTCGTCGGGCAGCGACGGCTGCCACAGCACGAAGTCCAGAGGATCGCGCTTGTGCGGGTCGTCCACGTTCCCGCCCCGCTCGGCCGCGAACGCCAGCATCTCGTCGCGGCTGTAGTGGCTGATCTGACCGAACTTGGGGAAGTTCGCCACCTCGAAGTACACGGCGCCGCCGGCCTGGTAGGCGAAGCCCTGGTCGAGGACCATGCCGATGAAGCCACGGATGTCGGGGATGGCGGACGTGGCCCGCGGCTCCGAGAACGCCGGGATCATCTCCAGGCGCTCCATGTCGGCGTCGAAGCGGGCGAGCTCCGCCGCCGCGAGGTCCAGGTAGTGGACGCCCAGCTCCCTCGCCTTGGGCAGGATGCTGTCGTCCACGTCGGTCACGTTGCGCACGCACCTGGTGTCGTGGCCCATGTCGCGCAGACGCCGCTGCAGCACGTCGTACGTCAGGTACGTCGCGGCGTGACCGAGATGCGTCGAGTCGTACGGCGTGATGCCGCACGTGTACATGGTGACGATCCGGTCGGCCGGTTCGAACGGGACGATCGCCTCTCGGGCGGTGTCGTAGAGACGCACGGTGGCGCAGGCTAACCCGCTCCCACCAGGTCCCCCACCTCTGCCCCAGGCCGGCAGGCTCTTTCTGCCTCAGGCCGGCAGGCCGGTTCCTGCCTCAGGCCGGCAGGCCGGTTCCTGCCTCAGGCCGGCAGGCTGTGCCTTGCCTCAGGCCGGCAGGCTGTCCCTTGCCTCAGGCCGGCAGGCCGGTGAACCGCACGGCGACGCGCGTCTTGTACTTCACGTTCACCTGGAGCAGCACGGCGGCGAACGCCTCGATCGGCGCGGCGTTGCTGAGCTCGCCGGCGTCCACGGCCCGCAGGTCGGGGATCTTGGTGACGATGTCGATCGTCGTCGCCGTCGCCGAGGGGTGGTCGGAGCACACGAGCACGTCGGACTCGACCGGATGGCCGATGTCGCCGAGCTCGGCGGCCGGCACGTGGTGCATGCTCGCCGCGACGAGCGAGCGCGGGATCGCCGCCTGCACCGACGCCGCCACGGAACCGCGCGGCGGGACCAGCGGCTGGAACTCGTGGCCGACGCGGGCCAGGGCGTTGGCCATCGAGATGACCACCTTGCCCTTCAGCTCGCGCTCGCACTCCTTGACCGTCGACGCCGCGGCGTCCCACGGCGTGGCGACGAACACGACCTCGGCCGACGCGGCCGCGTGGTTGTCTCCGGCCTCGATGGACAGGCCACGGTCCGGCCACTTGGCCAGGAGCTTGTCCGCCACCTCCATCGCCCTGTACTTGGAGCGGGAGCCGACGACCACGTCGAACCCGACCGAAGCCAGTCGAGCGGCCAGGCCGCTTCCTGCCGGACCCGTACCACCGAGGACGCCGATCTGCATCTGGGCAGTGTGCTAGCGGTCCCCGTCGAGTTGCAACCACGGAGGCACCTCGTCGCCGGAGAACCACACCCGCTCCACCGCGCCCGACGCACGGTCGAGCCGCATGGAGTCGAGGAAGATGGCCTCGATCTGGCTCGGGTAGCAGCGCTGCAGCAGGCGGTGCAGCCGCTCCGTGACCGGGCCCGACACCTCCACGGGCACCATCGCCGGGCCGAGCGCGCCGCACGCAGCCGCGAGCTCCTCGGGATCGACGAACGACGCATAGGGACGGTCCTCGTAGAAGCCGAGCCGGTCCGCGTGCTCACCGAGGAGGCGCCGACCCGCCTCGGCGACCAGGCGATGGTCGAGGTGGCCGCCGATGCCCGCCGGGACGAGCACCGTCGATCCGTCGCCACGCAGTCGCCGGAGCCACGCGACCAGGTCATCGAGGAGCTGCTCGTCGAGCTCCGCGGACTCGTCCAGCAGCACGTCCGGGTCGAGCTCGCCGGTCCGCAGGACCAGCTCCTCCCAGGAGGACGTGGTGACCCGGTAGCGGAACACCGCCTGCGCCGCCGCCTCCTCACCCCGCCTCCACGCGCTCACGGGCAGCGCACGGCCCCGGGTCGGATGGAACCAGCGCGTGAAGTTGCTGCGCCCGAACACCACGGCGACGCGCACCCTGCACTTCGACAGGGCACCGTCGAGCAGGCTCTGGCCGAGCGACAACGGGGCGTCGTCGAAGTGCGGCGACACGATCGTCACCCGCGGCCGGTCGGCGCGTCGGTCGGTCGGAGCGCTCACGACGGGTGGACCCAGTAGCCGGGGTTGGCCACCGCCAGCTTGTCGCGCACCGACGCCCTGACAGCCAGGGTCACCTCGTCGGTGCGGTCGTCGAGGTCGCCGGAGCGGATCGCAGCGGCCAGCTCGGCGTCGTCGGCCACCCCGAGCGCCGCGAGCCGTTCCCGGTGAGCGATCGCCTGCGCCGGTCCGAGCTCCAGCTCCCGCCGCACCGTCGCGACCACGTTGGCCGCCACGCGGGCCATGAAGCCCTGACGTCCGGGCACGCTGTCGCGCAGCTGGGCGAGGTACTCGGCGACCGCCTCGAGCAGCTCCGCGGAGGTCGGCCGGTCGTGCGGCGGGTCGCCGACATCGGTCGACGACGCCACCGCCGTCGCCGGCTCGATGTCGGACGGGCCGGCGATCAGCTCGAGCAGGTCCTCCTCGTTCTCCGCCGTCCGTCGCCCGATGGCGGCGAGCTCGACGGACCGACTCGAGCCGCCGAGGTGGGTGGCGGCCTGGATGATGCACATGACGCCCCACTTCAGCGTGCCCATGGCCTCCCACCAGCGGAGGTCCTCCCGCGAGACCGGGGCCCCGCCCGCGGCCAGGTAGCCCTCGATGAGGTCGTCGACCATGCCGACGCCCCCGGCGACGAGCGGCGAGCCGAACCGCCAGGCCCGGACGCAGAACCAGCCGAGGTCCTCGACCGGGTCGCCGAGGTGCGCCAGCTCCCAGTCGAGAACCGCTCGCAGACCGTCGGGACCGACGATCAGGTTGCCGAGGCGGAAGTCGCCGTGGACCACGCCGACGCGCGAGACCCGGGGACGGTTGCTCTCCAGCCACCGCAGGCCGAGCTCGAACGCCGGGTGGGGCTCGCCCAGGAGATCCAGCAGCTCCCGGAACTGGGTCACCTGGTCCTCGGCCACCAGGCCCTCGACCGAGGCGGGGTCGATGCGGTGCACCGAGGCCAGCGCAGCGCCGGCTTGGCGGGCCAGGTGGGTGCGGGCCCCCGCGTAGGCGTCGTCGCGGAGGATCCGGCGCGGGATCGTCTCGCCGTCCACGCGCTCCATCACGATGAACGGGGCACCGAGCTCGTCGCCGCCGTCGTCGGTCGCCACCACGGTCGCCACCGGTACGCCGGCCGCGGCCGCGGCGCGGAGCAACCCTCCCTCGGACGCCATGCCGGATCCGGTCCTCGTCCCGCCCGGTCGCTCCCGCTGCAGGACCAGCGCCCGTCGCGACGGTCCTCCGCCGTCCGGGTCCTCGACGAGCGCCTCGAACGCCCACGTCTCCCGCGACGCTCCGCCCGAGAGCCGCGACAGATCGGTCACGTGCACCGGCGCGCCGGTCCTGTCCGTCAGCACCCGCTCGAGCTGCGACGCCAGCGCGTCGTCCTGGTCACCCATCGTCGCCCCCTGTCCCGTCGCTCCGGTCAGCCACGGTCGCGATCCGACTCGTCCTGGATGTCGCCGACGATCGCCTCGAGCACGTCCTCCAGCGTCACCAGTCCCGCCACCTTCTCCACCTCACCGTGCTCGCTGCGCTCCGACACCACCGCCACGTGCCGACGGGCCCGGCGCATCCGCGGCAGGAGGTCGCTGAGGCGCTCGTCGGGACGCACCCGCAGCGCCACCCGGACCGACCCCGGAGGGAGGAGACCCTCGCGGCGGTCGTCGGGCACCCGGAGGAGGTCCTTGGCGTGGAGGAAGCCGACCACGTCGTCGGCCGACGACCCGACCACCAGGACACGGGAGTGCCCGGAGCGGTGGACGAGCTCCTCGGCCTGCGCCACCGTCGCCGTGGTCGGAACGGTGACGAGCTGCGCAGCCGGGGCCATGACCTCGCTCACCCTGCGGTCCAGGAATCCGAGCGCGCCGGCGAGCAGGACGTGCTCGGTGGCCTCGAGCTCGCCCGACTCCATCGACTCCTCCATCATCACCGCGAGCTCGCCGGGCGTGTGGGCCTGGCCGAGCTCGTCGGCGGGTTCGACCCGCAGGAGCCGGGTCCCCCATCGGGAGAGGTGGTCGAGCACCCACACCACCGGCCAGACGACGAAGGTGATGGCCCCCTGCAACGGGGCGAGGAGGACGGCCGAGCGCTCGGGAGCGGTGAGCGCCAGGGACTTCGGCACCATCTCGCCGAGGACCATGTGCAGGAACGCCACGATCGTCAGGGCCACCGCCACACCGGCGACCGTGGCCGTCGCACCGGGGAGCGGGCTGTGCTCGAACCACCCCTCGATCACCGACCCGATCGCCGGTTCGATCAGCCAGCCGAGGAGGAGCGACGTGACCGTGATGCCGAGCTGGCAGGTGGCCAGCTGCAGGTTCAACGAGCGCATCTGGCGCAGCGCCGCAGCGGCGCCGAAGCGCCCGTCCTCGGCCCACTGCTCGATCCGGCCCCGGCGTGCGGCGAGGAGGGCGAACTCGACGGCGACGAAGAACGCGTTGCCGCCGATGAGCAGGGTGGCGACGGCCAGCACCGCGTACCAGCTCACGAGTCGGTCCCCTCGCCGTGGGCGTGGTGGCGCGACGCGTGGGCGTCGGTCCCGTCGTCCCCGTCGGGCAGCCACCCGGGCGGCGGCGCGACGAGGCGCACCACCGCCACCCGCCGGCGGTCCATCTCCGACACCTCGATCGCCCACCCGCGGTCGGTGAACCCGTCGCCCACCTGCGGGACCGACCCGAGGCGGTCGAGGACGTAGCCGGCGAGCGTCTCGTACGGACCGTCGGGCACCTCGAAGCCGCAGGCCTCCGTGACCTCGTCGGGGTGGAGCCGCCCGGACAGCAGGTGCGCGCCCTGCCACCGACGGACCAGCGGTTGGGACCCGGCGGGATCGTGCTCGTCGGAGATGTCGCCGACGATCTCCTCGACCAGGTCCTCGAGCGTGATGATCCCGGCGGTCGCGCCGTACTCGTCCAGCACGACGGCGAACTGACCCGACTCGTCCTGCAGCTGGAGCAGCAGGTCGCCCAGCTCGCTCGACTCCGGCACCATCGCCACCGGTCGGACGAGCTCGCGCAGCGGGGTGCGCCGCCGCATCGTCGGCTCGATCCCGAGGACGTCCTTGACGTGGACGACGCCGACGATCTCGTCGAGATCGCCGTCGGTGACGGGGAACCTCGACAGACCTGTGGCCTCCGACGCGTCGAGGAGGTCGCCGGTGTCGCCGTCGACCGGCAGCGCCTCGATCTCCGGCCGGGGCGTGAGCGCGTCGGCCGCCGTCTTCTCCCGGAAGCGGAAGCTGCGGTCGAGCAGATCGGCGGCCTGGAGCACGAGCGTTCCGCCCTCGTGCGACGTCTGCACCAGCCGGTGCAGCTCGTCTCGGCTGCGCACGGTCGACAGCTCCTCCGCCGGCTCGACGCCGACCAGGCGCAGGAGCCCTTCGGCGGCTGCGTTGCACACGACGATCACGGGACGGAACACGGTGACGAAGAACCCGAACGGCGCCGCCATGACCAGCGACGTCCGCAGCGGCAACGCCACCGCCACGCCCTTGGGGATCAGCTCGCCGACCACCATCTGGACGACGGTCGTCAGGAGCAGGGCGGTGACGACCGACGCCGTCACCGCCGCGCCGGCGTCGAGCGGACCGAACAACGGCTCGAGGAGCGGAGCGACCACCGGTTCGGAGAGCACGCCGAGCGCCAGGCTGCACAGGGTGATCCCGAGCTGGGCGCCGGACAGGGAGTAGGACAGCCGGTGCAGGATCCCGTCGACGAGTCGGGCTGAACGGGATCCGCGTTCGATCTCGACGGCCACCTGGCTGCGATCGACCGCGACGAGGGCGAACTCGGCGGCGACGAACAGGCCGTTGGCGAGGATCAGGGCGATGACCCCGAACAGGCCGAGGGCGGTGCTCATCGGGTGGCCGGACGGGTCGGTCGACCGGTCACGCGAGGACGGGCACGGCGCAGCCACCGAGGTCGGTCACGACGCCGAGACTACCGGGGCCGGGGACGTCGCCGGCGGGTTCCGATCCGGCGGGTGCCTGACGGTACGGTGCGTCGCGTGCACGAGCCGGATGACGCCGACCAGGCGAGCAGCTGCGGTGAGACGGACCACGCCCGGTTCGCTGACGCCGCCCGAGCGGCGGCGCGGGTCGCCCGCGTCGCGGCCAACGCCGTCGCCGAGGCGGACCTGACGCTCGCCCAGTACCGGGTGCTCGTGTTCATCGATCCGGCCGACCGACCGGCGACCGAGGTCGCCCAGCTCCTCGGCGTGAGCCCGTCGACGCTGACGTCGGTCGTGGACGGGCTGTGCGAGCGCCAGCTGGTGCGACGCCGCTCCGACCCGGCCGACGGACGCCGCGTGCTGCTGGCCATCACCGATGCGGGCCGCACGCGAGTGGTGGCCGCCGACGCCGAGATCGCCCAGAGGCTCTCGGGGCTCCTCGCCCGGCTCGGGCCCGAGCGGGCCGGCGCCGCGCTCGACGGTCTCGACCTGCTGAACGAGGCCATGGACGACTACCTGGCGGAGCACTTCGGCGGGCCCGGCGGGAATCGATGACCGCCTCCGAGGCGTCGGCGCCGCCGGAGGAGTCGACAGCGCCGGCAGCGGCGCTGTCGATGAGCGGGGTCGGCTTCACCCGTGACGGCGTCGACCTCCTCGACGGAGTCGACTGGCGGGTCGCAGCCGACGAGGACTGGGTCGTCCTCGGACTGAACGGCAGCGGGAAGACCACCCTGATCCGCATCGCCGCCCTGTACGAGCACCCGAGCCGTGGGACGGTCGACGTGCTCGGGCAGCGCCTCGGCCGCACCGACGTCCGGGAGCTGCGCACCCGCGTGGCTCTGGTGAGCTCCGCCATGAGCGACCTCATGCGCCCGCAGCTGAGCGCCGTCGACATCGTCATGTGCGGGCGGCACGCCGCGCTCGAGCCCTGGTGGCACACCTACACCGAGGCCGACCGGGACCGGGCGAGGGAGCTGCTCGAGGCCCAGGGCGTGGGCCACGTGGCCGAGCACCGCTTCTCCACGCTCTCATCCGGCGAACGGCAGCGGGAAGACCACCCTGATCCGCATCGCCGCCCTGTAC
>JAEYSR010000106.1 GCA_023434535.1 Actinomycetes bacterium
GAGGTCACCTACGAGGGCTACGCGCCCCACGGCGTGGCGATCTACATCGAGGCGCTGACCGACAACCGCAACCGCACCGGTCCCGAGGTGCGCTCGACGTTCTCCAAGCAGGGCGGTTCGATCGCCGAGCCGGGTGCCGTGGCGTGGCAGTTCGAGCGCAAGGGCCTGATCATGGTCCCGGCCGCGGTCGACGAGGACGAGGTCATGATGGCCGCCATCGACGCCGGAGCCGACGACGTGTCGGGCGACGGCGAGCACTGGCAGGTCACCTGCGAGGCACAGCTCACGGCGGCGGTGCGCTCCGCTCTCGAGGACGCCGGGATCCCCGTCGACTCGTCGGACCTCACGATGCTGCCGAGCTCCACGGTGGAGCTGGACTCGGTCGAGTCCGCCAAGGCGGTCCTGCGGCTCGTCGACGCCCTCGAGGACCACGACGACATCCAGCACGTCTACGCCAACATGGACATCGGCGACGACGTGCTCGCCGCGCTCGACGCGTGAGCAGCCACACAGCGGGCGGCGCGGACGCCGAGGCGTCGCCGGAGGAGGTCACGGGTGAGCCGGGCGTCGGCGACGTCGGGCTCCGGATCGGCGACCCGGCACCCGACTTCACGCTGCCGGGCGTCGACGGGCGCACCGGCGACGACGTGCGCATCACGCTGTCGGACCTGCGCGGCCGGTCCGTGGTCCTCGCGTTCTACCCGGCCGACGACACGCCGGTGTGCACGGCGCAGCTGAACGAGTACACCCGGACGATCGGCGAGTTCGAGCGCCTGGACGCCGCCGTGCTGGCGATCTCGCCCCAGTCGCCCGAGTCCCATCGGGCGTTCGCCGCGGCGCAGGACGGCTTCGCCTTCCCGCTGCTGTCCGACGAGGACCTGTCGGTGGGGCGCACGTACGGCGTGTTGGGCCTGCTGGACCTGTACCGCCGCTCGACCTTCGTGATCGATGCATCCGGCATGGTCCGCTACGCCCACCGCTACCTGAACGCCGGCGGCGGCTACCACGCCACCCCCGACCTCATCACCATCCTCTCCGGCATATAGGGGCCTCTCCGGCATATAGGGGTCGCGCCGCACAGGATTTCGCGGTTTCCACCCGAATTTCCCGGCGGGCCGCCCGCGGGTCGCGGTCCCCGGTGACAGCGGCCCCGGGATCGTGGCTCCATGCAGTGCGTGGAGGATCGTCCCGACACCCGACTCGTCGCCTGGGCTGCCGATCACCACGGACTCTTCCGCAGCGAGGATGCCCGCCGGCTCGGCCTGAACCAGCGCCAGGTCAGGTACCGGGTGGACACGGGGCGGGCGATCCAGGTGGGGACCGGTGTCTACCGGGTGGCCGGATCAGCACAGACCTCCGACCAGCAGCTGCTCGCGGCGGCCTGGCGATGTGCGGGATGGATCTCCCATCGCAGCGGACTGGTGCTGCTCGAGCTGCTCGCTCCCCGCGCCGGACGCGTGCACACGTCGGTTCGCTCCGATGCCGCGCACGAGTTCGGAGGTCTCGTCGTGCATCGGACCGGCGATCTCCTGGACGAGGACGTGACGACGGTGCGGGGGATCCCGGTCACCACGCCGACCCGGACGTTGGTCGATGCCGGGCTGACCGTCACCGCGCTCGAGCTCGAGAAGGCCGTGCATCGAGCCGTTCACCGCGGCCTGACGACGTTCGCCCAGCTCTCCGCGACCTACACGCGGGTCTCGGCCCACGGACGCAACGGCGCCGGACCGATCGGCGAGCTGCTCCGGGCCATGGATCCGACCATGGCGCCTGCCGAGAGCGACCTGGAGGTGGCGCTGCTCTCGCTGCTTCGACGCTCGGGGGTGGCTGAACCCGTGCGTCAGCATCCCGTCACCGTCGAGGGGCACGACTTCCGGCTCGATCTGGCCTACCCGGAGCACCGACTCTTCCTCGAAGGCGATGGGTTCGGAGTCCACGGGTCACGTACGCCGTTCGAGGAGGACCGCTGGCGCCAGAACCTGCTCGTGGTCCATGGCTGGTGGCCGTTGCGGTTCACCTGGCGGCAGATCCACCAGCAGCCGGAATGGTGCGTGGAGACCGTCCGGCGGAAGCTGGAGCTGACGTGACCGGCCGTCTGCGGGTCCCGCCGGGAAATTCGGGTGGAAACCGCGAAACCTTGTGCGGCGCGACCCCTATATCGCTGGGGGCTATTGGGCGACGCCGAGGAGGCGGGCCCGGGTCACGGACCGGACGCCCGTGTGCAGGCTGATCGCCGCGATGACCCATGCGATCGCGCCGAGGATCCACCCCGTGGTCGGCGAGCCGCCGAGCAGCGTCCCGGTCGACTGGCTGTAGGCGATGCCGATCATCGGCAGCGTGATCAGGCCCGACGCCTGCTGCGCCGCGGCCGTCGAGCGGACCCGGGCCGAGAGGCGCAGCACCAGCGACAGCGTGAGCAGGAGGAACGGCGGGATGATCCACAGCATCAGCACCCACCACTCGGCCGTCGGGAAGAACCAGCCGCCGACCTCCGGGCCGACCACCAGGTTCACGACCAGCGAGTACATGCCGAAGCCGACGAGCGTGGTGATGTAGCCGGGCACGAAGCTGGCGAACAGCTTGCCCAGGTAGATCTCGCGGACCGACGCGGGGGAGTGGGCCAGGAACTCCCCGGTGCCCCGCTCCCGCTCGCCGACGAGCGTGGCGGCGCCGACCGCGGTCGAGATCGTCAGCGGCACGACCACGGCGACGGGGGCGAACAGGTAGACGGCCAGGGCGAACGCCGTGCGGCCCTGGGGGGTCGAACCCTGGATCTGGGACTGGGCCTGCGCCGGCAGGATCTTGAGCGCCTGGGACGCCTGCTGCACCACGTTGATGTCGCCGATCGAGGTGATCGTCAGGAGCAGGACCGTCGGGATCGCGAAGAAGAACAGGGACCCGAGGGCCACCATGGGGATCCAGTAGTCCTTGGACTGGACCAGCTGGCGGAGGTCCGTGCGGGCCACGACCCACATGCGGTGCCGGTCGAAGTCCTTGGCGGCGCGGGTCCGCCGGGAGTGCCGGGCGGACCTCTTCGGTCCGGCCGGTCCACGGCGACGGTCGCCGGCGTCCAGGTCGACGGTGGTCATGGCCTCGCTCCTGTCGTCGGTCCCGCGTCGCCGGGCGCGGTCGTGCCCAGCTCGGGGAGCCGCCCGTGGTCGGTGGTCACCGGGGCCAGACCGCTGATGGTGGCGACCACCCCGGCCTCGCGTCGGATCGTGAAGTACAGGTCCTCGAGCGTCGGCACGTGGGGTTCCACCCGGGTGAGGCGGACGCCGTCGGCGGTCAGCGAGGCGACCATGTCGGGCACGCGACGCAGGTCGTCGACCTCCAGCCGGACGCCCGACGGGTCCCGCCGGTAGCCGGCGACGCCGGGGAACGAGGCCGCCCGGTCGAGGGCCCTGGGGTCCTCGGCGTCCATGGTCAGGATCGGGTGCGGCCAGTAGCGCTGCGTGAGCTCGACGGGCGAGCCGGAGATCAGGGCGGTGCCGGCCTCCATCATCACGATGTGGTCGGCCAGGCCCTCCGCCTCCGCGAGGAGGTGGGTGCACATGACCACGGTGTGGCCGTAGGAGGTCATCTCCCGGATCATGTCGAGCACGGCGTACGACGACTCGGGATCGAGGCCGGATGTGGGCTCGTCGTACAGCAGCAGCTGCGGGTCGTGGAGGACCGAGCGGGCCAGCGCCAGCCGCGTCTTCATGCCGGTGGAGTAGCCGCCGACCAGCTGGTCCAGCGCGTCGGAGATCCCGAAGCGCGCCGCGCAGTCCTCGATGCGGTCGGACGCGTCGGCGCCGACGCCGTACAGCTCGGCGGCGTAGGCCAGGTTGTCCCGACCGCTGAGCCGGTCGTAGAGCGCCGGCTTGGCCGAGACGACCCCGCAACGCGGCCGCACGAGGTGCCCGTCGTCGTCGGGGTCCAGGCCGAAGGTGCGGACCGTGCCCCACATGGGGGCGAGGGCGCCGGTGATGGCGCGGATGGCGGTGGTCTTCCCGGCGCCGTTCGGTCCGAGCAGCACGGTGATCCGGCCGTCGGGGACCGAGAAGCTCAGGTCCTTGAGAGCGTCGTTGTCGCCGAACCGGTGGCCGACTCCCGACAGCACGACGACCTGCTCCGGTTCCGGCTCCCGAGCCTGCTCCCGTGGCAGCGGAGCCGCCAGGAGAGAGGCGTCGGGTACCGGCGCGGTGGTCGGCAAGGGGCCCTGGTAGGGCGGTGGGAGCGCGTGGTCGGGCCCGTCGGACGGGCGCGCCGGTGCGGCGGAGGTTCGGGGGGACTCCATCCCTGCACATATCGGCGGGTCCGGCGGTTTCTGTAGCGGTGCGTGGCTGCTGCGTGGGGACACAGAGGTCCACCCGGCACCCCGGAGCCGTTGCTACGGTCGAACCTGTGTTCGTCCTCGGTGTGGACCCCGGCCTGTCGCGGTGCGGCTACTGCGTGCTGCGCCTCGGCGAGCGGTCGCCCCGGCCCGCCGCACTCGGCGTGCTGCGCACCGACGCCGCCATGGAGGTCCCGCGCCGGCTCGCCGAGCTGCGCGACGACTTCCGGGGGCTGCTCGACGAGTTCTCGCCGGTCGCGGTGGCGGTCGAGCGCGTGCTGTTCCAGGTGAACGTGCGCACCGCCATGGGGGTCGGCCAGGCCTCCGGCGTCCTCATGGCCGAGGCCGCGTCCCGCGGCATGGACGTGGCGGAGTACTCCCCGAACCAGGTCAAGGATGCCGTCGCCGGCCACGGCGACGCCGACAAGGAGCAGGTGCAGCGAATGGTCCAGATCCTCCTCGACCTCCCGGCGCCGCCCCAGCCCGCGGACGCCGCGGACGCTGCGGCCGTGGCGCTCACCCACGTCGCCATGTCGGGGGTCCTGCGATGATCGGATCCCTGCGCGGCACGCTCCTCGATCGCCACGCGACCGAGCTGCTCGTCGAGGTCGGCGGGCTCGGCTACCGGGTCCTCGTGACCCCGGCGACCTCCGCAGGCGCCGGAGAGCTGGGCAACGAGACGTTCCTCCACGTCCACCAGCAGGTCCGGGAGGACGCCCAGACCCTGTACGGCTTCTCCACCATCGAGGACCGCCGCGTCTTCGAGGTCCTGATCGGCACCCACGGGGTCGGCCCGGCGCTCGGACTCGCCATCCTGTCGGTCCACTCGCCGGCCGAGCTGCGCCGGATCCTGGCCGGCGACGACGTGGCCGCCCTGTGCCTGGTCCCCGGTGTCGGCCGCAAGACGGCGGCTCGGCTCCTCGTCGAGCTCAAGTCCCGGATGCAGGCCGGAGAGGTGGACGCCGCCGCCGCCGTGGCCGCGATCGGCGGGACCACGCCCGGCGGGACGCGGGCCGACGTCCGCGACGCGCTCGCCGAGCTCGGCTACGGCGCCGACGAGATCGGCCGCGTGCTGGTGGACCTGCCCGACGAGGGCGACACGTCGGACCTGCTCCGCCAGGCCCTGCAGCGGCTGGCCGCGGCGTGAGCGCTGCCGTCGTCATGAGCGCCGACGTCGTCATGAGCGCCGCCGTCTCGAGCACTGCCGTCACGAGCACTGCCGTCCCAGGCTCCGTGAGCTCGGGTCGTGCCGTCGTGACGGGTTCCGCGTCCGGTGACCGGAGGCGGCTCTGATGGCCCGCGAGGAGCTGCTCGACCCGTTCCCCGGCGAGGGTGACGACGAGCTCGACGCCGTCGAGCTGGCGCGTGCCGCCGGTGCGACGGGCGCCCCGATCGCCGGAGCGGTCGACGAGCCGGTCGCGACGCTGCGGCCCCGCACGCTCGACGAGTTCGTCGGCCAGACCGAGCTGAAGCGGCGGCTGTCGGTGATCCTGGAGGCCGCCCGGCGGCGCGGCCAGGCGGCGGACCACTTCCTCTTCGCCGGACCGCCGGGGCTCGGCAAGACGTCCCTAGCGGGCATCGTCGCCACGGAGATGGACGTGGCCATGCAGGTCACGTCGGGACCTGCGTTGGAGCGGCCCGGGGATCTGGCCGCCATCCTCACCAAGCTGGGCGACGGCGACGTCCTCTTCATCGACGAGATCCACCGGCTCTCGCGGTCGATCGAAGAGGTGCTGTACCCGGCGATGGAGGACTTCCAGCTGGACATCGTGCTGGGCAAGGGCCCGGCGGCGCGCTCCATCCGCCTGGACCTGCCCCGCTTCTGCCTGGTCGGCGCCACCACCCGCACCGGCCTGATCACCGGACCGCTCCGGGACCGCTTCGGCCTGGTCGCCCGGCTCGACTACTACGAACCCGAGGACCTGCGCGCCATCGTGCTCCGAGCCGCCGCCATCCTCGGCGCCGACATCGATGGACCCGGGGCCGAGGAGATCGCCGGCCGGTCCCGTGGCACCCCGCGCATCGCCAACCGGCTCCTGCGCCGAGTCCGGGACGTGGCCGAGGTCGAGGGCGACGGTCGGATCGACGCTCCGACAGCCCGCGCCGGGCTCGAGATGTTCGGCATCGACGCGATGGGCCTGGACAAGGTCGACCGATCGATCCTCACCGCGCTGTGCGCCCGCTTCGGCGGCGGTCCGGTCGGCTTGTCGACGCTGGCCATCGCCGTCGCCGAGCCGACCGAGACCGTCGAGGACGTCTACGAGCCGTACCTGATCCAGCAGGGGCTGCTCATCCGCACCCCGAGAGGCCGAGTGGCCACGGGCGCGGCGTGGCGACACCTCGGCATGGTTCCTCCGCCGTCCGCGCTCCCGGGCGCCGTCGATCCCAGCCTGTTCGACTGACTGTGACGATCGGCTCCGACCCGTCGGGGCCCGGTCGCGGTCGTCGGGCTCAGCCGGCCGTGGTGGCGACGCCGGCGCGCAGGAGCGACTCGGTCTCGTCGTCGGCCGGGAAGAAGAGCTCGACCGCGAGCTCGTCGAGCGTGACGTCGCGCGGCGTGCCGAAGGTGGTGAGCGTGGTGAACAGCGACAGCTCCCGGCCGCCGACGTCGAGCCGCAGCGGGACCAGCAGCGGTGGCTCGTCGTCCTCGGAGCGTCCCGGGCCGGGCGGCACGGCGGCTGCGGCGGGGTACGCCGACACCTCGGCCTCCAGCTCGACGAGCGTCGGATCCCCCGTGAGCTCGACCGCCCGGCGCATCTGGCGCAGCAGGTAGCCCGCCCAGTCCTCGAGGTTCAGCGTCCGGCCGGCCAGCCCGTCGGGGTGGAGGCAGAGCCGGAAGACGTTGACGGTGGGCGAGAGCACGTGGTCCGGGACCCCCGCCGTGAGCGCGGCCGCCGCAGCGTTGGTGAGCACGACGTCCCACCGGCGGTCCACGACGACGCCGGGGAACGGGTCGTGGGCGTCCAGCATGCGCTGCACCGAGCGCAGCACCGGCACCATCTCGGGGTCGTCCAACGATCGCTCGCTGTACCGAGGTGCGTAGCCGGCGGCGAGCAGCAGCCGGTTGCGCTCGCGCAGCGGCACGTCGAGCCGGTCGGCCACGGCGAGCACCAGCTCGGGGCTGGGTCGCGAGCGCCCGGTCTCGACGAAGCTGAGGTGCCGGGTCGACACCCCGACCTCGTGCGAGAGGTCCATCTGGCTGCGCCGGCGTCGCACGCGCCAGCCCCTGAGCAGGTCGCCGACGTCCGGGCGGCTCATCCGGCGCGTCCGGTCGTGTGCAGCTCGGTCATGGCGACCCACCCTAGGGACGGCACGGTCGGTCGGCTCAGGCGGCCGGGACGGGGTCGCCGAAGAAGCCCACGACCCGGGCGAGCCGACCGTCGTCGCCGAACTCGACGACGTCGGTGCCGGTGACGGCGACGGTGCCGTCGGGGGCGACGAGCGACCAGCCGTAGCGGGCGAACGCGTGGTGGGCGTCGACCTCGGTCGTGCGCTCGAAGCGGTGCGCCGGGTAGTGGACCAGCACGCCGTCGGCCATGGCCGAGATGCCGTCATGGCCGGCGCCGTCGAACGGCGGATCGACGAGCACGCCGGCGGGCGTCCACGCCTTGGCGACCAGGTCGGCGCGGAGCTCGGCGTCGGGCTCGCAGTACGCACGCAGGTGGGCGTCGATCGCCCGGGTCCGCCGGGCCGTGTTGTCGTCGGCGGTGCTGTCCCCGGCGGTGGTCGGGTCGGGGGTGGTCGGGTCGGTGGTGGTGTCGGTCACGGTGGTCCTCCGAAGTCGGTCGATGTGACCCCGTCATCGTCCGCGTCGGGGGTCGCCGTGGCGATGACCTCCGAGGTAACGATCCGGGCGCGGCGGCGACCGCCGGGCGATGCCGATCGACGCGCTCCGGACCCGGGCCTGGTTCGGTCGTGGGGGCGTCCGCGTGGGAGTCTGGAGTGACGCCCCCGGTCCGCCGACGTGGCGCCGACGCAGGCTCGCCCCCGACAACCCGAGACAGCACCCCAGAGGTCACAGTGCAGCGCAACTACTTCACCGACGAGCACGACATGTTCCGCCAGGCCTTCCGGACCTTCCTGGAGCGAGAGATGGTCCCGCATCGTGAGAAGTGGTCGGAGGCGGAGATCGTCGACCGATCGGTCTTCTCCACGGCAGGGGAGTCGGGCTTCCTGGCCATGGCGGTGCCCGAGGAGTACGGCGGAGCGGGCGTCACCGACTTCCGCTACAGCCAGGTGATCGTCGAGGAGCTGACCCGCCTGGACCTGTACCCGCACGGCCTCGGCATGACGCTGCACAACGACGTGTGCCTGCCGTACTTCCTGGACTACTGCGACGACGAGCAGAAGCAGCGCTGGCTCCCGGGCATCGCGTCGGGCGAGCTCATCACGGCCGTGGCCATGACCGAGCCCGGCATCGGCTCGGACCTCGCCTCGATGACCACGACCGCCATCCGCGACGGCGACACCTACATCCTCAACGGCTCCAAGACCTTCATCACCAACGGCATCAACGCGGACCTGGTGATCGTGGCCTGCAAGACCGATCCGACCCAGCGCCACAAGGGCATGTCCATCGTGATCGTCGAGCGCGGCATGGAGGGCTTCGAGCGGGGTCGCAACCTCGACAAGGTCGGGATGCACGCCCAGGACACCGCCGAGCTGTTCTTCACCGACGTCCGGGTCCCGGTGGCCAACCGCCTGGGCGAGGAGGGGCAGGGCTTCACGCTGCTCGTCAAGAACCTCCCCCAGGAGCGCCTGTCGATCGCCCTCGCCGCGGTCGCGCACTCGCGGGCGATGCTCGACTGGACCATCGACTACGCCAAGGAGCGCACGGCGTTCGGCCAGCCCATCGGCACCTTCCAGAACAGCCGCTTCAAGCTGGCCGAGATGGAGACCGAGATCACGATCGCCGAGACGTTCGTCGACCGCTGCGTCGACCTGCTCAACGACGGCCTGCTCACCGCCGAGGAGGCGGCCATGGCCAAGTGGTGGACGACCGAGCTGCAGAAGCGGGTGGCCGACACCGGCATGCAGCTGCACGGCGGCTACGGCTACATGAACGAGTACCCGATCGCCCGGGCGTGGACCGACGCCCGCATCGCGTCGATCTACGGCGGCACGACCGAGATCATGAAGGAGATCATCGGCCGCTCGATGGGGTTCTGACCTCCGGTCACGCCCGGGCGGATCCGGTCCCACGGGCCGCCGTGGCCGACCTGCACCGCCGAACGGACCCATGCGCACCGACGAGCTCGACTACGACCTGCCGGACTCGGCGATAGCCCAGGTGCCCCTGGAGCCCCGCGACGCGGCGCGCCTGCTGGTCGACCGGGGAGCGTCGGTCGCTCCCGAGCACCGGAGGGTCGCCGACCTGCCGGGGCTGCTGGTGCCGGGCGACCTCCTCGTGGTCAACGACACCCGCGTGCTGCCCGCCCGCGTCCCGATCGAGCGGTCCACGGGAGGCGGCGGAGAGGTCCTCCTGCTGGAGGAGCGGGACGACGGATGGTGGGAGGTCCTCTGCCGTCCGGCGCGGAAGCTGCGGTCCGGCGACGTCGTCCACGCCGTCGCCGGCGGGCTCGACTTCGTGATCGGCGACGACGTCGGCGACGGGCGCAAGCTCGTCCGGCCCGTCAGCGACGAACCCCTGCTCGACGCCCTGCAGCGGGCGGGGGAGATGCCGCTCCCGCCGTACATCTCGACCCGCCTGGACGACGCCGAGCGGTACCAGACGGTCTTCTCCGAACGGCCGGCCTCGGCAGCGGCGCCCACCGCCGGGCTGCACCTCACCGACGGGCTCCTGGCGACGCTCGCCGAGCGGGGGATGGGCATGGCCCACGTCGAGCTGGTCGTCGGCCTCGACACGTTCCGACCGCTGTCGACCGACCTCGTCGAGGACCACAGCATCCACACGGAGCGGTTCGCGGTTCCCGCCGACACCTGGGAGGCGGTCCAGCGCACGCGCGCCGAGGGTCACCGGGTGGTGGCGATCGGGACCACCTCGGTGCGGGCACTCGAGTCCCGAGCGGCGCGCGGCCAGTCCGAGGGGCGGACCGACCTGTTCATCACCCCCGGCTTCCCGTTCCAGGTGGTGGACCTGATGCTGACCAACTTCCACATGCCGAGGACCAGCCTCCTGGCGCTCGTCCAGGCCTTCGTGGGATCGCGCTGGCGCGACCTGTACTCGGAGGCGCTGGCCGAGGGCTACAGGTTCCTCTCCTTCGGCGACGCCATGCTCCTGGCCCGAGCCGCCCCCGGGGAGGTCCGACGATGAAGCTGACGATCGACGTCACGGCGACCGACGGCCGGGCCCGGACGGGTTCCGTCACCACCTCCCGGGGGACGTTCCGGACGCCGCTGTTCATGCCGGTGGCGACCCGCGGGTCCATCCGGGCGCTGATGACCCACGACCTCGCCGATCTCGCCGCATCCGACGGGACGCGGGCGGAGATCGTGCTCGGCAACACGTACCACCTGATGCTGCGCCCCGGCGCCGACGTCGTGGCCGACCTC
>JAEYSR010000255.1 GCA_023434535.1 Actinomycetes bacterium
CATCGTCCCCACATTCACATGAGGCTTCGTCCGCTCGAACTTCTCCTTCGCCATAACAGGCACTCTCTTTCAATCAGTTCGGCCACACAGGACCGGGTCACTTCACAACGGTGGATGAACTACTGGCTGTCTGGCTGTACTGGGTAGCGGCGGTCAGACTCGAACTGACGACCCCTCGATTATGAGCCGAGTGCTCTCACCAACTGAGCTACGCCGCCCGGCGTCGGGGGCGACGAGCGCCCCCGGGCGAGCCCCCTGTCAGAATCGAACTGACGACCTCTTCCTTACCATGGAAGCGCTCTGCCGACTGAGCTAAGGAGGCGTGGGCCGGTGGACGAGCCGCCGGACCGACCGCCGAGACTAGCGAGCGGGGCGACGGGGCCACAACCAACCAACCTGAGGCCGTCGCGGGACCGCGCTGACGGGCCGCCGAGCGGTGCACCGAGGCAGGGATCGGACCCGCGGGTACGACTGCCCAGTCGTCTGGGCCGTTCGGCTCAAGGTGGAGGAGGCTTCGACCGATGCCCCGGACGTGAAGTTCGAACGACTCGTCATCGAGAGCGGCGCCAGGTCCGTCTCCTTCGATCTGCACCCGCGCCTGACCGTGATCGCGGGGCTCTCCCAGATGGAGCGCGACGGGCTCGTGAACGAGTTCGTCGGCGCCCTCGGCAACTCCCGATCGGGGATCCACCTGGAGCTGGTCGCCGGCAACGGCAACCGGTTCGCCGTCTTCCGTCCCACCGGCGCCCCCCACCGGGTCATCGACGTCGACCACCGCATGGACGTGACAGAGCAGTTCACCGATCTGACCGGCTCCATCGACCTCCTGTCGCGGGCCGGGCTCGACGCCCGCACCGCCCGGCGGGTGATGCGCTTCGGCGCCCAGGACCTGGCGGAGACGACCGAGCGCGGCGCCTACATCCAGCAGCTGGCCCGCATCGAGCAGAACGAGCTGTGGACGGCCGCCGAGGCGCTGCTGATCGCCGATCGCCGCCTCGAGGAGGAGGCCGAGGCCGTCGGGTCCAGCGTCGAGGACGCCGAGGTCATCGAGAGGATCGAGCACCACCACGAGCAGTTCGAGCGCTCGCAGGCCGACAGCGAGAAGGTCCGCCGGATGACCTTCCTGGCCGCCGGGTTCGCCGCGCTGCTGGCCGTCCCGGCCGCCGCTCTCATCGGCACCGCTGCGGTCTTCCCCCTGGCGCTGGTCGCTCTGGCGGCCGTGATCGTGTCGATCGTCTACTGGCAGCGGATGGAGCGGGCCCGCGCCGCCGAGGAGGCCGCGCTCGCCGACGCCGGCGCCCAGTCCTACCTGGGCTTCCACCTGCAGCGGGTGAACAGCCTCCTGGGCTCCGACCACGGCCGCCAGCGGCTGATCCGGGCCGCCGAGGAGCACCGCCAGGCCGCCCAGCGCTGGCACGCACTCGCCGGGGAGGTGGACGTGAACTGGGCCGTCGCCAACCGGGCCGAGATCACCGGCGCAGCCCGACTCCGCGCCGACGTCCAGCCCTTCCTCACGCCCGAGGACCCTGCCGGTGGCGACCAGACCGCGGCGGCCGCGCACGCCGTGCTCGGCCGGCTCGAGCAGCTGAGGAGCCTCGGCCCCGGATGGGAGAGCTTCCCGGCGCTGCTCGACGAGCCGTTCCAGAACCTCGACCCGTCCGTGCTGCCCGCCATGCTCGAGCTGCTCGTCCGCAGCTCCGAGCACCAGCAGATCGTGCTCCTGAGCGAGTCCGAGGCCGTGGCCGAGTGGGCGCGGGTCGAGGCGATGACCGGAGCGATCGGCGTGATCGAGCCGAGCGCGATCGTCGTCTCCCCCTCCGGCATCTGACGCCTCCCCGTTGCCATATAGGGGTCGCGCCGCACAAGGATTCGCGCTCTGGATCCGGATATCGGTGAGCGTCGGTCCGATCCGACGCCGGTAGCGTCGCGGCGTGCTGCTCCGCCCGGCCCTGCCGACCGACGCTCCGGCGATCCTCGAGATCTACAACCACGAGGTGCTCACCTCGAACGTCACGTTCGACCTGACGCCACGGACCCTCGAGGAGCAGCGACGTTGGATCACCGACCGCTCCGGGGCCCACGCCGCCGTGGTCGCCGTCGACTCCGCGGACGGCACCGACGTGGTGATCGGCTTCGGGTCGCTGTCGCCCTACCGCGACCGACCGGGCTACTCCACCTCGGTCGAGGACTCCGTGTACGTCCACGCGGATCATCGCGGCAGCGGCGTGGGAGCGGCGCTGCTCGCCGAGCTCGTGGACCGGGCGACCGCCCACGGCTTCCATGCCGTCCTCGCCCGCATCGTCGCCGGCCACGATGCCTCGATCGGACTCCACGCCCGGCTCGGGTTCGAGATCGTCGGGCAGGAGAAGGAGGTCGGCCGGAAGTTCGGCCGCTTCCACGACGTCGTCGTGATGGAGAAGCTGCTGTGAGCGGTCCCGACCTCGCAGCCCACCTCGGCGACATCACCGAGCTCGACGTCGACGCCATCGTCAACGCCGCCAACCGGGCGCTGCTCGGTGGCGGGGGCGTGGACGGCGCCATCCACCGGGCGGCCGGCCCCGGGCTGCTGGACGAGTGCCGGATGCTCGGCGGCTGCGACACCGGCGACGCCAAGGCGACCTCGGGCCACCGCCTGCCGGCGCGGTGGGTCGTCCACACCGTCGGGCCGATCTGGCGGGGCGGCGACGAGGACGAGGCGGGGCTGCTCGCCAGCTGCTATCGCAGGTCGGTCGAGGTGGCCGACGCCCTGGGCGCGACGTCCATGGCCTTCCCGGCGATCTCGACCGGGGTCTACGGATTCCCGCGTCGCCCCGCGGCGGAGATCGCCGTCGAGACGCTCGGCAACCTCCGCCCCACCAGCGTGCGCTCGATCCTGCTGGTGGCGTTCGACGCGCCGACCCACGGCCTGTACTCGGAGCTCCTCGCGGGCTGAGGGTCCGGACGGACCTCGGAAGGGGCTGCCCGGAACACGAACGGCAGGCCCGAAGGCCTGCCGTGTCGACGTTCCGCGTTGGTGGGCCGGGAAGGATTTGAACCTTCGAAGGCATACGCCGGCAGATTTACAGTCTGCTCCCTTTGGCCACTCGGGCACCGACCCTGGGAAGCGGCCACGATAGCGTTCCACTCCGCAACGTTCGAACCCGGATCGCGCCGCACGGCCCGCCGTCCGGCGCACAGGAAGGTCACCGATGCCCAGCTTCGACATCACGTCCGAGGTCGATGCCCAGGAGATCCGCAACGCGGTCGACCAGGCGTCCCGCGAGATCGCCAACCGCTTCGACTTCAAGAACACGAACTCCTCCCTCGAGCTGGCCGAGGAGTCGATCACGCTGCGCTCCTCGACGGAGGATCGGCTGGCCGCCCTGCGTCAGGTCCTCGAGGAGAAGTTCGTCAAGCGGGGCATCTCGATGAAGGCGGTGTCGTACGAGAAGGTCGAGGAGGCGTCCGGTGCGACCGTGCGACAGGTGGCCAAGCTGGTCGCCGGCATCAACTCGGACCGGGCGAAGGACCTCAACAAGTTCATCAAAGGCCTCGGCCTGAAGGGCGTGCAGTCCCAGACCCAGGGCGAGCAGGTCCGGGTGATCGCCAAGAAGCGCGACGACCTGCAGTCGGTGATCGCGGCGTGCAAGGAGCACGACTTCGAGATCCCCCTGCAGTTCGGCAACTTCCGGGACTGAACCCCCGGGTTCAGGCGGCCCAGGCGTTGCTGCGGAGGCGGGCGATGCGCTCGGCCACCGGCGGGTGGGTCATGAACAGGCCCGAGGCATTGCGACCGCGGAGCGGGTTGACGATGTAGGCCGAGGCCTCGGCCGGGTTCACCGCCACCGGGACGCGCTCGGCGCCGGCGTCCAGCTTCTCGAGCGCCCGGGCGAGCGGCTCGCCGCTCCCGATCATGCGGGCCGCCGAGGCGTCGGCCTCGTACTCGCGGCTGCGGCTGATCGCCATCTGGATCAGCCCCGCGGCGATCGGCGCCAGGATCACCATCAGGATCGCCCCGAACGGGTTGCTGCGCTCGTCGGAGCGGCCCCCGCCGAAGATCATGGCGAAGCGGGCCATGGTCGCCGAGAACGTGATGCCCATGGCGACCGCGGCGGCCACCGAGCCGATCAGGATGTCGCGGTTGCGGACGTGGGACAGCTCGTGGGCGAGCACGCCGCGGATCTCCTCCCAGTCGAGGATCTCCAGGAGGCCCTGCGTCACGCAGACCGCCGCGTTGTCGGGGTTGCGGCCCGTCGCGAAGGCGTTTGGCTGCGGGTTCGGCGACACGTACAACCGTGGCTTGGGCAGGCCCGCCCGCATGGCCAGATCCGCGACGATGGCGTGGTACTGCGGCATCTGCTCCGCCGTCACCTCGACGGCCTGCGCGGATCGGATGGCCAGCGAGTCGGAGAACCAGTACGAGCCGCCGCACATGGCGAGCCCGATGAGCAGGCCGACGACGACCCCGGTCTGCCCGCCGATGAACCCGCCGACGGCCATGCAGAGCGCTCCGAGGCCGGCGAGGAGGACCGCCGTCTTGAGGTTGTTCCGCACGGCTTGCAGCGTAGGGCGGCGCGGTGCGGTCGACCGCCCGGACTGAAGCGCTGCTCAGAGGGACGACCGGCTCAGTTGTAGTAGCCGGAGTGGATGTAGATGCACGGGACGCCCTCGCCGTGGAACATCGCCACGTTGCGGGGATCGTCCTCGAAGGCCAGGCGGAGGTCGTGGCCGCGGTCGCGCAGCTCGTACACCGTGCGCTGCTTGAAGTGCCGGGCGGCCATGTAGTCGCCGAACTCGCGCATGATCAGCACGTCCCAGCGCAGGCCGTAGCGGTCGAGCCAGCCGAGCGTCTGCGGTTGGACCCGGATCGGTCGGGCGGTCAGCAGCACGATCTGGAGGTCGTCGTCGAGCACGTCGAGGAGCCGGGCGACCTCGTCGATGAGCTCGTCGTCGCCGCACGCCTGGAAGAACGCCTCCCAGTCGCGGAACGGGTGCTCCAGGTAGTGCTGGCGGGTGCTGGCGTTCGAGAGCACCCCGTCCATGTCGAACACGATCGAGGTGCCGGCGTCCAGCGGTTCGTCGCGCCAGAGCCAGTTGCTGAATCGGGGGTCCCAGGTCGGCACGGCGGGCAGGTTACGCGGTCGCCGAGGGATCTCCCTCGTCGCTGCCGGCGAGCGAGGGCTCAGTCGTCGGAGGCGGCGGCAGCTCCGTCGCGGATGGCCTGGACGACGTTGGCGTCCGCGAGCGTGGTCGTGTCGCCGAGCTCGCGCCCCTCGACCACGTCGCGGAGCAGGCGGCGCATGATCTTGCCCGAGCGGGTCTTGGGCAGGTCGTCGACGAGGATCACGGCCCGCGGGCGGGCGATGGCGCCGAGCTTGACCGACACGTGCTGGCGGATCTCCTCGCGCAGCTCGTCGGACGCCTCGACGCCGCCCCGAAGGATCACGTAGCCGACGATGGCCTGGCCGGTGGTCGGATCGGTCGCCCCCACCACCGCCGCCTCGGCCACCGCAGGATGGTCGACCAGGGCGGACTCGACCTCGGCGGTGGAGATCCGGTGCCCGGAGATGTTCATGACGTCGTCGACGCGGCCGAGCACCCACAGGTAGCCGTCGTCATCGAGCTTGGCGCCGTCGCCGGCGAAGTACCGGCCCTCGAAGCGGGACCAGTAGGTGTCCGCGTAGCGATCGGAGTCGCCCCAGATGCCCCGCAGCATCGACGGCCACGGCCGCGTCAGGGTGAGGTAACCGCCGCCGACGGAGACCACGTTGCCCGAGTCGTCGACGAGCTCCGCGCCGATGCCGGGCAGCGGCCGGCAGGCGGAGCCCGGCTTGGTCGCGGTCAGCGCCGGCAGCGGCGTGATCATGTGACCGCCGGTCTCGGTCTGCCACCACGTGTCGACGATGGGGCAGCGCTCGGAGCCGATGTGGCGGTGGTACCACATCCAGGCCTCGGGGTTGATGGGCTCCCCCACCGTGCCCAGCACCCGCAGCGACGACAGGTCGTGGCGCTCGGGCCACTCCGCACCCCACTTCATGAAGGTCCGGATGGCGGTCGGCGCCGTGTAGAGCTGCGTGACGCCGTAGCGCTCGACGATGCCCCACAACCGGTCCTTGTCCCAGCTCGCCGGACCATCGCCCGTGCGCTCGTCCTCCCGAGGCGTGTCGGGCGTGCCCTCGTACATCACCGTCGTGGCACCGTTGGCGAGCGGCCCGTAGACGATGTAGCTGTGACCGGTCACCCAGCCGACGTCCGCCGCGCACCAGTAGACATCGGTCTCGGCATGGAGGTCGAAGACGGCCTTGTGGGTCCACGCCACCTGGGTCAGGTAGCCGCCCGAGGTGTGCATGATGCCCTTGGGGCTGGCCGTGGTGCCCGAGGTGTACAGCAGGAACAGCAGCTGCTCGGCGTCGAAGCTCGTCGCGTGGTGGGTGTCGGCCTGACGGCTCACGAGGTCGTCCCACCAGTGGTCCCGGCCGTCGGCCATCTCGATGTCGGTGCCGCAGCGATCCACGACCACGACCGACGCCACCGTCGGACACGCCGCCACCGCCACGTCGACGTTCGGCTTCAGCTGGAACGGCTGACCCCGGCGATAGCCGGCGTCCGCCGTCACCACGACCGTCGCGCCAGCGTCGTTGATGCGGTCGATGAGCGAGTCGGGGCTGAACCCGCCGAACACCACCGAGTGCGCGGCGCCGATGCGGGCACAGGCCAACATCGCGAACACGGCCTCGGGGATCATCGGCAGGTAGATGCAGACCCGATCGCCGGCGCCGACGCCGAGCTCCTCCAACCCGTTGGCGAAGCGGCTCACCTCCCGCAGCAGGTCGGAGTAGGTGATCGTCCGGGTGTCGCCCGGCTCGCCCTCCCAGTGGATGGCGACCCGGTCGCCCAGCCCGGCCGCGACGTGGCGGTCGACGCAGTTCACCGCCACGTTGAGTGTGCCGCCCACGAACCACTTGGCGAACGGCAGCTCCCACTCGAGTGTCGTGTGGAAGTCGCTGTCCCACGTCAGCAGCTCACGCGCCCGGTCGGCCCAGAAGCCCTCGGGATCCGCCTCGGCCGCGTCGTAGATGCCCGGATCGGTGACGACGGCCCGGGCGACGAACTCGGGTGACGGCGCGAAGGTGCGGTCCTCCCGGTAGTAGTCCTCGATGGTCGCGGCGTCGTCGGCCCCGGCAGCGTCGTTCATCGGTTCCCCCTGTGGTGGTGACGTCGACACGCTAGGCCCGCTGAGGTTGGCGCGAGGTTGGAACCGTGCGCGGCTCCCATCGCTTGTCGACACCGCCGATCCGGATCCTCGACGTGGCTCACGTCGTCATGGGACGTGACGTGTTGTCAACGACCTCGGTCGGGGTCGCGAGGGCCCCGGCCGGTGCGCCCGAGGTTCACGAGAGGCGCCACTCGAGGACGTGGAAGGCACCGAGACCGGTGGGGTCGCACAGCGCCTCGGCCTCGACGGCGCGGCTCCGGGCCCGCAGCGCGGCCAGGTCGCCGATCCCGGCCCGCTCCTCCCACACCCGGAGGCCCTCGGCGACCATGCCCTGGATCCCCCACCGGCGGAGCCACTCGGCCTGCAGCAGGTCGGAGTCGGGGGGCGCGACGGACGCGAGCTGGTCGATGGCCACCTCGACGGTGACGTCCTGGGTGCCCGGCGCGTCCAGCGGGGCGGTCCCCCGGTCGTGGTCGCGATAGGTCCGCAGCCACTCGTCGACGGGGCGTTCGGCCAGGGCGGCGGTGCTGGGCGAGGCGTAGTCGAACAGGAGCACGGACCCGGAGCGCAGCACGAGCCGGGCGTCGCGCAGCCATCCTGCGGCGTCGTCCTGCAGCGGCACCCGGGCGCCGGGCCGGGCGTCGGGGGCGAGCTCCTCGAGGCGGCGAACCACGTCGTCGTCGGCGGGGACCGGGAGCTCGATGAACCGTCCGGCGTCGACGGTCACGCGGATCTCGGCCCAGCCGTCGTCGGACCCGTCGACGCCACCGCGCACGAAGAGGCGGAACGGCACGTTGTCCAGCAGCTCGTTGGCGATGACCACGCCGTCGACGGCCGCTGCGGGCAGGTCCGGCAGCGAGCACACCAGGGGACCGGAGCGGGCGACCGGCGACTCGACGCCCTCGTCCACGTCGCCCGTCGGTCCGAGGACCTCGGCGGGGTGGGCGAGCGCCAGGTGGTCGCCCTGGGCCGCACGGAGGGCCGGTGACCGCTCGACCAGCACGTAGCGCAGCGCCGGGGCGCACACGGGCTCGGCGGCCAGCACCGACAGGGCGAGCGCTCCCCGACCCGCCCCGGCCTCCACCACCACGAACGGGTCGGGACGGTCGAGCTCCTCCCACCGGGCGTCGAGCCAGCGGGCGACGACCGCCCCGAAGAGCGGTCCGACCTCCGGCGAGGTGATGAAGTCGCCGCCGGCCCGACCGGCACGGCCACGACCGCCGTCACCCAGCGAGGAGAAGAACCCGACCTCCGGCTCGTACAGGGCGGCGGCGACGAACTCGTCGAACCGGATCGACCCGAAGCGACCGATGCGCTCGGCGAGCACCTTCACGGGCGTCCTCCTCCCGCGTCGATGCCGAACTGGCTGTCACATTCCCGGCCCTGGCCGGGAATGTGACAGCCAGTTCGCACGGGAAGGGGCCGCCGGACGGCGGTCAGCCGCCGAGGGCGATCGGACCGTAGGCCGTGACGTTGGTCAGCAGCCCCGGCAGGACGCCGAAGGCGAACGTGGCCACGAGCGTGATCGCGACGGCGGCCGTGAGCGCCGGCGGGACCCGGGGTGCGGGCGTGGTGTCGCCGTCGGGGGCGTCGTCGAAGATCATCGTCTTGGCGACGTTCAGGTAGTAGTAGGCCGCCACGGCGGTGTTGAGCGCCATGATGATCGCGGTCGCCCAACCGAGGCCGGTGTCGGCGCCGATCAGCACCTTGAACACGCCGAACTTGGCGTACCAACCGCCGAGCGGCGGGATGCCGATCAGCGACGCCAGGAACAGCACCATGCACCAGGCCATGCCGGGCATCGTGTGCACGATCCCGCCCAGGTCCTTGAGCTCGGCGGAGCGGGTCTTGCGGGCGATGGCGATGATGACGGCGAAGGCGCCGAGGTTCATCGCCGCGTAGATCACCAGGTAGATGACGACCGACTGCATGGCCTCGAACGGGTCCGAGCCGGCGACCACGAACGGGGCGAGCATGAACCCGGCCTGGGCGATGCCCGAGTAGGCGAGCATGCGCACCACGTTGGTCTGGCGCAGGGCGACCAGGTTGCCCACGGTCATCGAGGCGATCGCCAGGACGAAGAACAGCGGCTCGACGATGTCGGCCCGGGGCAGGAAGGCGTAGAAGACGACGCTGATCAGCGCCACGAAGCCGGCGGCCTTGGAGGCCACGGCCAGGAAGGCGGTGACGGGGGTCGGAGCACCCTCGTAGGTGTCGGGCGCCCACACGTGGAACGGCACGGCCGAGACCTTGAAGGCGAAGCCGACGACCACGAACAGCAGCGCCAGGGTGATCACCGGGACGCCCTCCGACGGGGCCTCGGCGATCGACCGACCGATCTGCTCCAGCTGGGTGGAGCCACCCAGGCCGTAGACCAGCGACATGCCGTAGAGCAGCACCGCCGAGGCGAAGACGCCCATCAGGTAGTACTTCATGCCGGCCTCGTTGGACTTCACGTCGCCCTTGCGCCACGACGCCAGCATGTAGGCCGGGATCGACAGCAGCTCCAGCGCCACGAAGATGCCGATGAGGTCGCGGCTCGAGGCCATCACGACCATGCCCAGCACCGAGCTGACGAGCAGCGTGTAGTACTCGCTCTCCCAGTAGTCGCCCTCGGCCATGTAGTTGGTCGACAGCAGGACCACCACGTACGCCGAGACGATGAACATCGCCTTGAGCAGGAGCGGCATCGGCCCGACCACGTAGGACCCGCCGAACAGGACGCGGGTGCCGCCGTCGGCGGCCAGCGTGAGCAGCGGGATCAGCGCGCCGAGCAGCGCCAGGTTGGTGACGACGGGCATGAACGCCCGGGCCCGGTCGAGCTTGATCGAGTCCAGCAGCACGAGCACGACGATCGTCACCGTGAGGATGATCTCGGGCGCGAGCGCGTGGTAGTCGATGGTCGGACCCCGGAAGGTCTCCTCTGCCTGCGCTGCGAGCTGGACGGCCAGCGACACGGTCGATCAGCCTCCGACCGTCTTGGCGATGATGGCCACCGCCGGCTCGGTCACGTTGAAGATGATGGCGGGCACGAAGCCCAGGACCACGATGAGGACGATGAGCGGCGTCCAGGCGATCCACTCGGGGGTCTCCACGTCGTGGATGTGCGGGTCGTTCGCGAACTCCTCCTTGGGCGTCCCGAACGCCGTGCGCTGGTAGAGCCAGAGCAGGTAGCCGGCGGCGAGCACGGTGCCGAGCGCCGCGATCACCATCAGGGTGCGGAACAGCGGGAGGCTGAGGCCGGCGGCGGGCTCGTAGGCCGACAGGATCGCCGGGAACTCACCCCAGAACCCGGCCAGGCCCGGGAGCCCGAGCGAGGCCATGGTGCACAGGCCGAGGATCCAGCCCATCTTCGGCGCCGAGATGAGCAGACCGCCGAGGCGCTTGATCTCGAGCGTGTGGTACCGCTCCTTCACCGAGCCGGCCAGGAAGAACAGCATGCCGGTGATGAGGCCGTGGGCGACCATCCCGAACACGGCGGCGTTGAAGCCGAACGTGGTCATGGTGGAGATCGCCAGCATGGTGAAGCCCATGTGGCTGACCGAGGAGAAGGCGATGAGCCGCTTCATGTCGGTCTGGGCCAGACAGCACAGGGCGCCGTAGATGATGCCGATCACGGCCAGGATGCCGATGGCCGGGGCCCACTGGCGGGCGCCGTCGGGCAGGACCGGGATGGCGATCCGGATGAAGCCGTAGGTGCCGAGCTTCAGGAGCACCGCGGCCAGGATGACCGAGCCCTGCGTCGGGGCCTGCGTGTGGGCGTCGGGCAGCCAGGTGTGGAACGGGAACATCGGCACCTTGATGCCGAAGCCCATGAACATGCCGCCGAAGAGCACGACCTGGGCCGCCCGCTCGACGCCGAACCCGCCCGCCGCCTTGAGCTCCGGGATCGAGAAGGACTGGATGGCCTCGCCGGTGGCCGGGTTCTTCACCAGGAAGTAGACGGCCACGAAGCTGACGATCATCAGGGCCGAGCCGAGCAGCGTGTAGATGAAGAACTTGATCGAGGCGTACTTGCGCTCCGGGCCACCCCAGACGCCGATCATGAAGTACATCGGCAGGAGGACGACCTCGAAGAACACGAAGAAGAGGATCAGGTCCTGGGCCAGGAACGACCCGATCATGCCCGTCTCGAGGATGAGCATCAGGATCAGGAACGCCTTGGGGTTCCCCGGATCCGGCACGTGGTTCCAGCTGTAGATGAAGACCAGCGGGACGATCAGCAGCGTCAGGGCGAGGAGCGGGAGGGAGAGCCCGTCCAGACCCATGATGAAGTTGCTGTTGATCTGGCTGATCCAGCTGTGGTCGACGTAGTACTGCAGCTCGCCGGCCTTGTCGTAGTCGAAGTTGGCGAAGAGCAGCACTCCCACGAGGGCGGTGCCCAGCGCGGTGATGAGAGACAGCAGCTTGTGGGTGCCCTCGGACTCCTTGGGGACGCAGAGCATCACCGCCACGCCCACCAACGGCAGGAACGTGACGAGGATCAGACCCCAGTCGTTCAGGAACTCTTTCATCGGAACGTGGTCTCCCTACTCGATCAGCCGATGAGCACGACGAAGATGCCGGCCAGGACTGCGGCAGCCGCGAAGAACAGGGCTGCGTACTGCTGGATGTGACCGCTGGTGATGCGACGGAGCCCGCCACCGGTGCTGCTC
Organism: Actinomycetes bacterium; assembly: GCA_023434535.1. Taxonomy (GTDB): domain Bacteria; phylum Actinomycetota; class Acidimicrobiia; order Acidimicrobiales; family Microtrichaceae; genus Dermatobacter. The sequence goes on from JAEYSR010000255.1 coordinate 11,851, forward strand.
GACACAGCACCCACACCGTTGACGGCGCCGTCGACCACGGTCCGGTCGACGTTGTCGTAGACCCATCGGCCACCGCCGGCGGCGCCCTTGCCGACGCCGTTGACGATGCCGTCGAGGACGGACTTGTTGAACCAGTTGCTCGCCCGGGCCAGCGGGCCCTTGACGAAGCCGACGATGACGCCCGTGTAGAGCCAGTCGAAGTAGTACTTGTTGACGAGGATGTTCTTCAGGAAGCCGGCCAGCCGGTTGCGCTCCGACAGGCCGTGGAGACCGGCGAAGGCGCCCTTCCAGAAGTAGAGGTAGGCGCCGAGGATGCCGAGGCAGGCGACGCCGAACGACGTCACCGCCAGCACGGGGTGGAACTCGGCGTGGGTGATGCTCGGGAAGTACAGCCCGACGGGCTCGACGAAGTGCTCGAAGGCGTGCGCCCCGATGATCGGCACGTCCCAGGGCAGGTTGGCGATGCCGGCCACCGCGCCGAGGGTGGCGAGGATGATCAGCGGGACCGTGATGCGGGGGCCGGACTCGTGCGGGTGCCCGTGGCCGCGGAACTCGCCGAAGAAGGCGTACCAGATGGTGCGGGTCATGTAGGCCGCCGTGCAGAACGCGGCGAGCAGCAGCATCACGAGCATCAGGTGGTAGGTGCCGTTGGCGCCTTCCGTGCCCGGGAACGAACCGGTGCCGGCCAGGATCTCGTCCTTGGACCAGAAGCCCGACAGCGGGAAGAAGCCCGCGAGCGCACCGGTGGCGATCACGTAGGTCCAGAACGTCTTGGGCATGATCTTCTTCAGACCGCCCATGTCGTCGACCATGTTGAAGCTGTGGTGGCAGGCGTGGCTGAGCGAGCCGGCACCCAGGAACAGGCAGGCCTTGAAGAAGGCGTGCGTGAAGAGGTGGAACATGGCCGCCGTCCAGGCGCCGACGCCCAGCGAGGTCACCATGAAGCCGAGCTGCGAGACCGTCGAGTAGGCGAGGACCTTCTTGATGTCCTTCTGGACGAAGGCGAGCAGCGCCCCGAACAGTGCGGTGACGGCGCCGACCACGGCCAGGGCGTTGATCGACGAGCCGCCGATGGCCAGGCCCTCGAAGAACACCGGGTAGAGCCGGGCGACCATGAAGATGCCGGCGACGACCATGGTCGCGGCGTGGATCAGGGCTGACACCGGGGTGGGGCCGGCCATGGCGTCGGGCAGCCAGGTGTGGAGGATGAACTGGCCCGACTTGGACATCACCGCGGCGATCAGGCACAGCGAGGCGACCATCAGCGTGGTGTGACCGATCCCGCCCTCGTTGGCGAGGATGTTGATGTCCATGATCGAGAAGGACCGGTCGGCGGCGAAGAACAGGACGATCATGCCGACCAGCAGGCCGATGTCGCCCACGCGGTTGGTGAGGAAGGCCTTGAGCGCGGCGTCGGAGTTCGGTTTCTCCTCCCACCAGTGCCCGATCAGCGCGAACGAACAGACGCCGACCAGCTCCCAGCCCACGATCATCTGCAGCGTGCTCTGGGAGAGCACGAAGAAGAGCATCGAGGCGGTGAACAGCGACAGGAAGGCGAAGTAGTGCGTGTAGCGACGGTCGCCGTGCACGTAGTCGGTGGAGAAGATGTGCACGAGCAGCGAGATGATCGTGACGACCACGAGCATCATCACCGACAGGCCGTCGATCTGGGTGCCCCAGGTGATCGACGACTGCTCGGCATCGATCCACGTGGCGCAGCGCACCACCGGCTGGGTGATCGCCTCGGGCTCGGCCTCGCCTCCGCCCGCTGCGGCCGCAGCCGTCTCGCCGGTGCCGGTCGGAGCGGCGGCCGGAGCTGCGCCCTCCTCGCCGTGCGAACCGGAACCGGACTCGGCGCCCTCGGCCTCCGAACCACCGCCGGTGTGCTCACGGGCCTCGGCGGCCAGCTTGGAGCAGGCGGACGGGACGTTGGACAGCGCGCCGGCCTCGGTCGCCAGCGCCTGGGCCTCGGTGTCGTCGGGTCCGACCTCGGGTGCCTCGTGGTTCCAGGTGGCCCAGTTCCACGCCGTCGCCAGGGCGAACAGCAGGCAGATGGACACCATGAAGATGCCGACCTCGGCGCCCTTCTTGGGCATCTTCTTGCCGAACAGCAGGATGATCAGGAACGACAGGGCCATGAGGGCCGGGACGATCCAGACGTGCGTGAAGAACCACATGGTGCTCTGCGTCAGCCCTTCAACTCGTCGAGCTCGTCGATGTCGATGGAGCGCTTGTTCCGGTAGATGAGCAGCACGATCGCCAGGCCCACGCCGACCTCGGCGGCGGCCACGGCGATCACGAACAGGGCGAACACCTGGCCGCCCATGCCCCAGAAGGTGCTGAAGGCGATGAGGTTGATGTTCACGGCGTTGAGGATCAGCTCGATCGACATCAGGACGAGCACACCGTTCTTGCGGACGATGACGCCGTAGACGCCGGTGCAGAACAGGACCGCGGCGAGGAGGAGGAACTGGTTCAGCAGCACGTCAGTCCCTCCTGGCCAGAACGATGGCGCCGACGAGGGCGGCGAGGAGCAGGACCGACACGACCTCGAACGGGACGAGGTAGTCGGTGAAGATCGAGGTGGCCAGCGACTGGGTCTGGGCGTTGGTGCCGGCGTCAGCGACGGCCCGGAAGTCGAGCTTGTCGTCGGTGTAGGTCTTGATCAGCGAGTAGCCGATGACCACCAGCAGGATCAGCGAGACCGCGACGCCCATCCAGCGCTGGTCGTTGTCCAGGTCGTCGGACCGACCGAGCGGTGCCCTGGTCAGCATGATGCCGAACAGGAACAGCACGATGATGGCGCCCAGGTAGACCAGGAACTGCGTCATGGCCACGAACTCGGCCTGTAGCAGCAGGTAGATGATGCCGTTGCCGCCGAGGACGATCATCAGCCACAGGGCGGCGTGCACGATGTTCTTGGTCGTGACGACCCGCACGGCGGCGATCACCATGACGACCGCCAGCACGGCGAACACCACGTTGGCCGGCGTGTCGAACGTGACCTCGTTGGCTGCTGCGAGCAGCGTCCCGATCATGAGCGGGGCACCTTCTTGACCTTGGCCTCGGAGCCCGACTCGTAGGCCTCGAAGTCCGGGACGGTCTCCATCCACTGGCCCAGGCGGGTCTTGTCGTGGAGCAGGTCGGCGATGTGGACCTCGGAGTACTCGTACTCGGGGCTCCAGAAGAGCGCCTCGAACGGGCAGACCTCGACGCAGATGCCGCAGTACATGCAGAGGGCGAAGTCGATGTCGAAGCGGTCGAGGGCGTTGACCGAACGGGGCTTGCCGCCCTCACGACGCGGCGGCGCCAGCGTCTTGTGGGCCTCGATGTAGATGCACCAGTCCGGGCACTCGCGGGCGCACAGCATGCAGGCCGTGCAGTTGTCCTCCTCGAGGGCGATGACGCCACGGGCCCGGGGAGCCGGCGTCTCCTTCTCCCGGGGGTACTGGACGGTGGCCGCGCCCTTGGACGGCGACGGCGGCTTGAGCATGCCGTCGGGGAAGATCGTCTCCTTGGCGGTCCGCAACGTGACGCCGAGGCCCTTGATCACCCCGGGCACCTTGGGCGTGGGCGGCTTGGGAGCCATCAGAACACCACCTTGAGGATCGCCGTCGCCACGATGTTGAGGAGCGCCAGCGGGATGAGGACCTTCCAGGCCAGGCGCTGGAGCTGGTCCTCACGGAAGCGAGGCATCGAGAAGCGGACCCAGAAGACCACGCCGACGAGGATGACGGCCTTGATCGAGACGTTGATCGGGCCGATGACGTGCATGGCCGTGTCCGAGAGGCCCCACGCCGAGGGCAGCGCCCAGCCGCCAAGGAACAGGGTGGAGGCGATGGCGGCGAAGGCGACGGCCGTCGCGAACTCGGCGATGAAGTACACCAGGAACCGGATGCCCGAGTACTCGACCTGGTAGCCGGCCACGAGCTCGGACTCGGCGATCGGCATGTCGAACGGGGTCTGGGTCAGCTCGGCCTGCACGGCGATCATGAAGATCGCGAAGGCCACGAACTGGGTGAGGATGTACGGGTTGCCGATGCCGTCGAAGCCGAAGATCTCGCCGTTGGACTGGGCGTAGACGATCTCCTGCAGGTTCAGGCTGCCGGCCTGGATGACGACGCCGATCACGCCGAGGACCAGCGGGAGCTCGTAGGCGATGAGCTGGCCGCCGGCTCGCAGGGCGCCCATCAGGGCGTACTTGTTGGCCGACGCCCAACCGGCCATGAGGATGCCGATCACCGACAGCGACGACATGGCGAGCACGTAGTAGATGCCGGTGCTGAGGTCCGCCATCACGGCGTTCGGTCCGGCGGGGATGACGACGAACAGGAGGAACGTCGACACGAGGACGACGGCCGGGGCCAGTCCGAAGATGAACTTGTCGGACTCCTCGGTGGAGATGTCCTCCTTCTGCAGCCACTTGCCGACCTCGGCGAGGAGCTGCAGCGAGCCGAACGGCCCGGCTTCCATCGGGCCGAGGCGGCTCTGCATGAAGGAGACGAACTTGAAGAGGTAGAGGTAGACGACGCCGCCGGTGAGCAGCAGCACGGCGACCAGACCCGCGAGCAGGCGGATCGTCGTCTGCTGCCAGTACGACAGCTCGAGCGCGGTGATCACTGCGGTCATCGATCGATGTCCCCGAGGATGAAGTACAGCGAGGCCAGGATCGTCACGATGTCGGGGACGTAGACGCCCCGCAGGAGCCACGGCGTGATCGACACGTTGTTGAAGCTGGCCGAGCGGATCTTGACCCGGAACGGCGTCAGGTCGCCCTGGCTCACGACGTAGTAGCCCATCTCGCCGAGCGGGTTGTCGGTCGAGACCCAGGCCTCACCGGCCGGCACCTTGATGATGCGGGGCACCTTGCTCATGATCGGGCCGCTGGGCAGCCCGTCGCAGAGCTGGTCGATCATCTTGGCGGCCTCGCGGACCTCCTGGAGGCGGACCCAGAACCGGGCGAAGCTGTCGCCATCGGGGTGGGTGATGACCTTCCAGTCGAGCTCCGGGTAGGCCAGGCCGACGCAGTTGTCGCGGCGGATGTCCCAGTCCACGCCCGAGGCACGGATGTTGGCGCCCGACAGGCCGTACTGCAGGCCGACGTCCGCCGGGATGACGCCGATGCCGCGGGTCCGGGCGTCGAAGATCTCGGACCCCATCAGGAGGTCCTCCATCTCGTCGCAGAAGGCGCGGACCTTGTCCATCACCGACTTGGTGTCCTCGATCCAGCCCTTGGGCAGGTCGTCCTTGAGGCCGCCGATGCGGTCGAAGTTCGGGTGGAACCGGCCGCCGGTGACGCGCTCGATCTGGTCGAGCACGTATTCGCGGTCGCGGAAGGCGAAGAACACCGGGGTGACGGCGCCGAGCTGCACGCCCATGTCGCCGAGGAACAGGATCAGGTGCGAGATCCGCGACATCTCGAACAGGATCGTGCGGATCCACGTGGCCCTCGGCGGTGCCTCGACGCCCATCAGCCGCTCGGCGGCGAGGATGAACGGGACCTCGTTGGCGAAGCTGCCCAGCCAGTCGATCCGGTTCACCAGCGCCGTGCACTGGGCGTAGGTCCGGACCTCGGTGAGCTTCTCGTAGCCGCGGTGCATGTAGCCGGCGACCGGCTCGGCGGCGACGACCTGCTCGCCGTCGAGACGGGCGACGATGCGCAGCGTCCCGTGCGTGGCGGGGTGCTGCGGGCCGATGTTGAGGGTCATGCCCTCGGCCTCGAGCTCGACGTTGACGCGGGCGTCCGCGGCGCGGGCGGCGATCTGCTGGAGCTGACGGCGATCGGTGACGGCGGTCATCAGGCGTCGCTGCTCCCTGTTGTCTCACCCGGCGTGGTCTCACCCGGGACCTCGCCGCTGGAGGCGCCGTCCGCGTCGGGGTTGTCGCCGCCCTCGGCGGTCTCGTCGGTGGGCATCGGCTCGACGTCGACGATCCCGGGCCACGGCTTCACCATGCGCGAGATCAGCGGGTAGTCCTTGCGCAGCGGGTTCCCCTCGAACTCGCTCGGCAGGTACATGTGGCGCAGGCCCGGGTGGCCGGTGAAGGTGATGCCGAACATCTCCCAGGTCTCGCGCTCGTGCCAGTCGGCGCCGGCGAAGATCGGCACCCACGAGTCGACCGTCATGTCGTCGCCGACGTCGGCCTTGAGCGTCACGCCCCAGAACTCGCCCTCGACGCCCACGCGGGCGACCCGGCCGAACACCTGGAAGCGGGTCTCGCCACCGGCGGTGCCGTGGGCGATCTCGCTCGACGGCGGCTCGGCGGTGTCGCCGGCCTGAGCGGCCAGCACGGTGTCGACGTCGGAGTCCATCGAGCGGCCGAACGGCGACGGGAGCCAGTCGATCGCCGACTCGAAGCAGAAGTACTTGGCACCGAGGTGGTTGCGGGCCGCGTCCGCGACCGCTCGCCACGCGTCGGTGCGCACCCGGATGGTCAGGTCGACGCCGGGGTCGATCAGCGACTCGACGACGGCGTCGCCGAGCACGTCGGTGAAGCGACCGAGGATGTCCTCGCGGAGCTCGTCGGTCTCGACGACCTCGACCTCTTCCTCGGCTGCGCCCTCTGCGGTTGCGGTGTCGTCGGCCATCACTGGACCACGATCGATTCGCCGGTCCAGCGGGCGGCCATGTCCTCGGTCTTGATGCGCTGCTGCAGGAGCACGACGCCCTCGAGCAGGGCCTCGGGCCGGGGCGGGCAGCCGGGCACGTAGACGTCCACGGGCAGGATCTGGTCCACGCCCTTGGTCACCGAGTAGCTGTCCCAGTACGGGCCGCCGCAGTTGGCGCAGGACCCCATCGAGATGACGTACTTGGGGTCGGGCATCTGCTCGTAGAGGCGCAGGATCGACGGCGCCATCTTGTCGGTCACCGTGCCGGAGATGACCACGAGGTCGGTCTGGCGGGGTCCGGCGGGGAGCGGGATGACGCCGAGGCGCATCACGTCGTACCGGGGCGACGCGAAGGCGGCGCCCATCTCGATGGCGCAGCAGGCGAGACCCCACTGGTACACCCACATGGAGTAGCTGCGGCTCAGGTTGAGGAGCTTGGTGAGCGGCTTGGGCATCTTGCCGCTCTCGACGAGGCCTAGGCCCACTTGAGCACCCCCTTGCGCCAGGCGTAGATCAGGCCGAGGAGGAGGATGAAGATGAAGATGAACATCTCCACCAGGCCGAACACCCCGAACCACTCGAGCTGGGTGGCCCACGGGAAGATGAACACGGCCTCCACGTCGAACATGACGAACAGCAGGGCGAAGATGTAGTAGCGGACCTGGCTCTGGGACCACTTCTGGCCGATCGGGTCCGCGCCGGACTCGTACGCGATGTACTTCTGGGTCTGCTTGCGGTCGGGCCGCAGGAGCGCGCTGATCCCCACCAGGAGTGCGAAGAGGACCACCGCCAGGGCGGCGAAGAGTCCGACGGTGAGGAAGCTGCGAAGGAAGTCGCTGAGCGGGTTCGCCATCAGGCTGGGAGACTACTCAGCGCCCGCGAACGGGGCCAAAGTTGCACGAGCTGACACCG
>JAEYSR010000054.1 GCA_023434535.1 Actinomycetes bacterium
GACGTCGGGCTGGTCGGCTCCAGGCGGTCGGTGGCGACGGCGAGGTAGCCGGCGGCGCGCGACTGCCATGCCGCCTCGTCGATCAGGCCGGCGGCACCGGGAACCGCCAAGGGGCCGGCGGAGCCGATCGTCGGGACCGTGCAGCCGGGCGGAGGTCCGCCCGGGCCGGTCCCGGGCGGCGCGCAGGCGGCCAGGATCCCGCTTCCCACCGCCGCCGTCGTCGCGGTCAGGAACCCCCGCCTCGACCACCCGCTCCGCGTCCAGCTGTCGCCCATGATCCGCACCCCCGCTCGGCTCACCGGAGACGGTAGCGCCGCTGCGATCGGCGAACCTCAGCGCTCGTCGGGACCGGAGCGCAGCACGGCGCCCGGCGTGGCCCCCGTGTGGCGGCCGTGCTCCAGGGCGACCACCCCGTTCACGACGGTGGCGACGTACCCCTCCGCCCGCTGGATCCAGCGGCCCGCCCCCTTGGGCAGGTCGTGCACGAACTCGGGGACCGGAAGCGCCAGGGCGTCCCAGTCGATCACGTTCAGGTCGGCTGCGGCCCCCGGAACGACCGTGCCCCGGCCGGGCAGGCCGACGAACGCCGCGGTGTCGGCGCTCAGCCGTCGCACGGCGGCCTCGACCGACAGCAGGCCCCGGTCGCGCACCCAGTGGGTCAGGAACCACGTCGGCTGGCTGGCGTCGAGGATCTGACCCACGTGGGCCCCGGCATCGGCGAGGCCCATGATCACCGAGTCGTCGGTGAGCATCTCGGCGATGGCGTCCATCGACTGGTTGAGCAGCGGCCAGTAGACGAGGACCTGCCCGTCGCTCTCGTCGCACAGGTCGAGGAAGGCCTCCGCCATGGACACGCCCCGCTCGGCGGCGACCGCCGGCAGCGAGGTGCGGGGGTCGCAGTCGTAGCGGGCGACGCCGTCGCGCTGGCCGGGCACGCCGTCGGCGCCGGTCACGAAGAACCGGGCGAGCTCCTCCGCGGTCGGCGCGGACTCGGCCTCTGCGATCAGGCGGGCCCGGGTCCCGGGGTCGCGCACCGCGGCCAGCCGTCCGGCCATGTCGAGGTCTCTCAGCGCAGCCCACGACGGGTGCCGACCGAACGGGGTGGCGGCCTGGAGCGAGAACAGCACGCCGATGCCGCGAGCGGTGGTCTGGGGTCGGATCAGCGCGCCCTCGTCGTTGGCGGCGCGGGCGAGCTCGATCGCCAGACGGTGGTGGTCGGGGTTCTCGAACGTGTGCGTCAGGTTGAACGTCACCGGCCGGCGGGTGGCCAGCGCGACCTCGCGCATCCAGCCCAGCTCGTCTCGGCACCGCGGCTCGGACGGGCCGTCGCCGTCGAAGCGGGGCGCGCTCTCGAAGATGCCCCGGTCGCGGTCGCGGAGGACGGAGGCGAGGGCCAGGAGCTCCTCCCGTGTGGCGAACGTGCCCGGCACCTGGCGTCCGTCGGGGACCTTGTGGCGCAGGGTCCGCGAGGTGGAGAAGCCGAGGGCACCGGCGGCCATGGCCTCGTCGAGGAGCCCGACCATCTCCTCCAGCTCCGCCGCGGTGGGCTGCGCCTCGGGGTCCATCGACCGGTCGCCCATGGCCCAGTACCTCAGGGCGCAGTGTCCGACCATCCCGCCGAGGTTCATCACGCTGTCGATGCGCTCGAGGCTGTCGAGGTAGTCGCCGTAGGTCTCCCAGTCCCAGGGCAGGGCGGCCATGATCGACTCGGCGGGGATGTCCTCGACGGACTCCATCATGTCGGCCAGGTAGGCCCGGTCCGCCGGCTTGCAGGGTGCGAAGGTGACCCCGCAGTTGCCCATGACCACGCTGGTCACGCCGTGCCACGACGAGCTGGTGCCCATCGGGTCCCACGCCACCTGCGCGTCGAGGTGGGTGTGGATGTCGACGAAGCCGGGCGTGACCAGGAGCCCGTCGGCGTCGATGACCCGCTCCGCGTCGCCGGCCGAGCCCGGCGGAACGACGTCGGTGATGGTCCCGCCGTCGACCACCACGTCGGCCTCCCGGGCCGCCGCCCCGGTGCCGTCCACGAGCCGCCCTCCGCGGATGACCAGGTCGTGCGCCATCCCGCGACCCTAACCGTCGGTTCCGTTCTGCAGAAGCGGTCGGAACCGACCGCTTCTGCAGAACAGAACGGGTGCTGCCGGGCGGGTCAGGGGACGATGCGGCCCTGGAGTGCCTGGGCGGTGTAGATCACGAGACCGACCGAGCCGGCGATCGACACGAGCACCTGGCGCCACCGCCGGTCCGACCACTGAGCGAGGGCGACCACGAGCGGGACGGCGAGCAGGCCGTAGCGCCCGATGGAGTCGATCGTCTGCGCGGCGAGCGCCACGAGCAGGGTCACGACGCTGAACGCGATCCAGGACCACGGTTGTCGGCGCCGCACCGCCACGAGCACCAACAGGCCCCACAGGACGACGAACGGGACCAGCTCCGTGTCGGTGTTGTGGAGAAGGCCCCAGAGCGACTCGGCGGCGCGGACGAGCGGGTTGCGGAACGCGCCGCGGATCGGTCGCTGCTGCTCCCACGGTGCCAGCCAGTCGCCGACCTCGTTGCCCACGTAGGCGAGCGACGCGAGGAGCCCGAGCGGCGCGGCGACAAGGGCGGCGATCGCCGGCAGCAGCTTCGGTCGGGGCCGGGCCATCGCGAGCTCGATGAGGATCGGCACGCCGAGCAGGACCCCCGTGGGCCGCAGCGCGCCGGCGAAGAGCGCCAGCCCGGCGGCCCACCACCACGCCCGGCGGTGCAGTGCGAGCAGCGTCCCGGCGGTGACCAGCAGGGCCAGGCCCTCGGTGTAGGGCCAGACGAAGACGATCGCGGCCGGCACGATCGCCACCATCCAGGCCGAGCGGAGACCGACCTGGTCGGCGTCGACCGGCCCCCACCGGTCGGCCAGGACCTCGCGTGCCAGCTGGGCGAGCACCACGGCGCCGGCCAGCGCCGCCAGGTTGCCGATCACGACGAGGGCGATGTCGCTGCGCCCGCCGAACAGGACGCCGAGCCAGCGGCCGAGGAGCGGGTACAGCGGGAAGAACCGGGCCCCGTCGGCGGCCACCGAGTCGTAGCCGCCCTTGGCGATCCAGTCGTAGAAGAACGAGTCCCAGGAGAGCAGGCCCTTGGGCAGCGGGAAGTCCTGGCGGCCCGACAGGGCGGGATCCGGCGTCAGGAGGTGGGCGACCCAGAAGCCCAGGGCCACGCAGACCCGGGCCCAGATCCAGCCGAGGAGCCCGACGGCCACCGCGCGACGGACCTCGACGCCGCCCCAGCGGGTCGCGCCCGTGCTCACGGGGCGGGGAACTCGAGGAGCTGGATTCCCGGCTCGTCCTCGTTGCGATCGTCGGGTGAGACGAGCACGCGGAGCCCGCCCCGGGTCTGGATCAGCGAGTTCTGGATCCCCTCGCACTTGCCCTCGAGGGTCTTGTAGCCCTCGGTCGTCGCGTAGAAGAGGGTGCGACCCTGCGCCGCGGCGGCGATGCGCCCGGCCACCTCGGCGGGGTCGATCGCGTCGTTGCGATCCTTGTAGTCGACCCAGTCGACGAAGCGCGGGTCATCGAGACGCGGGACGGCGACGACCTCGACCTCGCCCTCCCCGTCGGCGTCGAGCAGGCCGGCGTCGCGGAGGGCCCGCTGAACGGACGGCCCGTTCTGGTCGGGGCACGTCACCACCAACGGGCGCGGCGATCCCGGCGGCAGGGCGTCCACCACCTCGACGATCCGGTCGGCCACCTCGCCCGCCTGGGTCCGGACCCGGGCGACCTCGGCCGTGGTCCCGGCGGCGAACCCGACGAGCACGACCACGACGACGATCCGTCGCCACGCGTCGTCGGCGATGGCGGTGATGCCCATGGCGATGAGCAGGACCAGCAGCGGCGCGACCACCGCCAGGTAGCGGCCGGTGAACGCGGCGTGGGCCGCGAAGCTGGCCGCCCAGGCGATCGACAGAGTCGTGAGGACCACCAGGCCCTCACGCCGCGCCGTCGGGCGGACCCGCCAACCGAGCTCCACCCGGCCGCGCCCGTTGGTGAGGCCGAACAGGCCGAGCAGCATGAGCCCGGCGACCAGGTACGCGACCAGCTGCGACTCGGCGACCGCGCCGCCGAACACCTGGATCATCCCGAGGACGCCGATCGCCGCCGGGCGCACGACGTCGCCCCACGGGGTCCCGGTGTGGGCGCTCTGGTAGAGCATCGTGGGCAGCCAGGGCACGAAGGTCAGCCCGCCCACCACGATGGCGGCGGCGAGGCCCAGCTCGGCGTTCCGGCGGGCCGTGTCGCCGCGCCGGTGCTCGACGATGGCCTCGACGAGCAGGACGAGCCCGATCCCGGCGAGCAGCCAGATCGACCAGTAGTGGGTCCACAGCAGGAGCGCGGACACGGCGGCGGTGCCGACGGCGGTCCAGAGGCGGGGGCGTTCGCGGTGGTGGTCGATCAGCAGGTAGCCGGCGAGCACCAGGAGCATGACCAGCGAGTACATCCGGGTCTCCGACGAGTACCGGATGGCGAACGGCAGCGCGGACATGACGACCAGCGCCGCAGCGGCGGTCCGGCGCGCCCGCACCTGGTCGCGCACCCCGTCGAGGTCGGGCCGACCGCCGACGCGGAGGCCGGCCCACCAGGCGAGGGGGAGCGCGGCCACGCCGAACACCCCCGACAGCGCCCGCAGCGCCCAGGGCGACCATCCGACGATCGAGCCCCACACGTGCAACAGCACGTAGTAGAGCGGCGGGTGGCCGTCCCGCTCCAGTGCTCCCCGGATGTCGCCGAGCGGGAGCTCGGCGATGTTCGCCGACAGCGCCTCGTCGAGCCACAGGGACCCACGGGGGGCGAAGCGGGCGGCGACGCCCACGGCGACGACGACGGCGATGCCGGCCGTGACCCACCACGGCGTGGCCCGGGGCGACGTTCCTCCGTCGGTGCGGTCCTCAGGCACGGGCGGCCGATCCGGACACCTGGCCGTACGCGGCGGCCATGGCGTCGCGCACGGCGTCGGCCGACTCGTCCCACGTGTGGGGCGTGTGGGCGCGGGCCCGCTCGACGGCTGCGGCGTGGTGGGCGGGGTCGTCGAGGTGGCGACGCAGGAGCTCGGTCCAGGCCCGGACGTCGTCGGGGCCGGCGTACTCCGCGGCGTCGCCGCCGGCCTCGGGCAGGGCTCCGGCGTCGGACGCGATCACGGGGGTGCCGGACTGCATGGCCTCGGTGACGGTCATCCCGAGCCCTTCGTAGCGGGCGGGCGTGAGCGACACGAACGCGTGGCGGTACAGGCGGCCGAGCCGGACGTCGTCGACCTCCTCCATCCAGAGCAGCCGTCGCCCGAACTGCGGATGGCTCTCGATCCGCTCGATGAGGTCGTCCACCTTCCATCCGCGCTTGCCGACGAGCACCAGGCCCAGGTCGGGCGACGAGTCGGCCAGGGCGTCGAACACGTCCAGGGCCAGCGCCTGGTTCTTGCGCGGCTCGATCGTCCCGACCATCAGCAGGTAGCGGTCGACCTGGGGTGGGATCTCGGTCGGTCGGTCGTCGGCCGGCGCCGCCTCGGCGGGACGGCCCGGTGCCCCCTCGCCGGAACGGCCCGGAGCGAGAGCGCGCTCCACGATGTCGGCGCCGAGTGGGATCACCGTCGTGTCGAGCTCGCGGTCGATCCCGTTTGCAGCCGCGATCTCCAGCAGGTCCAGGCGCGTGCGCTCGGAGATGCAGAGGAACAGCTCGCTGTGGCGGAGGTGGCCGAGGATGAAGCGGGTGAAGTCGCGCACCAGGACCGAGTCGAACCACTCCGGCCGCATCAGCGGGAGGACGTCGGCGACCAGGACCGCGCTGCCGGCACCGGCCCGGTGCAGCGGCCCGAGCAGCACGTCGCGGGGGATCGGGTCGTTCCAGGCCGCCTCGAGGTCGAGCAGCACCGTCGAGCGGTCGGCGGGCGGCAGCACGAGGTGGTCGTTGGGCCGGTCGGCCCGGCGGTGCGCGGCCAGCTGGGCGCGCGAGCGCAGGTCGCGCATCGCGGGCACGGCGAGCACCTTGCGCACGGCGGTGGCCACGGGAGCCGGGAAGCGCCGGGCGATCGCGGTGCTGGCGGGCAGGCGCTCCTGCGGGTGGGCGAGCGCGTCGGCCTCGTCCGCCGTCAGCTCCCGGTACCAGTCGGCGGCCGGGGACCACACGACGGGTCGGTAGTCGATCGGCCCCTGGTCGCCGGGCGGGGCGAGGCGGGCGACGAGCTCCCGTGCGACGCGCTGCAGACCGGTCGTGTACGGCAGCGACACGGTGTTGGTGACTTCGACGATGGCGTGGATCGGGTGGAGACCATCTCCGTCCAGGCGCGCAGAACCGGTGTGCCCCATGTGGGCCGGATCTTACGTTCCGGCGCACACCGCCACGGCGACCCGGGCCCGGACGCCGAGGTGGGAGGCTGGGGCGATGTCGGGCGGAACGGAGTCGGATCGGGCCGCCACCTCGGTGGCGTCCGTGGGCGCTCGGATCTCGACCGCGATGCTCGTCCCGGTCGGCGGTGCCTTCGTCGCACTCGGGCTGTTCATGGGGGCGTGGACCGTGGCGACGCCCGAGGTCGAGCACGCGCTCGGAGCGGGGCCCGTTCGGCTCGGTCTGGTCCTGAGCGTGTCGCTGGTCGTCGCCGCCGGGTTCAACACGGTCGGCGGGGCGCTGGCGGAGCGTCGCGGCACCACGGCGGCGCTGCGCCTCACGATGGCCGGCTGGGCCGCCGCACTGGTGGTCGGTTCGGTGCTGCCGGCGCCGTGGGGGGTCGCGGCCGGGATCGTGGTGGTGCTGTCGCTCGGCGGGTCGGTCGACGTGGTCGCCAACGTCGCTGCCACCGCGGGCCTGGCCGACCGACCGGGCCGGCTCGTGCGGCTGCACTCCGTCTACAACATGGGCGGAGCGGCGGGCACGGTGCTCGTGGGGGTGCTTCTCGGCGTGACCGGGGCGGTCGGGTGGCGGTGGGCCTGGGTCGTGAGCGCCGCGCTGGTCGTGGTGCTCCTGGTGGCGACCCGGGACGTCCACCTGCCGGCCGGCCACGCCGGCAGGAAGGTCCGGCTGTCGGAGGGGATGCGCACGCTGCGGGCGGAGCGGCTCGTGCCTGTGGCCGTCGCCTTCTCCCTGGCCGCGGTCGTCGAGGGCGGGGTCAACACGTGGGGCGTGCTGCAGCTGCGCGGCCAGCTGGACGCGGGGCTGCTCGTCGGGGCCGGCGGCGCGTTCCTCGGCTACCTGGTCGCGGTGGTCGCCCGGCTGTCGGTCTCGCGCATCGAGACGGGTGCCGCGGTCCGTCGGGCCATCGTCGGGGGCACCGGTCTGGCTGCCGGCGGCCTGGTCGTCCTCGCCACCGTGCGCCAGCCGGTCGTGGCGGCCTGCGGGCTCGTGGTCGCGGCCGGTGGCGTCTCGGTGTGCTGGCCGCTGCTCATGTCGGAGGTGGGACGTGGGCGCGAGCGGCCGGGCGTCGTCGTCGGGGCGATGACCACCTTCGGATACCTCGGCTCGGTCATCGGGCCGGGACTGGTCGGCGCGGTGGCCGGCGCCTTCGGCATCGCGACCGGCCTGGTCGTCCTCGCAGTCTGCGCCGCGGGCGTGCCGACGATGCTCCTCTGGGGTGAGCGCCGAGCGGCGGCCTGAACCCTTCACTCTCTGTGCAATCGCCGTCGTCCTGCGACGCTCAGCGCACACAGAGCGGGGCCTGCGGTCCACGACACCGGGGCCCGGAGGCCCCGGATGTCGTGTGCCGTGTGGTGTTCCCTGACCCTCCATCGGCAGGCCGGCGGACGAACTGAGCGCTCGCCGCCGTCCGTCGCGTACGACCGGTCAGCGGCGTGGGTCCGTGCGGGGCGTCGCTGCCTTCTGGACGACGCTGCTCCCTGGACGACGCTGCTACTTGGTCAGGATGACGCTCGAGCCGTGGCCGAACAGGCCCTGGTTCGCGGTGATCCCGACGTTCGGGTCCGCCACCTGGCGCCCTTCGGCCTGACCGCGGAGCTGCCAGGTGATCTCGCACACCTGGGCGATCGCCTGGGCCGGCACCGCCTCGCCGAAGCAGGCGAGTCCGCCCGACGGGTTCACGGGCAGGCGGCCGTCGAGCTGGGTCACGCCGTCGCGCAGCAGCTTCTCGGCCTCGCCCGGGCCGCAGAAGCCCAGGTCCTCGTACCAGTCGAGCTCGAGTGCGGTCGACAGGTCGTAGACCTCCGCCACGTCGACGTCCTCGGGTCCGATGCCGGCCTGCTCGTAGGCGGCGGCGCCGATGGCCTGCTTGAACGTGTTGTCCGGGGCGGGGATGCCGGCGGCGGAGTCCGTCGCGAAGTCGGGCATCTCGATGATCGTGTTGGGGAACGTCGGGGTGACCGTCGAGATCGCCGCCACCCTCACCGTCGGATCCGCGCCGGACAGCTTCTTGCGGGCGTACTCCATGGAGCTCAGCACGACCGCGGCACCGCCGTCGGAGGTGGCGCAGATGTCGAGCAGGCGCAGCGGGCTGGCGACCGTGGGGGACTTCTCGACGTCCTCGACGGTCACCTCCTTGCGGTACCGGGCGTACGGGTTGTTGAGGCCGTTCCGGGCGTTCTTGATCTTCACCTGGGCGAAGTCGTCGACCGTGGCGCCGAACAGGTCCATCCGGCGGCGGGCGTAGAGCGCGAAGTACGTCGGGTTGGTGGCGCCCATGAGGTGGAAGCGCAGCCAGTCGGGGTCGTCGCCGCGCTCGCCCTTGTTGGGCTTGAGGAACCCCTTCGGGGTCGTGTCGGCGCCGACGACCAGGGCGACGTCGCACAGCCCCGAGAGGATCCGCTGACGAGCGGCCTCGAGCGCCATGGTCCCGGACGCGCACGCGCCGTAGGCGCTGGTGACCGGGATGCCCGACCATCCGAGCGCCTTGGCGAACGTCGCGCCGGCGACGTAGCCGGGGTAGCCGTTGCGCATGGTGTCGGCGCCGGCGATGAACTGGATGTCGGAGGACTCCACGCCGGCGTCGGCCAGCGCGGCGTGCGCCGCCGCCACGCCGTACTCCACGAAGTTGCGGCCCCACTTGCCCCACGGGTGCATGCCCACGCCGAGGACGGCCACCTGGTCGACGCTCATCGGCTCTCTCCTGCGTTCGAGGTCGACCCGGCTCCCACCGGCCGCCACTTCCAGACCACGTGCTCGACGACGTCGCCCTCGGCCCCGTCGGGGTCGGGCTCGGCGTAGAGGGTGTCGAGCACGAGCTCCATCTCCATGCCGACCTCCAGCTCGTCGACCGTCACCCCGCCGACGACCTGGCCCATGACGACCATCTTCTCCTCGGCGAGCTCGACCGCGGCGATCGCGAACGGCACGTGCGGATCGGTCACGGGCACGTAGGGCTCCGGCGGTCGGTAGCCGGCGTCGGTGTAGGACCAGAGCCGACCGGTGCGGGACAGCTCCACGTCCACCAGCTCGGCCCCGGAGGCGCCGGGGGCCCGGGACATGACGCGCTCCGGCGGGAAGAAGTACGTGCCGGTCTGCGAGTCGCGGGTCCCGATGAGGGCGGGAGCGGTCCCGTCCTCGGGCATCGTGAACCATCCCTCGATCGCGGGCACACGTCTGGTGCTCACTGGAGCCTCCGTCCCCCCGGGTTACACGGGGCAGTCGTTCAAGAGCTGACGGGTCGTCAGAGTAGCGGTGCCGGCCTCAGCTGCCCGAGTCGGAGGCGGGGGTGCCGCCGGCGTCGGGCGTGGGGAGCAGGCGCATGGCCAGATCGACGGTCTCCTGGCTGCGGCGGGGCCGTGGCACGGCGTGGCCGAGGACGAAGTCGATCACCGACGCGCTCACGTCGGGGATCTCGGGAGCCGTCAGCTCGACGCCGGCGTAGGCCGCGACCGGAGCGGAGATGCGGATCCCGATCGGCACCAGCACGCGGATGTCGTCGTCGTCGAGGTCGAAGCCCCTCTCGGCCCGGACCCCGACCCGTTCGGTGAGCAGGGCACGGGCCGGGTGCGGATCGTCGGCGGCCGCCCTGGCCAGCATCAGCAGCGCCCCTCGCACGGACTCCGCGGGCCGGTCCGGACCGGCGGCCTCGATGGCGGCCTCGATGCCCGGCAGGTGGCGCACGAAGGTCGCGGCGCAGACCCGTCGGACGTTGCCGAACAGGTTGAGCACCGTCTGGGTCGAGACCCCGGCCACCTCGGCGACCTCGCTCGCGCTCACCGAGTCCCAGCCCTCGCCGAACATGCCCGACGTGGCGGCGACGATCCGTCGCCTCGACTCCTGTCGCCGGCGGGCACCCGAACGCGCCTGAGGAGAGGAGTCCGTCTCCTGGCCGAGTTCCGTTGCCGCGATGACGCGCGGCAGGCGGAGGTCGAGGCGGGACACCGCGCCGGCCAGGGCGGCGGTGACCTCCGCGAACAGGTGGTCGTCGACGGCGTCGGGGTCGAGCGAGTGGACGATGCCCAGGCCCAGGATCAGGGCGTGCACTGCCACGGCCAGCCGCCGGGGGTCGAACGGATCGCTGAGTCGCATCTCGCTCTGGTCGAGGAGCTGGCGCCACGTCTCGCTGATGACGTCGACCTGCGCGCGGTACACGTCACGGAGGACGTCGCCGACGGTGTGCTGGTCGATCGAGCGGTCCGTGACCGGACCGTCGTCGCCGGTGGGTGGCGGCAGCTCGGCCAGGTGGTGCGCGAACAGGTGCATCTGGCCCCGTCGCTCGGCCCGGAGCGCGGGATCGCCGCTGACCATCTGCCAGGCGCCGACCAGCACGGTGGAGAGGGCCTCGCTGAGCTGCTGGTTCGCCACCGCCTCGCTCAGCTCGCGCCCGACCTCGGTGCTGAGCGGTCGCTCCCGGTCGTAGGAGCGCACGATCGTCGCTGCGTACTCGGTGGCGTTGCGGAAGTGGTGGAAGAAGGACCCGGTGGTGACCCCTGCCCGCTCCGCGACCGCTGCGGTCGTGACCCCGGCGAACAGCTTGTCGATGTGGAGCTCGTCGTTGAGCTCGAGACCGGCCCGGATCAGGTCGTCCCGCGTCGTGGGTCCTGCTGCCACGCGTCCACCATACCGCCGGCGGGCTCCGGATGCCGTAGTGGACACTACGGTCGAGCGAAGCGGGCGCTACGGCGATGACCGACGGTCAGTGGATCGTATGGCGACACGACGGGTCGGAAGACCGTGCCTGTCGCGGTGAAGGCCGTTCACCGGGGGCGAGAAGTGAGAGCCCCCTTGCGTGAGATCCCTCGGTACGGTAGAAAACGTCCAACGGAGTCGTGGAGGTTGCCCCATCACCACGACGGGACGGATGGAGACCGTCGACCGGACCGGTCCGCCGGGAACTTCGGTCGACGGGGAGGGACCGTCCCCCTTCGGGCGGGATCTCGGCTTCGGCCGGGATCCCGCCCGAAGCCGCGTCCGGGGACCGCTCGACCCGCACCGGGCTACGGTCGGTCCATGTCGCGACAGGACGCTCTCGTCGGACCCTCCGCCGGACCCGACGAGCTGGACCTCGCCGTCGCCACGTTGGTGGACCCGGAGCTCGCGCCGATCGTGGAGATGGTCCTCGTGCGCCGCGACGGCGCGTACGAGGCGCACGCGGCGGACGGCTCCGTGAGGTTCCGACGCACGGATCCCGGGGCCGGAGCGGACGGACGGCCCGGTCCCGCCCGGGACTGGACGTTCGTCGTCGAGTCGGTCTCGGGTCGCGACCCGCTCGCCGACCAGGCGACCGACCGGTTCGCGGGCCTCGCCGCGGAGCTGGCCGTCCGATTCCCCGACCGGACGGCCAACGCCTATCCGTTCGCCTTCGAGCAGGTGGCCCAGCTGTTCGACCACCCCCACGCCCCCGACATCTGCGTGGTCCACACCGCTGCACACCACTGGGCCGAGGCGGGTGGTCACATCGGCGAGCACGGCTCGCTCGGCGCGGTGCAGTGCCGGGCCCCGTTCGTGATCGACGGTCCCGGCGCCCGCTCGGACGGACTGGTCGGCGGGTCGTCGGCGCAGATGGTCGACATCGCCCCGACCGTCCTGACCCTCCTCGGGATCGACCCCGACGAGCTCGGCGGAGCCGACGGCCGACCGATCGAGGCGGTGCTCGACCGCGCCGCCCTGGATCGGGGCGACGGCCCCGACCACGTCGTCGGCTTCCTGCTCGACGGTTGCAACCCCAACGTCCTGTACGACGCGATGGAGAGGGGAGAGGTGCCTCACCTCGCGTCGCTGCTCCGGGGCGGCACCGCGCTGCGCGACGGGATCGTCTCGTCGCTGCCGACGGTCACCCTGCCCAACCACACCACGGTGATCACGGGTCGCCATCCTGGACACCACGGCATCCTTCACAACGCCTGGTGGGACCGGGACCGGGGCGAGCAGGTGATCACCAACTCGCCGGAGACCTGGGCCACCGCCATGTCGGCGCTGCTCCCCGGCACCGACAGCATCCACCTGGCCATCCAGCGGGCGGAGCCGGGCGCGTTCACGGCGTCGGTCAACGAGCCGGCGGACCACGGTGCGAGCTTCTCGACGTTCGACCTGATGCGCCGGGGCGTGAGGATGGTGGACTTCCCCCGGAGCGCCGAGGGCCTGCCGCACAGCTCCGAGATGTTCGTCCGGCCGGTCAAGGACTACGCGCTGTTCACCCAGGTCGACCACCACGGCACGGAGCAGGCGGTCGGGATACTCGACGGCTCCTACCTCGGCGTGGACTACCCGCTGCCGCGGTTCCTCTGGGTCAACTTCGCGCTGACGGACTCCGCCTTCCACGAAGGTGGGCCTCACTCCGACATCGCACGGGCCTCCCTGCGCGACACCGATGGACGGATCGGCGAGGTGCTCGCCGCGCTGGAGCGACGGGGCATCCGTGACCGGACCACGGTGTTCGTCTGCGCGGACCACGGCATGGAGGAGAGCGACCCGGGGGTCGGTGGCGACTGGTCGCCGGCGCTCGCGGCGGCCGGCCTCGACGTCAGGGACGAGGCGTTCGGCTTCCTCTACGTCAACCCCTGAGCGATCGATCGCCCTGATCGGCGTCACCCGTGCGTCCCCCCGCGGGACCCGACCTCCCGGAGGCAGCTGTGCAGAACCCGTCCATCGACATCGGCACCTACGGCATCTGGACCGGGGCGCTCGACATGCAGCTGTCCGCGGTCGCGGCCGACGCCGTGGCCGAGCTCGAGGAGCTCGGGTTCGGCGCGGTGTGGATCCCCGAGACGGTGTTCCGGGAGCCGTTCGTCCACGCCGCCCTGCTGCTGCAGGGATCCCGGCGGATCAAGGTCGCGACCGGCATCGTCAACCGCTACGGCCGCGACCCCCTCGCCTGCAACGCCGCCATGCAGACGCTCAACGAGGCGTTCCCCGGGCGGTTCCTGCTGGGCCTCGGCGTCAGCCACGAGCACCTCGTGTCGTGGGTCCGCAAGCACGACTACTCCAAGCCCTACACCGGCATGGTCGAGTACCTCGACGCCATGGACCGGGCCCGGTTCTTCGCCCCGGTCGGCGATCCGCCCGCGCAGATGGTGCTGGCCGCGCTCGGCCCGAGGATGCTGCGGCTCGCCGCCGAGCGGACCGCCGGCGCCCATCCGTACTTCGTCCCGCCCGAGCACACGGCGATCGCACGGGAGACGATGGGACCCGAGCCGCTCCTCGCCGTCGAGCAGATGGTCGTCCTCGACACGGACCCGATGACGGCCCGTCAGACGGCGCGCCAGCACATGGCCGTGTACCTGCAGGCGCCGAACTACACGAACAACCTGGTGCGGCTGGGCTTCTCCGCGGACGAGCTCGCGGACGGCGGTTCCGACCGGGTGGTGGACGCGATCGTGGCCCACGGCACCGTCGACGACGTCCTGCGTCGGGTCCAGGCCCACCTCGACGCCGGTGCCGACCACGTGTGCGTCCAGGTGCTGCACCCCGACATGGTCCACCTGCCCCTGCCCGAGTGGAACGAGCTCGCCGGGGCCCTCGGGCTCCGCTCCTGAGCAGCGGCCCCTGGTGGGGGCCCCATCGGTCCCCGAGGTTCAGTTCCAGGGTTCGCGGGGGACCCGCGGCGTCTCCTG
>JAEYSR010000136.1 GCA_023434535.1 Actinomycetes bacterium
GGAGCGCTCGAGATCCCCGGACTCGATGCGATCATCGAGTCCGGAGACCTCATCGCGCAGACTCGCCGACGCGGCCAGCAAGAGGGCCTGCTTGGCCGCTGCCGGGATCGCCGGCATCCGACCAGGCCACAGGCTCTCGAGCTCGACCTCGCTGACGAGAGGGTTCACTCGTCCGCGGCGTCGATCTCGGCGAGGCGAGCCTCGACGGCCTTGACGATGTCGGCCTTCTTGGCCTTCTTGGCCAGGCCGAGCCCGAGGACGTCGTTGCCGTAGGCGAGCCACACCGCTGTGGTCGCCGTTGCCTCCGGCGGGTCGGGCAGCTCGTCGTCGTCGGGATCACCGACGTCGTCCGAACCACCGTCCTGGTCGGAGGTGTCACCGTCACCGGGCTCCGTGTCGGAGCTCTCGGGGTCGGCGACCGGTGCCGCGTAGGACTCGTCGACGTCGCCCCAGACCTCGGGGTTGTCGATGAGGTCCTCGGCCCATGCCGGCGCCACGGAGCCGGCCTCGAGGATCACTGCAACGCCGCGCTCCGGATGCTGGAGCGCGACGTTGCAGGCCAGACGGCGGCCCATCAGAGGACCTTGGCCACGAGGGACAGGTCGGCGTTGGCGAGCACGGGCTCGCCGATGGCGTCGGAGAGGACCTCGATGCCCATCGGGGGCTTCGGGTTCCGGTAGACGCCAGTGACGAGCCCGGGCTGGTCGCTGGTCTCGATGTCCCAGCCCTCCTCGAGGGAGGACAGGGTGCGGCCCCAGAACGTGGCGCCGAGCTTGGTGCCCTGCCAGGCGTCGGGCTCGACCGGGGCCGGCAGCAGGAGCAGCCGGTCGTTCGGGATGACGCGCGTGGTGACGTCGTCCACCGACACCAGCCGGTCGAACTTGATGAACGGCGGGAACCCGGCACCCGAAAGGGTGTCCTGGACCTGCGACTCGCTCGCCGGCCGCGAGCCACCACCGACGAGCGCCGTCTGGAGCTCATCGCCCTGAGCCAGCGCCCGGAACACCCGGTTGCTGCCGACGATTGCGCCCGGAGCCTCGCCGTTGGCGGCGGTGTAGACGTCGACGATGGTCTGCAGGTACTCGAGCCGAGAAACGCTGCTCGAGCTCCAGAGGCTGCCGGCGGTGAGCGTGTGCCCGGCCGAGCGACCGAAGTCGTCGTCGACCTGGAACTCGTCGCCCTGGTCCACGGTGGCCTTGCCGGTCACCAGCACGATGCCGCGCAGGAGCTCCATCGCGTCGGCCACGGACTGCACGACGGCCTCGGTGGTGTCGAGGATGAAGCTGCGGATCTGCTCGTCGGACGGGGTCTGACCGCTGCGACCGCGGAGCTGCTCGTACTCGGAGACCGGAAGGGTCTGACCGAGAGCGGGGAGCTCGAGGATCGTGCGACCGGCCGGGCGCCGCTTGCCCACGGAGGGCTCGGCGTCGTAGGCGCGGAACGACGCCACGGGGATGAGGCCGCTGGATCCCTTGCGGAACCGCACCTGGATGTCGGGCACGAGCCGGTTGGGAAGCCAACGGGCGAGGGTGCCCTTGTTCTTCTCGTACTCGACGAGAGACGCCCGGGCGTAGCCGGTGAGCTCGGCGGGCGTGATGATGTCGGTCCAGAGCTGGGACATCAGGAACCTCCGTCCGTCGTGATGAAGGTGAACACGCCGGTGGTCTCGAGGCCGTCGACCTCGAACGCAGCGCCGGGCAGGTTGGCCACGCGGATGCGGCCGTGGTCGAGGACCGGAGCGTTGATGAGCTCGTCGCCCACCACCTTCTGGTCCGTGTACAGGAACCCGGCGAGGACCTCGGTCCCGTCGCTGGCGTCGGCGTCGTACAGGACGAACGCCTCACCGACGAGCGCGAGGCGCGTGCCGGACGGCAGGTAGCCGTTGGGGTAGTCGTCCTCGGCGTCGAACGTCGTCGGATCGATCACACCGGAGCGGCAGTTGTAGATGCCGTGGGTGGAACCGAGCCAGCTCTGATCGCCGGGGCCGAACGTCTCTGTCTGGAGACGGGGCATGGCGGTGCTCCCTTCGGAGGGGGTTGCTGGGGTTGGGGGGGGGTGGGCTCAGGTGCCCGACTTGCTGCCGTGACGCTCCTCGTAGAGGTCGCGGCCGCTGGCCACCGAGGACTTGCCCGCGCCGCCCTGCCGGCGGCCCTGGCCGAGGTCCGTGGACCTCTTCTTGCCGGTGCCGTTGTCGCCCGTGTCGGGCGTGGCGATGCCTTCGATGAAGGCGTTCACCTTGTCGGTGTCGACGTCGCCGTCGTCGTCGAGGAACTTGGAGTGGTCGAGCAGCTCGGCCGCGGCGGTGAGCTTCTCGAGGTCGACGCCCTTGGCGGCGCCGGCGGCGCGGAGCTCGGCGCTGACGATCTTGGGCGCCGCGGCGATGATGGCCTTCTGCTCGCCCTCTCGGCGGGCGTCGTCGACGGCCTTCTCGCCGGCGGACATCTTCTCGCGCTTGAGGTCGTCGTTCTCCTTGCGGAGCTTCTTGACCTCGGCAGTCTCGGCGCGCTTGGCGGCCTTGCCACGGTTCTCGTGCTTCTGCGCCTTGTGGCGCCAGTACTCCTTCTGCTGTTCGACCGTCATGTCGGCCAGCGGGGTGTTCGACGGGAAGTCGAAGTCCTCGGGGTCCGGGTCCTGGTCGTCCCCGCCGTCGCCCGCGTCGGCGTCATCGGCACCGTCCGCGTCGTCCGCGTCGCCGTCATCGGAACCACCGTCGCCGTCGACGGGTTCGCCACCGTCGCCGCCGCGGATGATCGGGAGGGTGGTGCCGTCCGGGTACAGCCAGGTGGGCCGGCCGCCGAGCAGGATCTCGGTGGGGAGGTCGGAATCGGGCTCGTGGTCGAGCGCGTTGAGGTTGAGGGTGTTCAGCATGGGGGTGCGCTGGCTCCTTGTCGGATTGGCCGGCCCCTGTCGGGCCTGGCCTGGGTGTTCAGATGTCGTCGGGCCCGGTGAAGTCCTGGCCCCGCACGCCGAGGACGGGTCCGAGCTCGCCGTGTTCGTGGGTGACGAGCACGTCGCGGTACTGGAGGGCCAGGTCGGTGACCGGGTTGGTGGCGCCGGGGACGTCGCGGGCTTCGGCGTCGGATCCGCCGAACCGCTCGGCGATCGCGTCGTGGGCGTTGTCGAGGGTCTCGAGGTCGTAGGACTGCTCGAACTGCCAGTCGCTGTAGATGAGCTCGACATCGCAGTTGCATCCGGGGTGGATCGCCATGAGCTCCGTCGGCCGGTAGAGCTGGGTGGAGGCCACGATGCAGAGCCCGCAGCTCTCGGATCCGTCGAGGACCCGGCGGCTGCCGACGATCCGCTGCTCCGATGTCGTGGCGACCTCTCGGGCCGTGTGGGTCGAGGACAGCTGCAGATCGACAGCGATGGTGGTGGCGAGGCGCTTCGTGGCCTCGGCGACGCCCTCGGTGAGCGTGCGGCCTTCGGAGAGAGCGGTCCAGATCGTGAGGCCCATGCGGCTGTAGACGTCGGCGGTGGGAACGCCCCGGAGCGCGAGGTCGTTGACCAGGCGGGCCGGGATCGATGTCGGCCGAGCGGGTGTGCCGGTGACGAGTTGGTCCAGGCGGGCGAGGTAGGCAGCGGTGAGCGACGAGGTCTGCATCTGGGCGCCCTCGACGACCGGGGTGACGAGCCGCACCCAGGCGTCGATGTCCGGACCGCGCCACGAGTCGAGAGACCGCCAGGAGGCACCGATGACGTTCTTCGTGCGCTCCCGGATCGTGGAGCGTGAGTTGCGGTAGGCGCTGATCAGGCGGGCGACCTGCGGGTCCCTGGCCATCAGGCAGCGGCGGGGAGCGGATCGGTGACCGTGTCGGGCCGCTGGGTCATGACCGCGAGGACGTCGTTGAGCTGGTCTTCGCTGCGTTCGGCCATGATCCGGGCGGCCTCGGTCTGGGTGAAGCCCATGATCTCGATCAGCTTCGTGCGCAGCGGCAGCCCCTCGAGCTTCGACCAGGCGTCCGCCCGCTCGGCGAGGCTGCGGCGCTCGGCCGGCCGCCAGAGGACATCGATGTTCGACCGCTTGGCCCGCTCCTCGTCACCGGAGAGCTTGAAGGCGATCGAGAACATGTCCTTGATGGACTCGCCGAATCGGAGCATGCGGTCCTCGACGGTGAAGACGAGCTGCTCGCGCATCAGAGCGGCACCCTCTGCGGAGCCCGACGCGGCATCGGGGAAGAAGAGGTGCATCGGCGTCGATGACACCGATGCGAGGGTCTTGCGGTCGGAGATCTCGGCTGCGACCAGCGGTGTGATGTCGGTCGAGCTGGACTCCCAGATGGTCGCCTTCTCGCCGGGGATGCGCCAGAACACGCCCGGATCGGAGGTGAGGATCGACTCCCAGTCGATGGAGTGCTCCTCGCCGTCCTCGTCGATCTCGGTGTCGTCGGTGTTGAGCGCTGCACGCTGGCGGAACGCCTGGACCGCAGCGATGACCAGGCGCTGGAACACCTGCTGGTCGATGCGGTCCATGACGTCGATGTGTCCGTCGAACTCCGGGACCTCGAGCTTGTTCCGGAACCGCACCACCGGCTGCAGCACGCCGCCGCCGATGTCGTCGCCGTCGCTCCCGCCGCGTTCCTCGTCCCACTCCCACGCCGCGGCGCTGAACCGCACCATCTTGTTCTTCGTGGCGCGCCGGGCCCGGGACGCCACGTACCGCTTGCCGTCGAGGTAGAGGTACCCGTAGTCCTTGTCCTCGTCGTCGTCGTGGAAGAACTTCGCCGAGGCCCGGATGATCCGGTTCCTCACCGGGTCGTGGATGCTGACGACCTGCCGGGGATCCTCGCCCGTGATGACGACCTCGCCGTCCTCCATGCCGACCATGCCGAAGGCGTCGCCCATCGCGAGCGCCTTGCGGAACGTGTCGGGCAGTTCGACCGCGAGCCCGTTGTTGTCGTAGATCTCACGGCCGAGCGGGTCGGTCTCGTCGTCCGCCTTCGTGTCGGTCGCTCCGGTCCGGACGCCGAGGGGCTGCATCCGCTGGGCGCGGGACTCGACGATCAGCTCGGAGAAGTTCGTCTTGGCCAGGCGCCGGAACTTCTTGTAGGCCTCCTCGGCCTCCGGGTTCGCTGTGTTGTTCGGCACCGGGTTCTTGCCCTGGTACCGATCCCAGCGCTCCTGGTAGATCGGGGCTCGCTGCTCGAGCTTCTTGTACAGCTTCTGCAGCCACCAACCTGGCGACCTTGTCTCCGAGGTGTCGATCGCCATCCACACCTCCCGGAGGTCAGACGCCGGATCTGCTCCGTCGTCCTCTGTTGAGAGCCTGCGCCGTCGATCGACGCCTCGGCTTCACGCCCTTGGCCACCGCCTCGAGGCGGGCCTCGTGGGCCAGCACGGCGGCCACGGCGGCGTCGATCTTGTTCTTCGACTCCGGGTGCTCCTTGCGGATCGTGATCCCGGACTTCGTGGCCTGCCGGCGGGCGTTCAGGATGTGCCGTGTCAGGGCCTCGGAGCCGTCGTGGGACACCGCCCGGTCGATCACCGCGTTCAGGAACCGGTCGAGCGCCTTCACGATCAGCCCGACGCGGCCGCCGGTCATCCACCACTGGATCGGGTGCGCCACGGTCGACTTCACCTTCAGCCGTGGGCCGTAGAGCGCTTCCCACTCGGCGACGTGGGTCTCCCACTTGGCCGGGTCCGCGAAGAACCCGACGACCTGGAACCGCTTGAACGCCGCGGAGACCGCGGCGTTGACCTTGGCAACCGGGACCTGCCACTCCTCACCGGCCGGCCCCATGGGCTGCTCCCACACGGAGCCGCCCGGGAGTTCGAACAGGAGCCCGTCCGACACCCGGCATCCGATCAGTGCGGTGGCGTCGGTGACCTTCCGGGTCCGCCGGCGGGAGCCGTCGAAGCCGAGCGTGATCATCTGGCGGGGCTTGAGCTCCGCTGCGAGGTTCTTGCACCCCTCCCACTCGCCGGCGACGACCCAGGCGTTCGGAGCGGAGCTCGGGGAGTTGAGGAAGTAGCGGGCGCTGTCGGCTGGGTCGGCTCGTGGGTCCCAGAACTCATCGATGAGGCTCTCGAGCTCCTGCCACGCCATGGCGTCGCCGTAGGCCTCGGTGATCGCCTTCCCCAGGGCCTTCTCGTCGGACAGGTCCTCGCACTCACCCCAGCGGTGGTCGAACAGCAGGCGGGGCCGGCGGACCTTGCCCTCGCGGATCTGCTCCGCCAGCTTGTAGGTCGCCTCGGCCATCGACTCCGCCCCGACGGCGAACATCGTCGTGGTCTCCAGGTACCAGGTGCCCGCGCCCTTCTTCCGCTTCCGGAGGTTCCGGGCCACGGTGGCGTACATCGACTTGATCTTCGGCAGGAGGTACAGGTGGGTCTCGTCGAAGACGACGAACGTCTCCTTGCCGCCGTCCTTCGAACCGTCACTGGAGGTCGAGGCGATGATCGTGCCGCTGTCCGGGAGGACGATCTGCTCGAGGCCGACCTTGATGCCCGGCACCTGGCGGAGCAGGGCGGCTTCGCACTCCTCGGCGGAGGAGCTCAGGTTGAACCAGACGCTGTCGTAGACCGCGCCGGTCTGGTGTTCCTCGACGGCCAGGCAGCGGATGTGGGGGACGCGCACCGGGCGGCCCATCGGCTCGCCCTTCACGTACTCGTACTCGAAGCCCAGACCCCACGGGTCCTCGTAGATCTCGCCGCCCTGGGCGAACCCGGCGAACCTGCACGGCCCGAGAGCTTCGAAGAGCACGAACCTGGAGGCGAGGCCGGACTTGTCGCAGCCCTTCGGCCGGCTCAGGAAGACCGAGTCGTAGAGCCGGCGGCCCTTCGGCTCGAGGGCGTAACAGTCGACGACGAACGCCGAGTACTCGTCGCCGTGCTCGACCGGCCGGCCCTGGACGTCACCGCCGGCGTAGACGATGAAGTACTCCATCCACGCCAGGGCGAGCCATCCGAGCGAGCGGGACCGGTCGTGCTCCGGCGCGCCGATGGACTCATGAGGCACGGTTCGGGATCCGGGCCCGGCGCTCGTCGAGCGAGGTGACCTTCGACGATGCCCTCTTCGTCGCGCCGCGCTTCTTCGTCTCGGCCTTCTCCGGCTTCACGTACCGGATCCGGAGGTTGCGTCGCGCCTCGAGCGTGGTCCCGAGGATCCGTTCGCGCTGTCGGAGCTCCGAGCCGGCGCTGGTGATCCCCCGGAACGACAGGTCGGCGATCAGGGCTGTCTCGACAGCGAACATCCAGTCGGCCGGTGTCCACAGCACGCAGTGGGGCATCGCCCGAACGGTGTCCCACCACTTCTCGGTGAGCGGGAGGACCGAGACCGTCTGGGCCTTGCCTTCGACGAACATGATGCGCTGCGCCGGCAGCGTGATCGGCGGCTTCCTGGTGTAGGGCTTGTCCTCGACCTCGGCGACGTCGTGGACGTGCCGCTTCGGGGCGACTGTCGGGCCGTCGCCGGGGGTGCGACCTCGAGTCATGGCTGGGGCCTCCCGTTTCGGGAAGTGCCGGTGCGCCCTGTCGGCCTCCGGCTGCGTTGGTCGACCAGGCGGGGTCTCCCACCTCGCACAGGTCCGAGCGCCCGCGGGGGCCGGTGCTCGAGGACGGCGATCCCCCTGGACCTTCCGGCCCCGGGCACCCGCCTGGTCGGTCTCGTGGGGATCGCACCCGGGCCGCCCAGCCCTTCGATCCCCGACGATCAGTGGCGCTGCAGCTCCGACGGAGGCAGCGGGAACTTCGGTGCGATCGCGTTCGCGATGGCGTCGGTCGCACGTTCGTAGCGCTCGTTCAGCGTCTCGGCGTAGACCAGCGCCGCCGGCCGTCCGATGAGCTCGTCGACTCCGTAGAGCGGGACCCGCGCCGGGATGTGCACGTGGAGCAGCTCGTGGATGCAGATCTCGCGGAGCAGCTGCGGGTCGCCGCGCACGACGCCGACGTCGAAGTCGATCGACACGGAGTGCCGGCCATAGGTGATGCGGGCCGACGCGAGCGCCGGATCCGACATCGGAACCGGATCGTGCAGGAGGACGATGACCCAGTCGCGCAGGTTGAGCTCGTCGGCCAGGTCCCGGAGGTAGCCGCTGAGGTGGCGGCGCTCCCGCTTGGTCAGCGCTCGAGGCGCCGGCTTCTTGGTCATCAGATCTCGTACCGCCAGACGTTGCCTTCGTCGAGGTACCCGTGGAAGTACTCGCCATCTGACGAACCGCGGCCGCAGAGGATCGACTCTCGGATCTCGAGCGAACCATCGGCGCACTCGCGGAACACCCATGGTGGCTCCGATACCCGGTGCAGGCCGGAGCCCGGGGATGACCGGTCGAAGCGGGTCTCACCGGGGACGTGGATCGGGAGCAGGAACCACACGCCGCGCTCGACTTCGTTCCCGTCGACGTCCCGCCCGGCGGTCGGGCCGTAGTAGTCGCCGGGCTCGGTCAGCTCGTCGATCGAGCCGACGCGGCGGGCGGGTGCCGTCGTCGCCATCAGGACCCCCCCCTTTGCTTCGAATTCTGCGCGCCCCGAGAGCGGCAGCACCTTCCGAGGTTCGTGGCCCCCTTCGGGGGAGGGGTGGCCCCCAGGGGGACGGCCTCGCTCAGCCCAGTAGGCCGGGATGGCGGGGCCGGGGACGGTTGGCCTTTGGCATCGCGGCACGTGCCGCGGCGGCCTGCTCCTGGGTGTGCCGGCCGTGGCAGTTGTTCTCGGTTCCGCGGCCGCAGCGTGTGCGGAGTTGTCCGATGCGATGGTCGTGTCGATCGCCGACGTGGTCGGCCTCGAGCGTGGCGCCGGTCGGGTCGCGGTGGCCGCAGTCGACGCAGGTGAAGTCGTCGAGCTCGAAGCGTTCCCACCTCAGCTCCCGCCAGTTCGACGGCAGCTCAGCGCGGCGGTTCGACGTCGCCCATCGGCCTGTCATCGGAGCCCCCTCGAACGGCGAGAGCCGCCCCCGTTTCACAGTCGGGGCCACGGTGGTGGTGACCGGCCATGGTCATCTCCGCGACACACTGGAGGCGTGGAGCCCAGATGCGAACCGGACTGGCATCGGCCGCAGCAACTGCGGTGGCGACTGGGATCGGCTGGGTGGACTGCTTCTGGCTGGTGCCCCAACTGCTTCGGCCGATTGGAGGGCTCGGGCTCGACTGATGCGACTGCGCTCTAGCGGGCGCCGCTGTGCGGCGGGCGTGTAGCTACGGTCGTGGGGTGAACTCGAACGATCCGGCGGGGAGCATTCTGGAGGGCTGGCTCGACGTCCTGGTGGTGGTCGTCGGCGTGGGCGTGGTGGTTGCCCTCGTGGGTGCCGTGGTGATCGGCGTGCTGTTGGGGCAGCGGGACCGCCGGCGCCGTGCCCGTGAGGATCAGCTGTAACCCGTGAACGTTGAAGCGCCGCTGCCCGGTTGGGCGCGGCGCTTCAGCTGACCGGAATGATGACGGTGGCGGGGACGGGTGTCAAGCATCGTCCCGTCGTCGATGCGGTGGAGGTCCTAGCGGGTGTCAGGTTCAGGGGAGCCGCAGAGGCTCCGGATAAGGACTAGTGCGGCCTCGCCGCGTTGATCGGACGGGAGTTCCCGGAGTAGCCGTTCGGCGGTCAACACGCGACTGAGCTCGACCGGCTGATCGAAATAGGAGCGGAGCTGGTCTTTGGTGGACTGCTGCAGCTTGAGGTAGGTCGCCCCGACGTAGCCGGCCGCTGCAGATGCAGATGCGCCGACGAGTCCGGCGGCGATGGACGCAGCGCCAGAGGGGGCGAGGAAGGCAGCACCGATCGTGCCAATCACCACGAATAGGCCGAGCCAAGTTGCTGCTTGAGCGGAGTTGTATCCGGAGCGAGCTTGGGTTTCGGCGAGCTTGTGGTACACGAGCAGGAGCTCCTGGTTCTTCTTCCAAAGCTGCTCGAGTCCCAAGTCGTCTGTGGCGCGGTCCGAAGTCTCTGCCGCTGCTGAGGTTCGCGGGTCCGCTGGGGTCGGACGCTCTTCCTCCGGACCATCGCTCAACCAGTCATACGTGTCCGGGTTCTGCACCGGGGATGGCCGCCCGACAATCGCCTGGGCTTCTTCGAAGAAGTTGCTGAGCGCTTGTCGCTCCTCACCTCGGCCACGGAGTAGGTCGGCCACGAGGCCGATCAGGCCCAGGGCCAAACCGAGGAGGAGTCCGGCAGGGAAGAACAGATCGAGATGAGAAGAGGAAGTTCCGGTCGCAGCGTCGTGGGCAACAGTGATTGTGCCAATGGTCAGAATTCCGACCAGCAGGATGGTCAGGATCAACTGCTTCTTCCCTCGTCCCATCAGTGGAGCTTCGCGCGTCGGGCTTCCGCAGGGGACCAGATGGTTGATTCGTCTAACGCTCGGCGAGCTGGGCTCGACGCATCGCGATGAACGACGTGCGGTCGGGTCCGCCGGCGCCGATCCACTTGGCGCCGTACCGCCTCCATGCTTGGCGGCAAGCGTCGCAGAACCCTTCGCGGAGCCGGTCGGCTTCGGTGCCGGCGACGAATCGTTCGCAGCACATGCAGTCGCCTTCGCCGGCGGCGGGTGCTTCCGCGGGTGGGATGAGGGGGCGGACCATGGTGGTGCACTCCTCGTAGATCTCTTTGAACGCGGCTTCGATGACGTCGAGGTTCGTCTCGATGGCGCGCAGGCCGCGGCGCGAGTGTTCGTCGTAGTCGTCGTCGAAGCCGTCGAGGAGTCCGACTCGGGTGATGACGGCGCCGCCGGTGGGGTCTGAGCGGGTGCCGCCGGTGACGCGTTCGGTATCGCTGGGTGCTCCTCCGGGCATGCCGTCGGGGGCGTAGAGGGCGATGGCGTGGATGGCTGAGCGGACGAGGTTTTGGGTGGCCATGGCGGTGTTGGTGAGGTTGCCGAGGCGTCGGTCGAGGGCTGTGGCGCGGCGGTGGTCGATGCTCACTCGGTCTCCTGGCGTTGGGCTCGGATCTGGCGGATGTGCTCGAGGCCGCGGGTGCGTTCGGCGGGGGTGGGGGTGCCGGGACGGTGGGGTGTGA
>JAEYSR010000165.1 GCA_023434535.1 Actinomycetes bacterium
GGCGGAGGCGGCCCCGGCCCCGGCCCCGGCCCCGGTCGAGGCCGCTCCGGCCGAGACGGTGCCGGTCGAGACCGTCCCGCCGACCACCGCCGCCCCGACCACCGTGCCGACGACGTCCGCTGTCGCGGCGGCGTCCGAGGAGAGGGTCGAGGTCGCCGGCGACGCCGTCGCCGCCACCGTCGAGCCGTCGAGCGGACCGCGATCCGCGACCTGGGTCGTCGTCGGGCTGGCGGTGCTCGTCGGGGCGTTCGCCCTGGCACGCCGCTCCCCGCGCATGCCGTTCGCCCTGAGGTCCGCGTCGGTGCCGGTGCGCCCGGCGCACGTGTCGAGAGCCCAGCTGCGGGCCGCCCGGATCGTCGGCGCGCAGGAGCGCCATCCGAGCACGGCCGACGTCCCGCCGGTGCCCCACGAACCCGGCTCCGGGCTCGACGCGGCGGTCCCGAGCGGGCTCTCAGGAACGGAGCCGACGTCCGACAGAAGTTGAGTGTACCAGTAGCAACTTTATTGACATCCTGGTAAGATCTCTTCATGTCGCTCGACCCCAACACCTGGACCCACAAGACGCGGGAGGCCGTCGAGGTCGCCCTCGCGTCGGCCCGGGAGCACAGCAATCCCGAGGCCACCCCCGATCACCTCCTCGCCGCCCTCCTCCGCCAGGAGGACGGCGTCGTCCTGCCCGTCATCCGCAAGGTCGGCATCGAACCGGTGCTGCTCCGCAACGCGTCCGACGAGGCCGTCGCCGCGCTGCCGTCGGCACGGGGCACCGAGACCCGTCCCAGCAAGGACTTCGTCGCCCTGTTCGACGCCGCCGACGGCGAGCGTCGGGACCTGACCGACGAGTACCTCTCCACCGAGCACCTGCTCCTGGCCCTGTTCGCGGCCGACCAGCGTCGACCGATCCCCGACCGGCGCTTCGGAGAGGTCACCCGCGAGCAGCTGCTCGCCGCCCTCGCCGAGGTGCGCGGCAGCCGTCGCGTCACCTCCCAGAACCCCGAGGACACCTTCGAGGCGCTCGAGAAGTACGGCCGGGACCTCACGGAGGCCGCGGCGGGCGGCCAGCTCGACCCCGTCATCGGTCGTGACGAGGAGATCCGTCGCGTCATCCAGGTCCTGAGCCGTCGGACCAAGAACAACCCCGTCCTCATCGGCGAGCCCGGCGTCGGCAAGACCGCCGTCGTGGAGGGCCTGGCGCAGCGGATCGTCGCGGGCGACGTCCCCGAGTCCCTCGTCGGCAAGCGGGTCATCTCGCTCGACATGAGCTCGATGGTCGCCGGTGCCAAGTACCGCGGCGACTTCGAGGAGCGCCTGCAGGCCGTCCTGGCCGAGATCAAGGAGTCGAACGGCCAGATCATCACGTTCATCGACGAGATGCACACGGTCGTCGGCGCCGGGGCCTCCGGCGAGGGGGCCATGGACGCGGGCAACATGCTCAAGCCCATGCTCGCCCGCGGCGAGCTGCGCATGGTCGGAGCCACCACGCTCGACGAGTTCCGCAAGTACATCGAGAAGGACCCGGCCCTGGAGCGCCGCTTCCAGCAGGTGTTCGTGGGCGAGCCGTCGGTCGAGAGCACGATCGCCATCCTGCGCGGCCTCAAGGAGCGCTACGAGGTGCACCACGGCGTCGACGTCGAGGACCCCGCCCTCGTCGCGGCCGCCGTCCTGTCGGACCGGTACCTGACCGGCCGCTTCCTGCCCGACAAGGCCATCGACCTCGTCGACGAGGCGGCCGCCAGCCTCAGCATCGAGATCGGATCGGTCCCGACCGAGATCGACGTCGTGAAGCGCCGCATCGACGGCCTGGAGATCGAGCGGGTGGCCCTGGCCAAGGCGACGGACCCCGGATCGGTCGAGCGGCTGAAGGCGCTCGACGCCGAACTGGCCGACCTCCGCGAGTCGTTCGACGGCCTGAACGCCCGCTGGCAGGCCGAGAAGGACCAGGCCGACGCGATCTCCGAGATCGCCGAGCGGGTCGAGGCGCTCAAGGTCGAGGCCGAGAGGGCCTCGCGCGAGGGCGACTTCACCCGGGCGTCGGAGATCACCTACGGCCACATGCCGGTGCTGGAGCGCGAGCTCGAGTCCGCCAA
The DNA here is from genome assembly GCA_023434535.1 of Actinomycetes bacterium. Taxonomy (GTDB): domain Bacteria; phylum Actinomycetota; class Acidimicrobiia; order Acidimicrobiales; family Microtrichaceae; genus Dermatobacter. The sequence continues at coordinate 2,085 of JAEYSR010000165.1, forward strand.
CGCCACCCTGGCCGAGCTGCAGGGCGAGTCGCCCATGCTCAAGAGGACGGTGGACGAGGAGGACATCGCCGAGGTCGTCGCCCGCTGGACCGGCGTGCCCGTGTCCCGCCTGATGGAGGGCGAGATGTCCAAGCTCGTCCGCCTGGAGGACGTGCTGCACGAGCGGGTCATCGGCCAGGACGACGCCGTCTCCGCGGTGGCCAACGCCATCCGTCGCAGCCGTGCGGGCCTGTCGGACCCGAACCGTCCGATCGGCAGCTTCCTGTTCATCGGCCCCACCGGCGTCGGCAAGACCGAGCTGGCCCGGAGCCTCGCGGACTTCCTGTTCGACGACGAGCGGGCCATGGTCCGGATCGACATGAGCGAGTACATGGAGAAGCACTCCGTGAGCCGCCTCATCGGTGCGCCTCCCGGCTACGTCGGCTACGACGAGGGCGGGCAGCTGACCGAGTCGGTCCGTCGTCGGCCCTACGCGGTCGTGCTGCTCGACGAGGTGGAGAAGGCCCACCCCGACGTGTTCAACGTGCTCCTGCAGCTGCTGGACGACGGCCGGCTCACTGACGGCCAGGGCCGGACGGTGGACTTCTCCAACGTCGTCCTCATCATGACGTCGAACCTCCCGGGCGACCCGCGGGACTTCTTCCGTCCCGAGTTCATCAACCGGGTGGACGAGATCGTCCGCTTCCGGGAGCTCGCCGAGAGCGACCTCACCTCCATCGTGGAGATCCAGCTGGACCACCTGCGGTCCCGGCTGGCCGACCGCCGGATCCAGCTGGTCGTCACGGACGCAGCGCTCGCCAAGCTGGCCCACGACGGCTACGACCCGGCGTTCGGGGCCCGGCCGCTCAAGCGCCTCATCCAGCAGCAGGTCGGCGACCGGCTCGCGATGTCCATCCTCGAGGGCAAGCTCGCCGAGGGCGACACCGTCACCCTGGACGTCGCCGACGGAGACTTCGTCGTCACCTGAGCCGACGAGCGCTGCACGACCGATCGGTGCCCGGGACGACGCGGTCCCGGGCGCCGGCGCGTCCGGTCGGTTGATCCGGCTCCGAGCATCCGCTACACCGGCACGGATGCGGGACCGGGGGGTGCGGTGAACGGCGAGCTGGCTGACGTCGCGACGCCGGTGCCGGTGACGTCCACACGCACCGTCGTGCGCATCGGGCTGCTGCTGACGCTCGTCGTGCTGGTGATGGGCGCGCTGAACTTCGCCCGCTACGACTGGACGGGTCTGCCTCTCAACCGGGCGCCGATGACCGCCACCAAGGAGGTCAGCGCCGACTGCGTCGAGCAGATCCAGCCGTACACGACCGAGTCCGGCCGGGTCGTCGCACCGGTGGTCGTCGACGAGCAGCAGTACATGAACCTCGTCGAGTACTACCGGGGCGTCCCGGTCGAGGACCTCCAGCTGAACTGCCTCTACGACCCGTTCACGTTCCGGTCGGGCACGTCGTGGGTGGCGCACTTCCTTCCGTTCGAGGAGGGGCTCGCGCTCGGGCTCACGAACACGGCCTTCACGCTCGTCGGGATCTGGCTCGTCCTGTTCGCCCTGCGGGCCCAGGGGTTCTCTCCGAGGGTCGTGCTCGCCGCGGGAGCGATCTTCGCGATCAGCTGGAACGTCTTCTTCTTCGGGACGGCGATCCTGGTCGACTCGTCGGTCGTCGCGGCCATCGCCCTGTGCTGGTACCTCCTCGCGATCAGACGACCGTGGTTCGTGTGGCCGGTGCTGCTCCTCGGCTACCCGCTGAAGGAGACGGTCGGCATCGTCGTCCCGGTGATCCTGGTCTGGGCGTGGACCGAGCACCGCGCCGGTCGACGCTCGCTCGCCTCGGCGTTCGCCCCGGCGGTGGCCGCCGGCGTCGCCTTCGTGGTCGGCGTGGGCGTGTGGCGACAGCTCCTCCCGGCGAGCGACGCCGCCTGGCCGGTCAAGCCCAACATCCAGAACACCGTGCACAACCTGACCGACGTCGTCAGCCTCGGCGCGTTCCTCGTCGGGGTCGCTCCGTTCGTCGTGCTCGCCTTCCTCGCCGTCCTCCGGGAGGCGCGCCGGTCCGGCTGGATCCCTGCGGTCGTGGACCCGGCGGTGGTCGGCGTGGTGGTCGCGCTGGGGATCTGCTTCTGGTCCGGCATCACCGTCGACCTGACGCCCCGGCTGTTCTGGATCGGCACGCCCTTCGCCGCCACCCTCGTGGCCCGCTGGTTCTCCGAGGGCAGGCCCCGGGCATGGCTGGACGGCCTGGGGATCCCGGGCCTCCCCGCGTCCCCGTCGACCTGACGCGTCGCCGGCTCGCCGGAGCTCAGAACCGGGTGATGAGCGTCGAGACCTTGGTCGCGACGTCGGCCGGGTCCATCGCCTTGAACCTCGCGTCCAGCGGCTCGCCGACGAGGGCCAGCGGGTCGTCGCCGAGCAGGTGCTCCTCCGTGATCGGCACGCCGGCCCGGGCGTAGATCTCGCGGTACTCAGAGGCCCGGAGGCGGTTCATGGGCTGCACGTCGTTGTCGATCCAGCGCCACTGGCGGTCCGAGTACTTGAGGAAGTGGTACACGCTGACCGTGTCGTCGACGTAGGCGTAGTGGTCGCACAGGTCGACCAGGTGCGACATGACCGTCCCCGGCGCGGAGATCCTCCGGAAGTTCACGAGGATCGCCTCCAGCACGGCGGCCGGGATGTGCTCGAGCACGGTGTTGGAGCTGATCAGCGCCGGCGGCCGCTCGACGTCCATCGTCGACGCGTCGGTCGGGCGGACGGCCAGGCCGAGGCGGCCGAGAGCGGCGACGTGTCCGTCGGCGGCGATGGCCGGGGAGACCGCCGCGAGCTCGGCGACCCTGGCCTCGTCGATCGGACCGAGCGGCTCGAGCAGGCCCTGCCGGTGGGCGTCGAGAAGGCCGTCGACGGCCTGGCGGACCAGCTCCGGACGGCTGAGGTCCTCGAGGTCCACGAGGTCCACCGAGCCGGCGCCGGCCAGGAAGTAGCAGAGGGGCACGATCGGGAACCATCCGGATCCCAGCTCGATGGCGTGGAAGCCGGGGGACGGGTCGCCGAGGCGACGGAGGGCGTCGAGGTGGCCCGCCGCCCAGTCGATCCGCATCCGGAGGAACTCCGGCGTGAGCGTGGTGCCGTGGGTGACGTGCTCCTGGAAGAAGTGGTTGGCCCGTTGGGGGTCGGGCAGGAACGACATGCCCTTCTGGAGGACCGCCTTGATCACCCACTTCCCGCCCATGGGCTGCAGGATCGCCGTGTCCGGGCGCCGAGTCAACCTGCGACGGGAGCGGGCAGTAGTCTGTGACGTTCCCCGAGGGTGGGGCGTTCCCCGACAGAGGAGAGAGCAGTGCCGGCGACCGTCGTGGTGGGCACCCAGTGGGGCGACGAGGGGAAGGGCAAGCTCACCGACCTCGTCGCCAAGGAGATGAACTCGGTCGTCCGGTACCAGGGCGGCCACAACGCCGGTCACACCCTCGTGGTGGACGGCGAGTCGTTCGCTCTGCAGTTGATCCCGTCCGGGGTCCTCTACGACCACATCACGCCGGTGATCGGCAACGGCGTGGTGGTCGACCCGGTGGTGATGCTGAACGAGGTCGACGCGCTCGAGTCGCGCGGAGTCGACTGCTCCCGGCTCAAGGTCTCCGGCAACGCCCACCTGATCCTCCCGTACCACCAGGAGCTCGACCGGCTCATCGAGCGCCACCTCGGCAAGAACAAGCTGGGCCCCACCAAGCGCGGCATCGGCCCGGCGTACGCCGACAAGGCGTCGCGCGTCGGGCTGCGCGTCCAGGACCTGCTCGACGAGGACATCTTCCGGGAGAAGCTCGAGGCGGTCCTGGCGGAGAAGAACCTGGTGCTGGCCAAGATCTACAACCGCCTCGGCTTCGATCCCGTCGAGCTCGCCGACCGCTACCTGTCCGAGGTGGCCCCACGTGTCGCTCCCTACGTCGCGGACACGGTCACCTACGTCCACGAGGCGCTGGAGCGGGGGGAGAACGTCCTGCTCGAGGGCGCACAGGCCACCTTCCTGGACCTGGACCACGGCACGTATCCGTTCGTCACGTCGTCGAACCCGATCGCCGGCGGCGCCTGCGTCGGTGCCGGCGTCGGTCCCCTCTACATCGACCGGGTGATCGGCATCGCCAAGGCCTACGTGACCCGGGTGGGATCGGGCCCCATGCCCACCGAGCTGTTCGACGAGACGGGCGACAAGATCGTCGACCTGGGCCACGAGTACGGCGTGAACACCAAGCGCCGACGTCGTCCCGGGTGGTTCGACGCCGTGATGCTGCGCCACGCCGTCCGCCTCAACTCGCTGTCCGAGGTGGCGATCACCAAGCTGGACATCTTCGACACGTTCGAGACGATCAAGGTGTGCGTGGCCTACGACGTCGACGGCGTGCGCCACGACCACCTCCCGTACCACCAGTCGGACCTCCACGCCGCGACACCGATCTACGAGGAGCTGCCGGGCTGGCAGCAGGACCTCACCGGCGTGCGCGAGCGCCACGACCTCCCGGCCAACGCCATCAGCTACCTGGAGTTCCTGCAGGAGCAGATCGGCGTGCCCATCGGCGTGGTCGGCACCGGTCCGGGCCGGGACCAGCACGTCCTGTTCTCGAGCTGAGGTCCGTCCCGCATGAAGGTCTGTCGTTCATTGAAGGTCTGTGCTCCATGAAGGTCTGTGTCGTCGGCAGCGGCGGACGGGAGCACGCCCTGGCCCGTGTGCTGTCCCGTGACGCCGATGTGGTCGTCACCCCCGGCAACCCCGGGATCCCCGGCTCGGTCGACACCCCTCCCGAGGAGATCGACGCCGACCTGTTCGTGATCGGTCCCGAGGTGCCGCTCGTGGACGGTCTCGCCGACCGGTTGCGGGCCGCTGGTCGCCTGGTGTTCGGACCCGGCGCCGACGGCGCGCAGCTCGAGGGGTCGAAGGCCTGGATGAAGGACTTCCTCGGCGCGGCCGACGTCCCCACGGCACGGCACGGCACGTTCACCGACGTCGACGACGCCCTCGAGTACCTCGACACCATGGCGCCGCCGTTCGTGATCAAGACCGACGGCCTGGCCGCCGGCAAGGGCGTCACGGTCACCGACTCGCTGACCGAGGCGCGCAACGCGGTGGGCGACTACCTGTCGGGCCAGGCCTTCGGCGACGCCGGCCGACGCCTGGTGATCGAGGAGGGCCTCGTCGGACCCGAGCTGTCGGTCCTCGCCGTGTGCGACGGCGAACGGGCGGTGCTGCTGGCCCCGGCCCAGGACTTCAAGCGCATCGGCGACGGCGACGGCGGCCCCAACACGGGCGGGATGGGTGCGTACTCGCCCGTGCCGGTCGTGACCGAGGAGCTGCTCGACCAGGTGCGCGACCGGTTCATCGAGCCGACGCTGGCCGAGCTGCGCGAGCGCGGCATCGACTACCGGGGAGTCCTCTACGCGGGGCTGATGCTGACCGCGGACGGCCCCCGTCTGATCGAGTACAACGTCCGCTTCGGCGACCCCGAGACCCAGGTCGTGACGACCCGACTGCGCTCGAGCCTGACCGCGCTGCTCGCCGAGGCCGCGTCCGGCCACATCGAGCACGAACCCGAGTTCGGCGACGACGCCACCGTCACGGTGGTCCTGGCCGCCGAGGGCTATCCGGCCGGTCCACGGACCGGCGACGTGATCGTGGGCATCGAGGACGCCGAGGCGATCGAAGGCGTCGACGTCTTCTGCGCCGGCGTGGCCGCGGACGAGCACGGAGCGCTCGTCACCGCCGGCGGCCGCGTCCTGAACGTGACCGGCACCGGGGCCACGCTCGACGAGGCGCGTCGACGGGCCTACGAGGCCGTGGCGTGCATCTCCTGGCCCGGCATGCAGTTCCGGACCGACATCGCCGCCTCCGCGGCTGCGTCGGCGTCGGCCGACGCGTGAGGGCGGGGCGGGCGTGAGCGCGGAGACCGAGCGGCGCGAGCCGACCGTCGGCATCGTCGGAGGCGGGCAGCTGGCCCGGATGCTCGCCGAGGCCGCCACGCCGCTCGGCATCCACGTGCGCGTGCTCGCCGGACCGACGGACGAGGGGGCGGCGGAGGTCGTGCCCGACACCGTCGTCGGCGACCACGCCGATCCCGAGGTGCTCGGGGCCTTCGCCGCATCGGTCGACGTGGTCACGTTCGACCACGAGAACGTGGACCACGGCCTCCTCCTCGCCCTGGAGTCCGACGGCGTGGCCGTCCGGCCGTCGGTGGCCACCCTGCGCTTCTCCGACAAGGCCCATCAGCGCCGCGCCTTCGCCGATGCCGGCATCCCGGTGCCGGACTTCGTCGTCCTCGACGGCGGGCCGGACGATGTCGACGCCGCAGTCGCCTTCGCGGCTCGCCACAGTGGCTCGGCCGTCGTGAAGGCCAGCCGAGGGGGCTACGACGGCCGCGGCGTCTGGATGCTCGACCAGAGCGAGATCGCCGGGTTCGTCGCCGACTGGAGCGGCGCCCCGCTGGTGCTCGAGCCGCGGCTGACGCTCGTCGTGGAGCTCGCCGTCCTCGTGGCGCGACGGCCGTCGGGCGAGGTGGCGACCTGGCCGGTGGTCGAGACGGTGCAGGTCGACGGCATGTGCGACGAGGTGCTGCTGCCGGCCCCGGTGGACGCGTCCCTGGCCGACCGGGCGAGGGAGATCGCCGAGCAGGTCGCGGCCGTGGTCGGAGCGACGGGCGTGCTGGCCATCGAGCTGTTCGTCGTCGACGGCGCCGACGGGCCCGAGGTCCTGGTCAACGAGATCGCTCCCCGCGTGCACAACTCCGGGCACCTCACGATCGAGGCGAGCGCCACCTCGCAGTTCGAGCAGCACCTCCGGGCGGTGCTGGACTGGCCGCTCGGCCCGACCGAGAGCGCGGCCCCCGCAGCAGCGATGGTGAACGTGGTCGGCGACGGCGACCACGATCCCCGCGACCGTCAGGCCGACGCCCTGTCGCGGGTGCCCGGCGCCCACGTCCACCTCTACGGCAAGACGCCCCGGTCGGGACGCAAGATCGGCCACGTCACGGTGCTCGCCGCCGACGTCGAGGAGGCGCGCCGTGCCGCCTCGACGGCCGCCGACACCCTGGCCGGGAGCCCGCGGAACCTCGTTTCGTGATGCACATCCGGGCGAAAAGAGCCGGCGGTGCATCGCAGAACGGGACTCTGGCGGCCGGCCGCGTGGGAGGATCGTCGGCGTGAGCAACGACATCGGACCGTCCCCGCTCGTCGGCGTGATCATGGGATCCGCCTCCGACCTGGAGGTGATGTCGCCCGCGGCCGAGATCCTCGCCGAGTTCGGCGTCCCGCACGAGGTGCGCGTGGTGTCCGCGCACCGGAGCCCGCTGCGCATGGTCGAGTACGCGCGGACCGCCGTGGACCGGGGTCTGCAGGTGGTGATCGCCGGGGCCGGCGGCGCCGCCCACCTCCCGGGCATGGTGGCCTCGCTGACGGTGCTGCCGGTGATCGGCGTCCCCGTCCCGACCCGTCACCTCGGCGGGGTCGACTCGCTGCACTCGATCGTCCAGATGCCGTCGGGTGTGCCGGTGGCGACGATGGCGATCGGTGGAGCGGCGAACGCGGGTCTCCTGGCGGTGCGGATGCTGGCGATGGCCGACGACGAGCTGCGCCGTCGGGTCGCCGAGCACCAGGCCGGCCTGGAGCGCTACGCCCTCGACCAGGACGCTGGCCTGGACGCCTAGAAGACCTGCTTCCAGCCGCCCGGAAGGGAGTCGGGGCCGGCGTCGTCGTCGATCCAGCGCTCCGCCTCGTCGTCCCGGGGCGGAAGTGGATCGGCCACGGTCCCGATCCCCGAGGAGCGGACCTCCGACCGCGTCACCGTGGTCTGCTTGCGGGCCTTCAGGCGCTGCTTCACCTGGCGCCGGCCGAGCTTGGGCCGACCCGTCTCCCGCTTGCTCACGCCGCTCTTCGCGAGGGCGCAGGTGATGCACATCGGCGGCTTCGAGAGGCCGAACGGGAAGACCACGCACTCGGGGCAGAAGTCGTGGCCGCAGGTGCCGCACGCGAACTCGGCCACGGCCATCGGGTGCTTCACGCAGCTGTCGGACACTCCGGACCTCGTGACATGGACGGGACCCCCGCCGATCGGAGGTCGTCCCCGAAGGATCGGTCGATCGGGCCCGTGCCTTGAGCGCCGGACCGTCGGGACCGCCGGCGCGGCCGTCCACCGCCCCGATCAGCTCGATCCGGGCCCCGACCGGGCCGTTGTGGTCGCGATGCCCCGGTGGGGGACAATGGGCGGCGTGAGCGTCCCCAACGTCCTGGCCAGCAGATACGCCAGCCCTGAGATGGCCGAGCTGTGGTCGGCGGAGCACAAGATCGTCCTCGAGAGGCGCCTATGGATCGCCGTCATGCGGGCCCAGAGCGAACTGGGCATCGACGTGCCCGCCGAGGCGATCGACGCGTACGAGTCCGTCGTGGACTCGGTCGACCTCGACTCCATCGCCGCCCGGGAGCGGGTGACCCGCCACGACGTCAAGGCCCGCATCGAGGAGTTCTCCGACCTCGCCGGCGAGGAGCACGCCCACAAGGGGATGACCAGCCGCGACCTCACCGAGAACGTCGAGCAGCTCCAGGTGCGCACCGGGCTGGAGATCGTCAGGGACCGGGCCGTCGCGGCGCTCGTCCGGCTGGCCGATCTGGCCCTCCTCCACGCCGACACCGTGATCGTCGGCCGCAGCCACAACGTCGCGGCGCAGGCCACCACGCTCGGCAAGCGGTTCGCCAACGCCGGCGAGGAGCTGTTGCTGGCGGTCGAGCGCCTCGAGGACCTCATCGCCCGCTACCCGCTGCGCGGCCTCAAGGGGCCGGTCGGGACCCAGCTCGACCAGCTCGAGCTGCTCGACGGCGACCCCGACCGCCTGGCCGACCTGGAACGGGCGGTGGCGCGCCACCTCGGTTTCGACCGCACGCTCACCAACGTCGGACAGGTGTACCCGCGCTCGCTCGACCTCGAGGTCGTGTCCGCGCTCGTCCAGCTCGTGTCGGGCCCGTCGTCGCTGGCCATGACGCTGCGGCTGATGGCCGGCAACGAGCTGGTCACGGAGGGCTTCCGTCCGGGTCAGGTCGGGTCCTCCGCCATGCCGCACAAGATGAACGCCCGCAGCTGCGAGCGCATCAACGGCTTCCGCGTCATCCTCGACGGCCACCTGACCATGGCCGGCGGGCTGGCGGGGGAGCAGTGGAACGAGGGCGATGTGTCGTGCTCCGTGGTGCGTCGGGTCCTGCTGCCCGATGCGTTCTTCGCGACCGACGGGGCGTTCCAGACGCTCATCGACGTGCTCGACGGCTTCGGGGCGTTCCCGGCCGTGATCGATCGCGAGCTGCGTCGCTACCTCCCGTTCCTCGGCACGACCAAGGTGCTGATGGCGGCCGTGCGGGCGGGCGTCGGCCGCGAGGTGGCGCACGAGGTGATCAAGGAGCACGCGGTCGCGGTCGCGCTCGACATGCGGGAGACCGGCCGTGACGACAACGACCTCGTCGACCGGCTCGCCGCGGATCCGAGGCTCGGCCTGGACGCCGCCGCGCTGCGCGACGCCCTCGGCGACCCCGCGTCGTACGTGGGCAACGCCGGGACCCAGGCCCGGTCCTTCGTCGACAGCGTCGGCGAGCTCGCCCGACGCCACCCCGACGCAGCGAAGTACGAAGGTGCTCCCGTCCTGTGAACGGCCGTGCCCCGGCACGTGCGAGAGAGGTGGTCCGATGTCCGAGGTGAGCCGGTGAGCGACGCGACGGCGATCCCCCTGACGCACGTGCACCGCGGGAAGGTCCGGGATCTCTACGACGCCGGGGACGACCGTCTGCTGATGGTCGCGTCGGACCGCATCAGCGCGTTCGACGTCGTCATGGCCGAACCGATTCCCGACAAGGGCCGGGTGCTCACCGCCATGTCGGCCCACTGGTTCGACGCGGTGTCCGACGTGATCGGCAACCACCTCCTGTCGACCGACGTGGCCGACCTCCCCGAGGGCGCGCAGCTGCCGCAGCTGGCCGGTCGGGTCATGCTGTGCCGGCGGGCCGAGATGATCCCGGTGGAGTGCATCGTGCGGGGCTACGTCGCCGGCTCCGCGTGGAAGGAGTACCGCGACAGCGGGACCATCCACGGGATGGCGGCCCCTGCCGGACTCGTGGAGGCGGATCGGCTTCCGGCCCCCATCTTCACCCCGTCGACCAAGGCCGCGGTCGGCGACCACGACGAGAACATCACCTTCGACCGAGCTGTCGAGATCCTCGGCGGTGACGTGGCGGAGCAGGCCCGCGCCGCCAGCCTGGCCATCTTCGAGCGGGCGACCGAGCAGGCCGAGGCGGCGGGCTTCCTCCTCGCCGACACCAAGTTCGAGCTGGGCTGGGTGGCCGACGAGGACGGGGAGCCGCAGCTCGTCCTGGCCGACGAGGTCCTGACGCCCGACTCCTCCCGCTACTGGGCGATCGACGACTGGCACCCCGGCGCCACGCCGCAGGGCTTCGACAAGCAGCCGGTGCGGGACTTCCTGGAGTCGCTGGGGTGGTCCAAGCAGCCACCGCCGCCCCCGCTCCCTCCCGAGGTCGTCGGCGCCACGTCACAGCGGTACCGCGCCGCCTACGAGCAGATCTGCGGTCGGTCGTTGGACGACTGGCCCGGAGCCTCGTCCTGAACGCGTGGGGGCGGGTCGGTGTGATCGCGACCGAGTCGGGTGTGGGCTGAGCGGGCGGTCGGGTCGGTGTGATCGCGACCGAGTCGGGTGTGGGAGAGTTGGAGCCATGATCTTCGACGTGACCGTTGAGGTGTCCCTGCGGCCCGGAATCGCCGACCCGCAGGGCGCCACCATCGAACGGGCTCTGCCGGCGCTCGGCTTCGGCGGGGTGACCGGCGTGTCGGTCGGCAAGTCGATCCGCTTCCAGGTCGACGCCGAGGACCGCGACGCAGCGGCGTCATTGGTCGACGACCTCTGCCACCGCTTCCTGTCCAACCCCGTGATCGAGGACTCCACGGTCACGATCGTGGAGACGTCGGGCGTGGCGGCCCCGGTCCCGGGCGCGGTCTGATCGTGGCCGTCGACGTGGCGGTGGTCGCCTTCCCGGGCACCAACTGCGAGATGGACGTGGTCGAGGCCGTGCGGTCGCTCGGTGGCGAGGCGCAGGTCGTGTTCCACGACCACGCGGACCTGGACGGCTTCGACGCCGTCGTGGTGGCCGGCGGCTTCGCCCACGGCGACTACCTCCGCCCGGGGGCGATCGCCCGCTTCTCGCCGATCATGGCGGCCGTGGGCGACTTCGCCCGATCGGGTGGACCGGTGGTCGGGATCTGCAACGGGTTCCAGGTGCTGACCGAGGCGCAGCTCCTCCCAGGCGCTCTCCAGAAGAACGCCGGGCTGAAGTTCCGGTGCGAATCGGTGGACCTGGTCGTGACCAGCACCGACAGCGTGCTCACGTCCGAGGCGCAGGTCGGTCAGGTCCTCCGCGTCCCGATCAACCACTTCGAGGGCAACTACACCTGCTCGCCAGAGACGCTCGCCGAGCTGCGGTCGGAGGACCGCGTGGTGCTCCGCTACGTGGACAACCCCAACGGGTCGGTCGACGACATCGCGGGGATCTGCAACGACGCCCGCAACGTCGTGGGGCTGATGCCGCACCCGGAGCGGGCCTGCAACGCCCTGCTCGGGTCCACCGACGGTCGGGTGCTCATGGGCTCGCTGCTCGTGGCGGCCGGCGCGGCGCTGAGCCCCGGCTGAACCTCACCCCGCCCGCCGTGGCCGCCCGATCTGGCGGCCGGTCCGGTCGTGCTCAGGCGCCCCGGGAGATGCCGGCCGACTTGAGCACCGCGGCGGACACCCCGATCTCCCGCCACGCGCCGTAGGAGATCCCCTTGCGGGCGCTGTAGGACGCGGCGGCGCCGATGAAGGCCTTCTCCAGCTCGTCCATGTCGACGTCGACCTTGGACTCGAGCGCGTCGAGCTCCCGCTCCAGGTCGATGCGCTCCTG
>JAEYSR010000182.1 GCA_023434535.1 Actinomycetes bacterium
GTGCCGGTCAGGGCGAGGCGCGTGATGAGGCACGAGTTGTAGAGGGTCGCGTGGACGAGGTCGGGCCGCTCGTTCTGGACCCGTCGCCGCAGGGCGGCGACACGCCGGGGCCAGTCGGTGGAGGGCAGCACCTCGACGGCGTACCCCTCGTCATCGAGTCGGGCCTGCAGTCCGCCGACTCTCGGACGGATCGTCGACACGAGCGACGTCACTCCGCGGTCGCGCAGCAGCGGCAGCAGGTTGGCGAGCGAGTGCTCGGCGCCGCCTCCGACCCCGAGCGAGTCGATCACGTGGAGGACCTTCATGATCGCCGGGCCGAGGTGAGCCGGCGGGACGCGGCGGACAGGACATCGGCCACCACGGCGAGTGCCGGGGCCGGGTCTCTCCAGGTGAGAACGGCCCGTTCGCGCCGCGGTGAACGGGCGAACCGGATCCGATCGCCGATGCACAACCGCAGGTCCCCAGGTCGCTGCTGGAGCCGGCCGAACCACGCCGAGCCGATCCATGCTGCGGCGTCTACCGGAACGGTCGGATGCGAGGGCCGTCGGCCGGTCGCAGCCTCGTCGTAGGCGAGGCGGACGATGTCGATGCCTGCGGCTGCGGCGAGGAAGTGGATGGCCTCGAGACGCGGGTTGAACTCGATGAACTCCAGGCCGGCATCGGTGCGGATGAACTCGATCCCGCCTGGCCCGGTGTAGCCGGAGGCGTCGATGAAGCGGCGCGCGCCGTCGTCGACGTCGGGCAGGTCCGCCGTGACGCCCCACGACATCACCCCGCCCTCGGGTGCGGACTGACGGCACTTCCGTCCTGCGCACACCGCAGACCGAGATCCATCGTCGCTCGTCCACGTCAACGCGAACTCGACCGCCTCGACCGGAACGGTGCGGTACTCCTGGGCAACCAGGACGGCGCCGCCGGCGATCGCCGCGGAGGCGACGCTGGCCGCCTCGGTCGGATCGTGGTGGACCGAGATCTTGAACGGAACCACCCCCGAAGAACGCCAGGTCGATGGCTTGAGCACCACCGGTGGTCGCAGGTCGTGGATCCTTTGCACGTCGTCGGGGCCGGCCAGCTCGCGCCACGGGGGGACGGTCAGGCCCGCCTGCTCCGCCACCCGCATCGACGATGCCTTGTCGAGCAGGGCGCCCATGGCTGCCTCGCCGGCGAGGACGGGCCGGAACGGTGCGGTCAGGAGGTGCCGATGGGTGTGCATCGCCTCTGCGGTGCGGTCCGAGAAGGGGATCACCACGATCGGCCGGTCGGGTTCGAGCGACCTCGCCCAGGTCGTGGCGGCGTCGAGGTAGGCCGGGCCGGCAGCGGCGTCGAGGTCGATCGTCCTCGCGCGGACGCGGCTCCGACCGAAGACGTGCGATCCTCGGCCCGCCGTCGCGACGAGAACCGGAGCTCCCAGGGCGTGGATCGACCGCATGGCGTGGAGGGGCGAGCCCCACACCCGTTCGGTGAGGAGGAGAGCCGCCGGGGCATCGTCAGGGCTCACGGCGTCATCGGTCGAGGCGGATAGCGGCGCTGACCGCCGAAGCGCACCCCGAACCACCAGGACGTCCAGTAGTCGCCGGACCGCATCCAGCCGATGCGGCCGAGGCTCTGCATCGACGCGGTGTTCCACTCGTACACGAGGCCCCACACCTCGTCGCCCTCGTCCTGCTCCGCCGAGTAGGTGTGGATCATGTGGCTCATCAACGCCATGCCGTGATGGTCGTCGTCCACGTAGCTCCGGCACGACACGTGCTCGTTCGGCGGGACATCGAGGCTCCTCTGGAGCTCATGCACGAACACCCGGCCGCTCGTCATCCACGAGCTGGCCACGATGCGACCGTCCTCGAGCACGACGATGCAGGTCGATCGCTGGGCATCGAAGTGCTCCAAGTCTTCCGCCGTGAGGTACGGGTTGGTGCCGAGGACGTCGTGGTAGCGGTCGGGACCCCACAGCTCGATCGTCAACGGGCACGGACGGGAGGGTGACCGGCTCTCGGCCGTCGGGACGCCGAAGCGACCCATCGAGACCTTGCGATGGATCGCCTTGCGCCACGCGAGCCGTGCGATCTCCTTGGGCGAACGCCCGGCCAGGCGCGACGATCCCGTCGACGACCTTGGACTGCCCGTCATCCCTCGCCCCCCGAGCTGTCGACCACTCATCGAGGGTACAGTCTCGGTGGTCGCGCACGGCATTGCAGGAGCCGGCGGGTGCGACGTCGCGGAGGTCGCGAGACTGCTCCGCCGGTTCGGACGATGGGGCGGCGCAGGTGCAGGTCCAGCAGATGATCGAGCAGCCCTTGGTCTCGGCGCTGGGACGTGGGATGAGTCGCGGTCGCTTCCTGGTGCTGGCCTACCACGGGGTCGACGATGCCGAGCGGTTCAGAGCACAGCTCCTCTCTGTGCTCGCCCACCGTCGCCCGATCGCCCTCGACGAGGTCGAGGAGACGCTCGTCGCCGGACGCGAGCTCCCGGCGGGTCGGTTCCTCGTGACGTTCGACGACGGGCGCCGCAGCGTCCTGCGAACCGGCCTTCCCGTCCTTCGGGAGCTCGACGTCCCGGCCGCGCTGTTCGTCGTCGCCGGTCTGGTCGACACGGCCGAGCCGTTCTGGTGGGACGAGGTGGAGGCTCGGTCGCTGGCCGGAGGCACGACCTCGGTGGCTCCCGGGACCGGGGCGCAGCTCGTCAGGGCCGTCAAGGCGGTCACCGACATCGACCGCCGGCGCGCCCTCGAGGAGCTCAGGATCGCCACCCCGGATCTCGAGTTGGGCTATCCCCATCTGAGCTCCGACGAGCTGATCGAGCTGGATCGCTCCGGGGTCGCGATCGGCAGCCATTCGTTGACCCACCCCTGCCTCGACCGGTGCGGCGACGACGAGCTGCGCCTCGAGCTGAGCGAGTCGCGCCAGGTCTTGGAGGCGATCCTCGGCCGATCGGTGCGCACGCTCGCCTACCCCAACGGCAACGTCGATCACCGTGTCGTGGCTGCCTCGAAGGATGCCGGCTACCGGGTCGGGTTCGCGTTCGATCACCGACTGGCCCCGCGCCGACCGGACCCATTGCTCGTCCCGCGGGTGCGCGTGGACCCGACGAACCCGCAGCGTCGCTTCGAGTCGATCGTGTCGGGCGTCCACCCCGCCGTCCACCACCTTCGGGGACGCGCCTGACGATCGGTCGCCCGGCCCGATGATCCGGGGCTCTCCACCCCTAGAATCGGACCAGCATGTGGGGACGGGGCTCGCGTTCGGATTCGGCGTTCGGGGACGCAGCCGACGCGCCCTTCGTGATCGGAGGACTCGTCGTCGTGACGGTCCTGCTCGGAGCGTTCACGGTCATGCTCGACGCGTCGGCGTTGGACGTCTGGACGGGTCTCATCGTGTTCCTGATCCTGATGTCAGCGTCCGTTCCGCTCCTGCGGTGGGTCGCGCGCAAGGAGGACGACCCGTGGCTCTTCAAGGTCCTCTTCGGCGCGCTCGTGCTCCATCTCCTGTTCGCCATGATCAGGTACTTCGTGATCTTCGTGGTCTACAAGGGCAACGGCGACGCCGGCATCTACCACGAGGCAGGGGCGATCTTCTCGCGGCGATTCCGTGACGGGGATCCGATCCATCCGATCGCCCTCGTGGAGAACTTCCCGATCGAGTCCCAGCGCATCGGCGACTTCGTCGGCCTCCTGTACACCGTGACCGGTCCGAGCGCGTACGCCGGCTTCTTCCTCTTCACCTACGTGTGCTTCTGGGGGCAGGTCCTGGTGATCAGGGCGTTCAAGGTGGCGGTGCCCGAGGGCGACTACCGCCGTCTCGCCCTTCTCGTCCTCTTCCTGCCGTCGCTGCTGTTCTGGCCGGCCTCCATCGGCAAGGAGGCGCTGATGATCGCCTGCCTGGGGATCATCGTCTACGGCGGTGCACTTCTCCTGGCGCCACGGCCGAAGCTCCGCGGCGGCGTGTACTTCGTGCTGGGCACCGTCCTCATCCTGCTCATACGCCCGCACGTCGCGCTGATGTCGATCGGTGGTCTGGGCCTGGCGCTGACGGTCGGGTTGATGGCCGGGTTCCGGGGTGAGGGTGGAGGTGGCGCTGGTCGTGGTCGAGCGTTCCGGCTCGTCGGGCTCGTCGCCGTGATCGTGCTGGCGGGCGTCGGCTCCACCCGCCTGGGGGAGACCTTCAAGGAGAACTCGGACGGATCGACGGCGGGTCTGGAACAGGCGACATCCCAGTCCGCTCGGGGTGGATCTGAGTTCACCCCGAGCGCCGTCACCGGCCCGACGAAGCTCCCGGGAGGGCTGGTCACGGTGTTCTTCCGTCCCTTCCCGTGGGAGGCGCGGAACCTCAACTCGCTCATCGCCGGCGGCGAGAGCCTTGTCCTGATCGGGCTCTTCGTGACCAGCTGGCGCCGTCTGCTGTCGCTGCCGAAACTGGCACTACGGCGCCCGTTCCTGATCTTCTGCGCGGTCTACGTCCTGCTGTTCGCGATCGCTTTCTCCTACCTTGCGAACTTCGGCATCCTGGCCCGGCAGAGAGTGCAGGTGATCCCCATCCTCTTGATCTTCCTCGCCCTGCCGAAGGCCTCCGGGAAGATCTTCCCGTCCGTGCGCGCGACTGAGGATGATTCGGGTCGACCCGCTACCGTTGACGCCGGTGCGGGGGGTGCCCGCCTGGTGGACCCGATCCCATGATCAAGCTTCGAGCGATTCTCCGTCGGCGGTGGCCGATCCTCCTCATCACGACCTTGCTCGGCGTCATCGCAGGTGCAGTGTCGAGCACTGTCGGCGTGGAACGACGAACGACCCAGTATCAGGCCGAGCAAGTGGTCGTGGCGAACCGGCTGGTCGGTTCCGTGGCGAGCGTCGAGCAGGACGCGCTGCGCGTGACCCGTGGCGAGGTTCCGACCGTCGCGGCCGAGAAGCTCGGCGATCCGTCGCGGCGGGCCGAGCTGGCATCGAAGGTCGTCACCTCGGCCAACACCGATTCAGGTTCGATCAAGCTCCTCGTCTACGACACCGACCCGAAGGTGGCGTCGGAGATCGTCCAGGCCTTCACTTCCGCATTCCTCGAGGTGGTGAACGCGGACCTCCGCGCCGAGGACAACCGGCGGCTGGCGGAGCTGCAGAGCACGGTCGACACAGCTCAGGCTGCGCTCGACCAGTTCGACCAGCAGAACGGGTTCATCACCCGCCCGGACGCAGTCCTGCCACAGACCGAGTCGATCAACGCCTTGGTGGCCCAGCGGCGGCAGCTGGCCGACCAACTGGCGAACGCCCAGCAGCGGCTCCAGGACGCACAGATCCAGACCTCGCAGCGCGACCCGTATTCCACACTCGGTGTCGAGCGTCCGAGGGTGGCCGACGCTCAGCTCCTCGAGGTGCCGGCGTCGCCGCTCTTCCGAGCCGGCCTGCTCGGTTTCGTCGGCCTTCTGCTCGGCATCGGAGTCGTCCTCATCGTCGAGAGGGTCAACCAGCGCATCGACACGAGGGATGAGCTGGCCGCCCTCCTCGCCGTGCCGATCATCGCGGAGATCGGCTCGATCCCGGGTCGCAAGCAGCCCAAGGACGGCGCAGGCA
>JAEYSR010000206.1 GCA_023434535.1 Actinomycetes bacterium
CGGTCAGGTTCTCGTAGGTGACCTCGACGACGAGCTCGCACCGCAGCGGGACCCAGTCCGCCGACGCCTTGCCGCCCGACCACCGGCTGGGTGCGCCGGGCATGCGGACGCCCTCCTGGTGGGCCTCGGAGTCGGCCCACGCACGCCAGGGGTGGTCGTCGACCCCGCCCTCCTCGTAGGGGGCGAGCTCGGCGGCCAGAGTCCGGCGCTGCGACGCGGCGAACGCGGAGGCCACGCCCACGTGGTGCAGCATCGGAGGCTCCGAGTCGTCGAACAGGCCGAGGAGCAGCGATCCGACGCCGCCGTCCTTGTGGTGGCGGTAGCCGGCGACCACGCAGTCGGCCGTCCGATGGTGCTTCACCTTGAGCTGGGCCCGCTTGTCTGGGGTGTACGGATCGTCGAGCGCCTTGGCCATCACGCCGTCGAACCCGGACCCGTCGAACCGCTCGAACCAGTCGGTGGCCCTGGCGGGGTCCCGAGTGGCCGGCGTCAGGTGGATCGGCGGCTCGACGTGCTCCAGCAGGCGCTCGAGGGTGGCCCGGCGCTCCCGGAGCGGCAGCGGTCGGAGGTCCAGGTCGTCGAGGGCGATCAGGTCGAACACGACGAGGTGGGCGGGCGTCGTGGACGCCAGCATCTGAACCCGGCTGTCGGCCGGATGGATCCGCTGCTGCAGGACGTCGAAGTCGAGCCCGTCGGGACCGGGGACCACGAGCTCGCCGTCCACCACGCAACGGTCGGGGAGCATCGCCCTGATCGGCTCGATGAGCTCGGGGAAGTAGCGCGTCAACGGCTTCTCGTTCCGGCTGCCGAGGACCACCTCGTCGCCGTCGCGGAACACGATGCAGCGGAAGCCGTCCCACTTGGGCTCGTAGAGGAGGTCCCCGGTCGGGATCTCCTTCGTCGCCTTCGCGAGCATGGGCTTCATCGGTGGGAGGACCGGGAGCGCCATCCGTACGGTTCTACACCCTGGGCCACGGGGTGAGTTCCCCGGCACCCCGCGCCGACGATGGCGGCCCTCAGTCGGGAACCTGTGCCGCCTCGTCCATCGCGTCGCCGAGCACGACGTCGAGCAGCGGGCCGACCTCGGTGCCGACGGCGAGGAGGTCGAGCACCCGCGGCCGGCACAGCCCGTGGTCCACGGCCTGGCCGAGGAACGCCACCAGGTGGTCGTAGTAGCCGGCGGTGTTCAGCAGGCCCATCGGCTTGGGGTGGAGACCCAGGTAGGACCAGCACAGGACCTCGAACATCTCCTCCATCGTCCCGACTCCGCCGGGCAGCGTGAGGAACGCGTCGGCCCGTTCGAACATCGCTCGCTTGCGTTCGGGCATGTCGGCGACGACGACCAGCTCGTCGATGCCGCCGTGCGCCACCTCGGGCTTCATCAGGTGCTCGGTGATCACGCCGGTGACGTGGCGTCCGCCGGCCATCGCCCGGTCGGCCACGATGCCCATCAGGCCGACGTGGCCGCCGCCGTAGACCAGGTCGACGCCCCGTTCCACCATCGCCTCGCCCAGCTCGGCGGCGGCGGCCGCATACGCCGGATCGTCGCCCACGTTCGACGCGCAGTACACGCACAACCGTGGGGCGCGTGCCGTCTCCGGTGCCGTGGTCATGGGCGTCGACGGTAGCGGCGTCGGCCCTGCCGGCCGGCGCCGTCGGGTGGGCCGAGGACTGCCTTTGGGGTGGAGGGAGCGGCACAAGTACCTTCTCCGCCCATGGAGCACCCCATCCGAGAGCGGGTCGAGGACCTCGCCAAGCGCCGTGAGCAGGCGCTCTCACCCGGTTCGCAGCGTTCGATCGACCGTCAGCACGAGCGGGGCAAGATGCTCGCCCGTGAGCGGATCGAGTACTTCCTCGACGAGGGGTCGTTCCACGAGCTCGACATGCTGGCCCGTCACCGCGCCGGTGAGGCCCTGCCGGACCGTCCGTACGGCGACGGCGTGATCACCGGCTGGGGCACCGTCGACGGCCGCAAGATCTTCGTCTTCAGCCAGGACTTCACCGTCTACGGCGGAGCGCTCGGCGAGGTCTTCGCCGAGAAGATCATGAAGCTGATGGACCTGGCCATGAAGGTGGGCGCTCCGGTCGTCGGCCTCAACGACGGCGCCGGCGCCCGCATCCAGGAGGGCGTCGTCTCGCTCGCCAGCTACGGCGGCATCTTCTTCCGCAACGTCAAGGCGTCGGGGGTGACCCCGCAGATCAGCGTGATCATGGGCCCGTGCGCCGGCGGCGCGGTCTACAGCCCGGTCATGACCGACTTCGTGTTCATGGTCGACGAGACCTCCTACATGTTCATCACCGGGCCCGACGTGGTGAAGCAGGTGACCGGCGAGGAGGTGACCCAGCAGGAGCTGGGCGGAGCCCGCACCCACACCGGGACCTCCGGCGTCGCGCAGTTCATCTCGTCCGACGACAAGGCCTGCCTCGACGACGTCCGGTACCTCCTCGGCTTCCTGCCGGCGAACAACCTTGAGGAGCCGCCGGTCGAGCCGACGGCCGACCCGTCGGACCGCCGCTGCGAGGAGCTCTACGACCTCATCCCCAGCTCGGCCAACCAGCCCTACGACATGCGCGACGTGATCCGCACCGTCGTCGACGACGG
>JAEYSR010000044.1 GCA_023434535.1 Actinomycetes bacterium
GTCCGGCGCCCCTCCCCCACCGCCTCCTCCACCGGTGCCGCCGGCTTCGCAGCCGACCGTGATCTCCTCGCCCACCACGCCGGGAGCTGCGCCCGCGCCCCCACCTCTAGGCCCTCCATCGGCGCCGACCACGGCCGGCGTCGGTGTGCCGCCACCCGTCGGACAGCCACCGGTGGGCCCGCCGCCGGGACCCGTCACCATGCCCGGTCCGACCTCCCCACCCGATCCGAAGAAGCGGAGGAGCGGCAGAACCGCGATCCTCGCAGGCCTCGCAGTCCTGCTCCTGGTCGCCGGAGCGCTCGCCGCCTTCCTGCTCACGCGTGACAAGGACGAGCAGGTGACCGCCGGCTCGTCGGATCGCTCCACGACCACGACGTCGACGACGACCACCACGATCAAGCGGACGACCACGACGACCGATCCCGGACGGACCACCACGAGCACACAGACCACGACGGAGACGTCGGTTCCCGGTGGCGGCGCTGTCAGCGGCCTCACCTACCTGTCGGACATGACCAAGCTCGACGACAGCGACTACTACTCCTTCGACGTCGAGCCCGGCACCGTCAGCGGCAAGATCTACACGCGGTCGGTGTCCCTCGATCCCTCCTACCAGGACACCGGCTTCGTCGAGTACGACCTCGGCCGCCGGTACACGACGCTGACGGGCACCGTGGGACTGTCCGACGCGGTCCCGTCCGACACGGTCATGCGGGTGGAGATCTACGGCGATGGAAAGCCCCTGTTCAACCAGGACCTCCGGCTCGGTCAGGCCGTCCCGGTCCAGCTCGACATGACCAACGTCCTCCGCCTACGCCTCCAGGTCACCGACCTGCGACCCGACTCCACGGGCGCCGCCGCGGCTGTGTTCGGCGACATGGCGGTCGGCTGAGCCGGGTCAGGGCGGGGACGTCGGTGGCGGCAGATCCGTCGGCGTCGGCATGATCGTTCCGGTCTCCGACGGGGACGTCGTCGGGGGCACCGGCACCACCACCGAGAGCCAGACTGACGCGTCCTTGGCCGAGGCGGCTCCCGGCGCCGGCACCTGTGCTGTCACCAGGGAGCCGCCCGGCGGACCGGCCGGCGACACCGAGAGGAACCCGGGCATGTGACCCAGCCGGGTCAGCTGGGCCTGTGCCACCTCGAGCGTCACGCCGCGCAGATCGGGCATGGTGAACGTCGGGCTCGACACGGTGATCCAGACCTCGGCGCCCGACTCGACCGTCGTCCCGACGGCCGGCACGACGGAGAGGACCTCCTCCGCCGGCTCCTGGTCCTCGGCGTAGACCCAGCTGGATCTCAGGCCGAGTTGGTTCAGGAGCACCTCGACGTCGGCCCGCCGCATGCCGACCACGTTCGGGACGGCGACCGCGGCGGCAGGGGTGGACGACGTGGTCGCGGTCGTCGACGTCGACGTGGTGGTCGTGGTGATGGTCGTCGTCGTGGCCGGCCCGGTCCGGCCGGTGAACCAGATCGCGAACGCGACGGCGCCGATCACCACCGCTGCCGCAGCGAGCCCGGCCGCCAGGCCGACGGCCCAGTGCCTCGACGGCTCTTCGAACGCGTCGGGCGACAAGGTCGTCGTGCCGCCGGGCGGCGGACCGGGAGGCGGGGCGTGGGGATCGAAGGACCACTGAGTCGCCGACCACCCCGGTGCCGCACCCGGTGCCGTCGGGACTCCGGTGACCGGCAGCGTGGGCGGTCCGGAGACGACGGACCCCGGCCCCGACGTCGGCGACGGGGGCGACGGTTCCGATGCCGGCGGCGGCAACCAGCCCGGTCGTCTCAGCACCGTCGCCGTCTCATCCACAGCGTCGACCTGTGCAGCAGGCGGCCGCTGCCACGGCCCGAGGTCCGGCGGCCGAGACGCCGGATCCCGGGCGAGGAGCATCCGGAGGTGAGCTGCGAGCTCTGTCGGAAGGCCGTCGGCCTCGAGCGAGTCGATGGTCCGCCGGAGCTGGTCGGAGTCGGAGGGGTCGACCTTGTACCCCGACAGCACGGAGTACGCCACGCACCCGAACGAGTACCGGTCCGTCGCCGGCGTCGGCGCCGCTCCGAGCGGGACCTCAGGCGCCATGTAGTGGGCCGAGCCGACCATCGTGTAGTCCGCCCCGTCCGCCAGCCGAGCGAAGCCGAAGTCCACGAGCCGCGGTCGGGCTCCCTCGTCGACGATGATGTTCTGCGGCTTGATGTCACGGTGGAGCACAGCGACGCCGTTGGTGTCCTCGCCGCTGTGGAGGTGGTCCACCGCGGCGGCGACCCGCCGCAGCACGTCCAATCGGACGCCGAGGTCGCGGGGACGGGCCCACACGTCGAGCGGATCCCCGCTCGCCCAGTTCATGACGAGGAACAGCGATCGATCGCTCGGCGACGCCGCGCCCCGACGGTGCGCCGGGGCCCCCTGGAAGACCTCCCGCACACGGACGAGCCCCGGGTGGTCCAACGAGCGGAGCAGCTCGGCCTGGCGCTCCCAGCGTTCGAACCACTCGTCGAGCGAGCTGACGTTGCGCTGGTGGATCTCCTTGACCGCGACCTGGAACCGGTGGCCGTCGACCACCAGCGCGGAACGCCAGAGGCGCCCTTCCATCCCCTGGCTCACCACTTCCTCGAGCATGTAGCGGTCGGGGTTGGCACCGGGTCCCGCGAACTGCTGCGCCTCGTCCGGCGTGGCGTACCACTCGTTCAACAGCCCTGCGCCTCCCTGACGCGCTCGGCGGCCTCGGCCAGACGCCCCGGTCCGAGGTCGCCGGTGGAGATCGCTCCCACGATCGCCCGGGCGGCCGGCGTCACGTCGGCGCCGTCGGCGAACAGCACGACGTCGGCACCGGCGGACAACGCTCTCACGGCCGCTTCGCCGACACCGTAGCGAGAGCGGATCGCTTCCATCCCGCCGAGCTCGTCGGTGACCACGAGCCCATCGAATCCGACCACGTCCCGCAGGTACCGATGCGCAGCCGGGCTCAGCGACGCCGGGACATCGGGCTCGGTGAGCCCGGGTACGTCCAGGTGACCGACCATCACCCAGGATTCCGCTGCGCCTGGGCCGGCGAGAGCCGAGAACGGCACGAGGTCGCGCCGTTCGAGCTCGTCGAGCGGATCGGTCGACACAGGCCCTCGATGCGAATCTCCCCGTCCCGCCCCGTGCCCCGGGAAGTGCTTGAAGGTGGGGATGACGCCGGCGTCGCGGAGCCCAGCTGCAAACGCGCCAGCCCGTTCGATCACCGCCTCCGGATCGGGGCCGAAGCTCCGGTCGCCGATCACCCTACCCCTCACCGCCGACGACAGGTCGACGACGGGCGCGAAGTCGACGGTGACGCCCCGCTGCCGCAGCTGACGTCCCCGCTCGGCCGCATGGGCCCGGACCTGACCGGGCGGGAGCACTCCCATGTCAGCGGCGGCCGGGAGGTCTCCGTCGAGGCCGTCGAGGCGCTGGACCCGTCCGCCTTCGTCGTCGACGGCGACGATCACCCCGGTCCTCTCGACCAACCCGGCGAGGGAACCATCGGCCAGGATGGCGGTGGCATCGCCTCCGATGAACAGACCTCCGACCGGGGTCGGACCGGATGTCAGCAGCTCGGCCGGCCCGATGGACGCCCCGTCGATGCCGACCATGACCACCAGGTGCGCCTGCTGTTCCACCGACAGCTCCGATGCGGGCCTGCACCCGAGCAGCGCCTCCGGCAACGGCTGCGCCGCCGGAGGTGCGGTGGTCGGCGGCAGAGTCGGGGGTAGCGCGTTCGACGGCGGCCGGGTGGATGCGGTCGCCGCCGGAATGGTTGTCGCGACAGCGGCAGAGCCTGCGCCGCCCCGGTCGATCGCGCTGACCACGGTGGCCGCTGCGCCCACCGATCCCAGCCCGACGAGGACCGCAGCGATCACGCGATGCCGCCGCACCGATCCGCTCACTTCCGGGGGAGCACCGAGCCGCGCCACTCGTCCGAGCGGCTCAGACGCTTGGCGAAGCAGTCGTCGACGCCGATGTTCCTCGCTGCGCACCAGGCGTTCGCCTCCTCGCCGGTGGCGAACCGCAGATCGACGACGGTGACGTAGTAGCCGTCCGACTTGAAGTTGAAGTCATCGCTGAGCAGGAGGCGGACTCCGATGCCGTCGGCGTTGTAGCGCCGCTCGTAGCCCAGATGGTCGGCCAGCACGTCGGCTGCCGTGTACGCCCCCCGATCGTCGTCCTCCACGTCGAGCCCGGGCCGCTTGGAGCTGACCTGGGGCACCCACTGGTCGATGAGAGCGTCCACCCCGGCTCGGTCCTCGTCGAGGGTGGACGAGAGGACAGCGGTCGCATCGGCATCGCTCATGTAGGTCCCGCCCACCGAGGCGTCGACGTCCGGGCCCTCGGAGGGCGGAGGTTGCGGGATCGACGTGGTGACGGTTCCCACGAGCGTGGACGGCGGTCCGGGTGGCGGCGGAGCGGTCGTCGTCGTGATGCTGGTCGTCGTCGACACCGATGTCGACGACGAAGAGGTCGTGGTGGTTCCGCTCGCATCGTCGTGCTGGTCGAGCAGGATGACGAGCAACACTGCGACGGCCACCATCAGGGCGAAGGCCGCGCCGCCGATCGCCAACCACGGGCTCACGGTCGTGACCGAGCCGTTCTGCGCCCACGGATCCGACGCGTCCGCGAGCGGCTGCCGCTTCCCTCGTCCCATGGACACATCTTCGCTCGCGAGTCCTTAAGGCGGGATGGGTCCGACTCCCCATTGCCGTCGCTGACGCCCTCGCCCATGGTCGTGGGGCGCACTCGCCCTTCTGGAGAGGCGGGACCACCGATTACCATCAGGTGAGGGACGAGGGAGGAGTGGTCGACGATGAGCCACCACGGCGGGGACGAGCGCGACGAACCGACGGTGATCGGCGAGTTCGCCGGCGTCGACGCACCCACCATCGGTCAGCCGAGCGTTCCGCTGCCTCCGCCTCCGGGCCACACCGCCGCGCCGCTCCCGCCGCCTCCGGGCCAGCCCGCAGCGCCGCTCCCGCCACCTCCGGGACACCGCAACGGGTCGACCGCCGGCAAGGTGATGCTCGTCCTGGCCGGCGTGCTGGCCCTGGCGATCGCGATCGGCGCCGTGGTCGTGGTCGTCCGCCCGAACGACGACGACGTCCGGACCGACGGCTCGACGACCACGGCCGCACCGGACGACTCGGGCCCCGACGGGCCCTCGACGTCCGCTCCTCCCACGACTCCGGTCACTCCCCCGACGCTGCCGACGGC
>JAEYSR010000116.1 GCA_023434535.1 Actinomycetes bacterium
ACGCCAACTCACCGAACCCGCTCCGAAGCGAGCAACACACCGATGACCCGGGATGCGAGCAGCGTCCCGGGCCACACCCGCGCACGCCCTCACACCCCACCTTCCCCTGTCTCCCCTACGCGCCCCAGACCCCGCAGCCAGAGCGGCATCACGTGTGGGGTGAGGGTCAGCGGCGGAGCCGGGTGCCGTTGGCCACGAGCGAAGCGAGGGGTCTCAGGCCCCGGATCCGGTGCTGACCCTCACCATCACCCGGAACACAGCAGAGCGAGGAGTCCGGGCACCGCCCTCTACCGACCTGCGACGCTCGACCTCTCCTCGCGGACCGACGTGATGACCAGCAGCAGCACGCTCACCACGAGGATGATCGTGGCAAGCACGTTCACCTGGGGCGGGAACGAGATGCGGAACTGGTTGTTCACCTGGATCGGGAACGTCACGTACTCGCCCTTGGTGAAGTCGGTGATGATGTAGTCGTCGAGCGACAGGGCGAAGCTCAGCAGCGCGGCGGCGAGGATGCCCGGGAGGATCAGCGGGAACGTCACCTTGCGGAACGTCCGCCACGGGGACGTGCCCAAGTCCATCGAGGCATCCTCGAGCGTCCAGTCGAAGCCGCGCACGCGGGCCTTGACCGTCAACGCCACGAAGCTGACGCAGAACATGATGTGGGCCAGCAGGATCGTCGAGAAGCCCATCACCACACCATTGCTGACGAACAGCTGGTACAGCGATGCACCGAGGACGATCTCCGGTGTGGTCAACGGGAGCACCAGGAAGATCTCCGTGATCTTGGAGCCGGTGAACCGGTAGCGGGCCAGAGCGATCGCCATCAGCGACCCGAGCACCAGCGCCACCGACACGGCGAGCGCGGCGACGAGGAGGCTGCGCAGGAACGCACTTGTCAGGTCGGTGTCCTTGAACGGCTGGGCCCAGTTGTCGAACGTGAACTCGTTCCACGAGAGGTTCCGACGTCCGGCCGGCTTGTTGAAGGTGAAGACGATGATGTTGATCAGCGGCGCGAACAGCCACAGGTAGATCAGGACGGCGCCGATCGTCATGAGCCGTCGACCCCACCTCTTGCGGGGCTTGGCAGGACCTCGGTTCGGCGTTCCGTCCAGCTCGGGAGCCTCGACGATGAGCGGCGGGGCGACGCCCTCGGACATGGTCATCGAACGGCCTCCCTCACATGGATCGACATCGTGCGAACAGACACCGTCACACCGCCAGACCGTCGGTTCCGAGGAACTTGGAGTAGATGAGGACGAGGATGGTGATGATCACCATCAGCACGACCGACAGCGCTGCGGCCTGCGGGAAGTCGACCTGGACCAGGAACTGGTTCTGGACGACTGTGCCGATCATCGACGTCTTGGCGGAGCCCAGATACCGGTTGTTGATGTAGTCGCCCGCGGCAGGGATGAACACGAGGAGGCTGCCGGCGAAGACGCCCGGCATCGACAGCGGCAGGACCACCTTCCGGAACGCCCCCCATGAGGTCGATCCGAGGTCGGAAGCCGCCTCCGTCAACCGGAAGTCGATCTTCTCCAGGCTGACGTAGATGGGCAGGATCATGAACGAGATGAAGTTGTAGGTCAGCCCGCCGATCACGGCCCACGGGGTGGCGAGGATCCGACCGTCGTCTCCGACCCAGGGCAGCGCCCGCATGACGCCGACCACCGGGCCGCCGTCGCTGAGGATCGAGGTCCAGGCGATCGTGCGGATGAGGTAGCTCGTGAAGAAGGGGACGACGACCAGTCCGATGAGCAGGTTCTTGTACCGGCCGCCCTGCGTGGCGATCCAGTACGCCAGGGGATACCCGATCAGGATCGCCAGCACGGTCGCCGCTCCCGCGAACAGGAACGATCGGACGAACTGCGGCTGGAAGTCCTTGAGCGCGTCGACGTAGTTGGAGAACTCCCACGAGAACTCTGGGTTCGCGAACCGGCTGGGCTTGCTGGACAGCGAGACCTGGACCAGCAGGAAGACCGGTACCAGGAAGAACAGGATCAACCAGATGACACCCGGACTCAGCAGTCCGAACGGAGCGAACTTCCCCTTGCGGAGCGCCCTGTCGTCTCCACCAGCCATGTCAGCGGCCTCCCATCGCGATCGTCATCCTCGGTCAGGCTCCCGAGATACGGGAGAACTCCTCGTCGCACGCGAGCTCGTCGTCGTCGCTGAGGTTTCCGAACGTCTGCAGGCGGTCGAGCGTCGCCTGGTCGGGGAAGAGCAGCGGGTTGTCGGCCAGCAGGGCGTCCTCCCCACCGTTGCTCCGCAGCACCTCCTGAACTCCTTGCACCGGTGAGATGTACTGGACCGCGGCGGTGATCTGTGCCGCGTTCACCGGGTCGTAGACGTAGTCCATCCACTTGGCGACGTCATCGACGTTCGACGCCCCGGCCGGGATGACCATGGTGTCGAACCAGAGGGTGCCCCCGGTCTCGGGGACGATGAAGCGGACGTCCGGGTTGTTCATGCCGAGCACGTCGCCGGACCAGGCGAAGCAGGCGGCGAGCGTGCCGTCCTCGAGTGGGCCGACGTACTCGTTGCCGAGGAACTGCCGGATCTGGCCGTTGTCGACCTCTTCCTCCAGCTTGTCGAACGCGGGACGCAGCGACTCGTACGTGGCGTCCGCGAGCTCGACACCCTCGGACATGGCGATGATGCCGATCGTGTCGCGCATCTCTGTCAGGACCGAGATGCGCCCCTTGAAGGCCGGATCCCACATGTCGTCCACCGACAGCAGGTCCCGGCCCGTGGAGTTGATGTTGTACGCGATCCCGGCGATGCCCGCCTGCCACGGCAGCGAGTACTCCCCTGTGGGGTCGGACGGCGGGTCCTGCAGGCTCGTCACGAGGTTCTTGGCGTTGGGGATCTGGTCCAACGGCAGCTTCTCCACCCAACCGAGGTTGATCAGACGAGCCGCCATCCAGAAGGTGGGAGCGAGGACGTTCGGTCCGATCGCGTGGCCGCGGGAGAGGAACGGCTGGATCTTGGCGAAGTACTCGTTGTTGTCGTTGTAGACCTCGGTGTACTTCATCGAGACGCCGGTCGCCTTCTCGAAGTTGGACACCGTCGTCCCGTCGCCCTTGGCCGAGCCGTCGTCGGTGGTGTCGATGTACTCGGGCCAGTTCTCGAACCACACGTCCGCACCCGGGCCGCCGCACGCAGCGAGCAGCTGAGGTCCGAGCGCGACGCCGCCCAGCACCAGGCCGGATCTCGTCATGAACTGTCGGCGGCTGAGCTGGTTCGTCACCTGGATCCCTTCGCTCAGATCGACAGCTCGTCGGGGCCGGTGGCGCCCGCCTCGTCGGGATCGATCGCCTCCGGCACCAGGTAGGCGCCGTCATATGCCCACGTCATCGTGATGGGTGAGCCGACCGACAGGCTGGCGGGGTCGTCCTCGGGGCCGAGGTGCGCGACCAGATCAGCGCCCGTCCGCGTCTGAACCTGGCAGCGCACCACCGGGCCCTGGAACACGAGGCTGGTCACGGTGCACTCGATGGTTCCGGCTGCCTCGCCTCCGTGCAGCGGCGCTCCGGCCGGCACCAACCGCTCGGGCCGGATCATGATCGTGGCGTCGGCTCCGGTGCCGTAGGTGCGACCGGCCGCGGGCACCCGGAACTGGGTGCCGAGGCGGGAGTCGACGGTGACCTGGTCACCGGCCTGCGACACGACCTTGACCGGCAGCAGGTTGGCGGTGCCGATGAAGCCGGCCACGAACGTGGTGGCGGGGTTCCCGTAGATCTCGGTCGGCGTGCCGATCTGGTCGACCCGGCCCTGCGTCATGACCGCGATGCGGTCCGACATGGTGAGGGCCTCTTCCTGGTCGTGGGTCACGAAGATGAACGTGATGCCCACGTCGCGCTGGATCCGCTTGAGCTCGAGCTGCATCACCTGCCGCAGCTTGAGGTCGAGGGCGCCGAGCGGCTCGTCGAGGAGGAGCGCCTTGGGCATGTTGACCAGGGCGCGGGCCAGGGCGATGCGCTGCTGCTGGCCGCCCGAGAGCTGGTTGGGCTTGCGCTTGGCGAACTCCGGCAGGCGGACGACCTCGAGCATCTCGTGCACCCGACGATCGATCTCGTCGGACTTCACCTTCTTGTTGCGAAGGCCGTACGCGACGTTGTCGAACACGTCCATGTGCGGGAACAGCGCGTAGTTCTGGAACACGGTGTTGACGTCGCGCCGGTTCGGCGGCGTCCGCGACACGTCCTTGCCCTCGAGGAGGATCTGACCCGAGGTCGGCTGCTCGAAGCCGGCGATCATCCGCAGCACCGTCGTCTTGCCGCAGCCGGAAGGCCCCAGCAATGCCAGGAAGCGGCCCTGCTGTACGGTCAGCGAAAGATCCCGCACCGCCGGGTCAGCATTGGCAAAGCG
>JAEYSR010000094.1 GCA_023434535.1 Actinomycetes bacterium
GACCTCGACCAGGTCCGACGTCTCCGCCTGGTCGGCCACCGTCGGATCCAGATCCAGTCGATCAGCAGCCGACTGGATCAGCTCGACGTTGCCCGACGTGTCGGCGGCTGCGACGAGGAGCCACTGCTGCACATCATCGGGAAGTTGACGGACCCGGCGCACGTAGAAGGCCTCGAGATGCTGACCGACCGGGAAGGGGACCCCCGCCAGGCTCGACTCCGTCATCTGCTTCACGGTGAGCTCTCCGGCCAGGTCGACCAGAGCCAGGGGGTTGCCGCCAGTGGCAGAGATCACCATCGTCGCGACCGCTGGATCCAGCGGGTCCGGCACCGATGTGAGCAGGAGCTCCATCGCCGGAGCGAGCGGGAGCCCGCTCAGCACCAGGCGGTCGATCCCCGCCATCCGGCTGTCGATGTGCTCCGACGGCCGGGCGGCGAACACGATGGCCACCGGCTCCGCCTCGACCCGACGACCGACGAAGGTGAGAACGTCGAGCGACTCCGGATCCAGGAGGTGCGCGTCGTCGATCGCGCACACCACCGGCGTCGTCTCGGCCGCGGCGGCCAGCAGGCCCAGGACCGCCAGACCGACCAGATAGCGGTCCGGCGGCGGACCGTCCACGTCGCCCGACGCGACCTCCACGGCCTGGCGGTGTCGTTCGGGCAGCGTCGGCAGCAGGTCCCGCAGCGGCATGGCGAGCCGCTGGAGGGCGGCGAAGGGCATGTTCGACTCGGCTTCGAAGCCGTCGACGCTCAGCACCCGCATCCCGTCGGCGCCGGCAGTGGTCGCTGCGAGCAGAGCCGTCTTGCCGATGCCCGGCTCCCCCGAGACCAGGATCGCCCCGCCTCGCCCGTTGCGCGCTCCGCCCAGGAGCGCAGAGACGCGCCGTCGTTCCGAGTCCCTTCCGAGGAGCAGCGGGCCACTGTCCACGGTCAGGACTGTAAGGCACCCCGAACGGCCTGTTGACCGCCGCGGACACGACCGACGCAGGCGCGTCGACGTCGAGATCCATCCAGCCAGGCCGACCACGTGCACCACGCGGACTACGCGGAACGCGGGGTCCGGACCGGACCGGGGTCGAGGACGATCGTCGTGTCGACCCGACGCCGAACACCACTGGAGCATCCGTGTCCGAGTTCCCACCGACCATTGACCAGCGGCGGACCGACCGATGCGCCTGACCCACATCGGAGGTCCGACGATCCTGATCGAGCTCGACGGATGGCGGATCCTGTCCGACCCCACCTTCGACCCGGCCGGCAGGACCTACTCGTTCGGCCTCGGCACGACCTCCACCAAGCTCACCGGCCCTGCCGTCTCCCCCGACGACCTGGGACGGATCGACGTCGTGCTCATCAGCCACGACCACCACGGCGACAACCTCGACGACGCCGGACGCGAGGTTCTTCAGTCAGCGGGCGTCGTGGTCACCAACCCGAGTGCAGCTGCCCGACTCGGCAGCGGATCCCGCGGGATCGCAGCGGGCGAGACGTGCGTCCTCGACGGTGACGGAGAACGACCGGCGCTGCGGATCACCGCGACGCCGTGTCGACACGGTCCGCCGCTCAGCCGGCCGCTGGTCGGTCACGTCGTCGGCTTCGTCCTCGGGACCGGACCCGGAGGCCGTGACGACGTCTGGGTCACTGGGGACACCGTCCCGTTCAGAGGGGTGGAGAAGGCCGCAGACCGACTGGACGTCGCGCTGACGGTGGTGCACCTCGGAGAGGTCCGGTTCCCGCTGACCGGACCTCTCCGCTACAGCCTCACCGCCGAGGACGGCCTCCGTCTCGCCGATCGCTCCGGGGCCCACACGATCGTCCCGGTCCACTACGAGGGCTGGTCGCACTTCCACCAGGGCCGCTCCGAGCTCGACCGAGCGATCGCCGCAGCACCTCCGGACCTCCGGCGTCGGGTGCGCGTCCTGCCGATCGGCGAGCCGACCGACGTCGCCTGACCAGCGCCGGGACCTGAGCGCCTGCGGCCGCGTCCGCCCGATCACCGTCACACCCCAGGAGCACTCCGCTCCGCCACATCCCAGGAGGGATCACCATGAAGCAACCAGCCAGCAACCCGTCCCGACGACAGAACCGGTGGCGCGTCCTCGTCCTCGCCGTCGCGGCGATCGCCCTCGCCGCCGGGTGCATCCCCCGCGGGCCCATCAGCGGCGGCGGCGGGGGCGGCGGTCCCACTCCCCCGGACCGCCCGAAGCCCACGATCGTCCTGGTCCACGGAGCGTTCGCCGACGCGTCCGGATGGGACGGCGTCATCAAGCGCCTGCAGGCGCGCGGCTACCCGGTGATCGCCCCTGCGAACCCGCTGCGGGGCCTGGCCTCCGACGCCGCGTACCTCCGCAGCGTGCTGGAGTCGGTGGCGGGACCCAAGGTCGTGGTCGGCCACTCCTACGGGGGCATGGTGCTCACCAACGCCGCGACGGGTGTCGCCGACGTGAAGGCCCTGGTGTACGTGGCGTCGTTCGCCCCCGCACCCGGCGACTCAGTGGGGAGCCTCAGCGCCATGAACCCCGGCAGCGGGGTCACGCAGGAGAACCTCATCGTCCGAGCCACGCCGACCGGCCTCGACGGCTACATCAACCCCAAGGTGTTCCGGTCGGTGTTCGCCGGCGACCTCCCTGCGTCGACGACCGCGTCGATGGCGGCCAGCCAGCGGCCATCGGACCTGTCGGTGCTGGGCGACGCGTCGGGAGCTCCTGCGTGGGCGGAGGTGCCGTCGTGGTACCTCGTCGCTCGCAACGACAACGTGATCCCTGCCGCCACGCAGCGCTTCATGGCACAGCGGGCCGGAGCGACGACGATCGAGGTCACGTCGTCGCACGTGGCGATGATGTCCCAGCCCGACATCACGACCCGGCTGATCGTCGACGCCGCCAACGCGACGAGCTGAGGTCGTCCGGGCTTGGGGAGCAACAGCTCGCCGAGCCCGGACCCGAGCCCTCCCGAACGGCTTCGCTGCGCGTTCGGCCGGATCGCCGAGAGACGCGACCGCTACCTTGACGGCCCAGATCACCGCACACGTCGACGAGGGGGGACGGATGTTGGAGACGGAGCCGATCGGGAGCATCCCGCGACCGCCGGAGCTCGTCGCCGCGGCGACGGGCGGGGCGAGTCCGGAGCAGGTCGAGGAGCTGGCGCAGGCCGCGCTGCGCGACACGATCCACAGGTTCGAGGCCACCGGCTCGCCCGTCATCACCGACGGCGAGCAGACGAAGTCCAGCTTCGTGACCTACCCCCTCGACGGCGCCGGCAACATCGGCCCGGGCGGCGCCACGATCCCCTTCGCCGATGGCCACACCCGCCAGCTGCCACAGCTGATCGACGGCCCGTTCCGCTACGCCCACCACGCCGACGAGTTCCTGCGACCGGCACTGGATCTGGCCCACGTCCCGGTCAAGCAGGCCGTCATCGCGGTGTCGGCGATCAGCCTGCTGTACCCGGCCGAACCGATCGTCGGCTACTCGCGCGACGAGTTCCTCGCCGACCTGGTGCAGGAGGGCGTCGCCGACATCCGCAGGTGCCTGGACGCCGGCGCAGCGAAGGTGCAGGTCGACTTCACGGAGGGTCGTCTGGCGTTGAAGCTCGACCCTACCGGGTCTCTCCTGCGTCAGTTCGTGGCGCTCAACAACCAGGTGCTCGACCACTTCGACGACGCCGAGCGTTCTCGCATCGGCGTGCACACCTGCCCGGGTGGCGACCAGGACTCCACCCACAGCGCGGACGTCGACTACGACTCGCTGCTGCCCGACCTGTTCCGGCTGCGGGCCGGCAACTTCTACCTGCAGATGGCGAGCGAGCCCGATCGGCCCCGGGTGCTGCGCACGATCGCCGACCACCTGCCCGCCGACGCGCGCGTCTTCGTCGGGGTCATCGACCCGATCGACCCGAGGGTCGAGTCCGCTGAGGAGGTCTGCTCCCGGGTGCTCGAGGCGGCGGAGGTCTTGCCCATCGACCGACTCGGCACATGTGACGACTGCGGCTTCTCCCCCTTCGGCGACGACCTCTCGACCAGCCGGGACCTGGCGTTCGCCAAGATCAGCGCCCGCCTCGACGGCACCCGCCTGGCCGCAGAGCGACTCGGCGTCTGAGCCGGCACCTCGGCTCCCGGCTGCTCCGGGCTGCGCCGCTGGCGACCCTCGTTGGTACCGTCCTGGCGTGCCGCGCCCGTCCCTCACCGCCCTGATCCCGGGCGGTGTCGTCCATGCCGTCACGACCCGGGTCCTGCACCCGCTGATGCACGTCGCCGCCACCGCGGCGGTCGACCTCGCCCGCAGCACGCTGCGCTGGGCCTACATCGGCGCCCCCGACGGACACCGCCTCGGGTTCGCGTCGTTCGGCGAGCGATCACTGCTGCAGCAGCCGTACTCGGCCCTGATGGGGGTCGAGCGGATCACGGTCGGGACCGACACGCTCATCGCGGCCGGCGCCAGCCTCTCGGCCGCTCCGGAGGACGGCCAGCTCGACGGGACCGAGCCGATCATCGCGATCGGCTCCCGGGTGTGGGCGGCTCACGGGCTGACGATCGTGGCGCATCGACGCGTCGAGATCGGCGACGACGTCTGGATCGGCCCGGGCGTCCACATCACCGACGCCGGACACGACCCGTCCGATCCGTCGATCCCGATCGGCCATCGCATGGAGCCTGCGCAACCGGTCCGGATCGGCGCCGGGTCCTGGCTCGGCACCGGGGTGGTGGTCCTCCCGGGTGTCACGATCGGGGACCACGTCACCGTGGGCGCGAGCTCCGTCGTGTGCGACGACCTGCCGTCGTTCTCGGTCGCGGTCGGCTCGCCCGCCCGCGTCGTCCGTCGCGACCCGGTCGTGGTCGCAGCGAACGACTCCCACCGACTCTCCGACCCAGCGCGCTGAGTTCTCGTCCGCAGCACCGTCTGTACTGTCGACGCCGCGTCCTGCGTTCCGAAGGGACGCCCGAGACAGCAGAGGTGGGTCATGCCGCTCTTCGTGACGATCGGATACGGCGACCGGGCCGGGTACGAACGAACGGCTCCGGAGGTGCGTGACGCCGCCCATGCGCACGACTCGCGCCTGCAGGAGAAGGGCGCAGTCATAGGCATCGCCGGCTCGCCCGTGCAGGTCCGCAACCACGGCGCTGCCGGCGTGTCCACGACGCCCGGCCCGTTCATGACCGCCGGGTTGCCGCTGGCCGGCTTCGCCCTGATCGAGGCACCGACCCTGGAGGACGCCGTCGAGATGGTGGCCGGGACCCCGTGTGCCGTCGCCGACGGTGTCGTCGAGGTGTGGCCGCTCAGCAGCTGACAGTCTGGCGCGCTCACCGTCTCAGCGTGCGTCCGGCCGGGGGTGCAAGATCGTGCGATGTCGCCCGAGGTGCCGCTCCGAGGACCGGCGCTGCAGCCCGGTGACCGGGTCCGGCTGGTGTCGCCGTCGAGCCCACCGACGCAGGCGTGGCTCGACGAGTCCATCGACGTCGTCAGCGGCTGGGGGCTCCGAGCCGAGGTGGGAACGCACGCCGTCGACACCCGGGGCTTCATGGCCGGCGACGACGATGCACGCCTCGCAGACCTGAACGACGCGCTCCGTGATCCCGGCGTGCGGGCCGTCATCACCACCCGGGGCGGGGCCGGCGCCTACCGGATCGCGGACCGGATCGACGTCGAGGCGGTGAAGGCCGACCCGAAGCCCGTCGTCGGGTTCAGCGACATCACCAACGTCCACCTCGCCCTGTGGCGCGGTGCCCGCCTGGCGACGATCCACGGCTGCCTGGCCGGTCCGACGGCCCGGGCCGACGTGCTCGGCCTCCTGACGGACCCCCGGCCCACGACCATCGATCGGAACCCGGCGGCGCTGTCCGCGGCGGTCGAGGTCGCCGGTCGCGCCACCGGCCCGCTGGTCGGCGGGAACCTGCGCGAGCTGGCCGGTTGGGTCGGCACGGGAGCGGTCGACCTCGCCGGGGCGATCCTGCTGATCGAGGACCGCCGGCACGTCGGGATCGGACAGGTCGACCGCAACCTCACCCAGCTCCGACGATCCGGCTGGCTGGGTCAGGTCGCCGGGGTCGTCGTCGGCTCCTTCGAGGCGTTCGCCGGATACGTCGACAGCGGGTGGACCGTGGTGGACGTGCTGCAGGACCGCCTGTGCGATCTGGGCGTCCCGGTCCTCGGAGGCCTGGACCTCGGCCACGACGTGACGACTCCCGACGGCTCGCCGGACCAGCACGCCGTGACGCTGGGAGCCACCGCCACGATCGACGTCGGGGCCGGCACGCTCACCGTCGGTCCGTGCGTCCGGTAGCCGGTCGCTCGGCGTGGTCGGTCCGTGACCCGGGAACGGAGGCGGACCCGGGCACCGGGACGTCGGTCCGCCTGCCTCTGCCGATGCCGCTGACGAAGGCGAGATGCCCTCCGAGGTGGCCGGACGCCGACGCGACGACGGCGCCGATCGCTCCCCAGGTCAGGCCACGGAGACGGTGGCCCCGTCGTCGCTCCAGCCACGACGCCGCGTAGGCGCCGACCGCCGCCGTGTTCAAGCACGCGTGGGCGGTCGCGATCCGACGGCTTCCCTCGTCGGACGACGGCACGGTCGAGAGCTCCACGAGTCCGCTCGCCATCGTCGGCACCGCGGTGATCACGCCGCAGGCGATCAGCCGCTCTGACGCCGGACGGGACGCGCGTCCACCGAGGAGATCCAGCATGGCCGCGCACGTCCAGCATCCGATCGGCACGTCGGTCAGGAGCGGGTGCAGCGCATGACCGATCGCCCGGCCGTCGAGCACGGGTCCGAGGCGCGACGACGCGAGGGAGTCCGCCCAGCCCCCGAAGACGGCCGCAGGTTCGTCCAACCGTCCGTCGCTCTCGATCCTGGGCACCATCTCGTCGAGCGCGTGCCTCATGGAACGGGTCGACGAGCGGGGATCATCGTCGCGCGACTCCGGGGTCTCGGTTCCTGACATGAGCTGATCGGCCACGCGAGCCTCCTGGATGCTCCGGCCTCCGCCCTACCCGGTCGGCTCCTCGTGATCACTCCACCGGTCGGTCGTGGCGTCAGGCCTCGGGCCGGCTGTCACCGGACATCGAGTCCGTCGCGCCGCCCGAGCACGCGGAACCGCTCGGCGTTCGCCGGGGCGCATGCCTCGTCGTCGTTGTTGAAGAAGACGAAGCCGCCCGACCCGGTCCCAGCCCGGTCCACCCACGACCGGAGGGCGTCGTCCCCGTAGCACGGGACGGGCCGGGCCCGACCCTCGTGCAGGCGGACGTAGCACCAGTCGGCCGTGGTCCAGAGCGGCTCCTGGGGCCGTCCGCCGCGGTCGGTCCAGACCAGCGGGATCGAGTGCTCCGCGAGGAGGGCGCGGACCTCCGGCCGGAACCAGCTGTCGTGGCGCAGCTCGACCGCCAACGGGACCTCGCTCGGCCAGATGTCGAGCACGGAGCCGAGCCGGTCGACGTCGACTCGGAAGTCGGGAGGCAGCTGCAGCAGCGCGGCGCCGAGCTTGGAACCGAGCGGCGAGGTGCGGTCGAGGAACCGCTCCACCGGCTCCGACGGGTCCCGCAGGCGCCGGACGTGGGACAGGTAGCGGCTCACCTTGAGGACGAAGCAGAAGTCCTCGGGTGTGTGGTCGGCCCAGGTCCTCACCGTGTGCCGCTCGGGGAGGCGGTAGAAGGAGCTGTTCACCTCCACGGTGCAGAACCGCTCGGAGTAGATCCCGAGCCACTCGGCGGTGGGTCGGCCGTCGTAGAAGGGCTCACGCCAGCTCCGGTACTGCCAGCCGGATGTTCCGATGCGGACCACGACCGACGCCTACCCGCTCCGTTGACACCCGTGCCTGCGAGGCCGATGCCCCCACCTCCGCTCGGTCGATGTTCCCGTCATCGCCGACGTGCTCCCGGGTAGGCGCGGCTTTGCGCCTGTGGGCGCACCGGCGACGAACAGGAGCACTCATGAAGGCACTCGTCTGGCACGACCGCAGGGACGTCCGCTGCGAGGAGGTGCCCGATCCGAAGATCGAGGAACCGACCGACGCCATCATCCGAGTCACCACCAGCGGTCTGTGCGGTTCGGACCTGCACCTCTACGAGGTCCTGGGCCCGTTCATGTCCGAGGGCGACATCCTCGGTCACGAGCCGATGGGCATCGTCGAGGAGGTCGGCGCCGAGGTCGACGGCATCCGGCCCGGCGACCGTGTGGTCATCCCCTTCAACATCTCGTGCGGTCACTGCTTCATGTGCGACCAGGGCCTGATGACGCAGTGCGAGACCACCCAGGTCCGTGAGGAGGGCATGGGGGCGGCGCTGTTCGGCTACACCAAGCTGTACGGGTCCGTCGCCGGCGGCCAGGCCGAGTACCTCCGCGTCCCGCAGGCCCAGTTCGGACCGGTCGTGGTGCCCGAGGGTCCCGCCGACGATCGCTTCGTCTACCTGTCCGACGTGCTCCCGACCGCGTGGCAGGCGGTCGAGTACGCCGCGGTCCCGCAGGGCGGGAGCGTCGTCGTCCTCGGCCTGGGGCCGATCGGCGACATGGCGACCCGCATCGCTCTCCACCGAGGTGCGGGGACCGTCATCGGCATCGACCTGGTTCCCGAACGGCTCGCACGCGCCGCCGCCAACGGCGTGATCACCCTCGACCTGTCCGAGCAGGACGATCTGGTCGAGGCGGTCCAGGCGCTCACCGGTGGGCGTGGGCCCGACGCCGTGATCGACGCCGTCGGCATGGAGGCCCACGGCGACGCGATCGGGAAGCTGGCACACCAACTGAGCGCCATGCTCCCGGACGCCGTCACGGAGCAGCTGATGCAGCACGCCGGGATGGATCGGATGGGTGCGTTCCACGCGGCGATCGACCTGGTCCGCCGGGGCGGCACCATCTCCCTGAGTGGCGTCTACGGCGGCATGGCCGATCCGTTGCCGATGCTGACCCTCTTCGACAAGCAGATACAGCTCCGGATGGGCCAGGCCAACGTCAAGCGCTGGGTGCCCGAGATCCTGCCGCTGCTGCTCGGGGACGACGACCCGCTCGGCGTCGACAGCTTCGCAACCCATCGTGTTCCCCTGGACGAGGGTCCCGCCGCGTACGAGGCCTTCCAGAAGAAGGAGGACGGCGCGGTGAAGGTGCTGTTCCAACCCGGACGCTGAGTCGCCCACGTGGTCGCTCTCGGCGTCCGGTCGCCGGACAGAACGGGCTCCGATACCGTTCGCGTCGGCGTCGCTGGGGACGGCGGGAGGACCACATGGGGCCACCGACAGGTGCGCTGGGGACGAGGCCGGCAGGCACGCTCGCGCCCGTCGTCGTGGCCGGGGTCCTGCTCGTCGCCGCGCTGCTCGCCGCCTGCACCGCCGGACCGCCGCCGATCACCCGGACGCCCGCCGGTGGCGAGAGCTCGGCCCCGCCGCCCGGCGACGACCCGGCACTCGTCTCGCTGTCGATCATGCCGCCGGGCAACGGCGGCATCAGCGGTCCCACCTCCGCGCACCTCGACGACCAACGTGAGCCTTACGACCGGATCGCGGACGCCGTCACCGACGGCAGGTTGACCGACACGTCACTCCCGACGTTCTTCAAGGACGCCGGCCTCGGCACGAACGAACCGGTCCGCATCGAGTCGCCCACGAGCGGCGTCACGATCTCGTGGGACCGGTGGGGCGTTCCCCGCGTCGAGGGCGACACGGCCGAGGAGGTCGCCTGGGGCACCGGCTGGGTCGTGGCCGACGCCCGGCTGCTGGTCGCGGAGGCAGGTCGCCTGCTCGGGCGCGCGGGCACGATCGAGATGGGCGGATCGGACGACATCGTCAAGGGCATCCAGCAGATCGGCACCCTGCCGCAGCTCGCCTACACCGACGCCGAGCTCCTCGGCGGGCTCGATCGGGCGGTCGCAGCCGCAGGCTCTGAGGGGCCGAAGATCCTCACCGCGATCGACGCGTTCGTGGACGGCATCAACGCGTGGCTCGACACCCACACCTTCCCGCCCGAGCTCACGGCCCTCGGGCTGCAGTGGCGGCACTGGACGCGGGCCGACGTGATCGCCGTGGGCGTGGCGGTCGATGACATATTCGGCGCGGGCGGCGGTGACGAGGTCGGCAACGCCCGCGCGCTGGCCGCGCTCGAGGCCCAGCTCGGGGCGAAACGGGGTCGGGCAGCGTTCGACCAGCTGCGACACGCGGATGACCCCGACGCCACCGCACACGTCGAGGAGCGGTTCCCGTATCCGGTGTTCTCGTCCACCCAGGGCGGAGCGACGACCCCGACGCCGACGGTGGACCCTGCGGCGGTCGCGTTGCCCGACGAGCCGGTCCAGGTCGCCGAACCGGCCGCCACCCCGTCGATGTCGAACTACCTGGCGCTCACCGGCGAGAGGACGGCGGCGGGTCACCCGATCCTGGTCGGCGGGCCGCAGTCCTCGTACTTCGCACCCGAGCTGCTGTTCGAGGTCGAGCTGCGCGGTGGCGGCTACGACGCGCGGGGCATCACGTTCCCGGGGCTGGGCCCCTGGGTCGTGATCGGCCGCAACCGCACCGCCGCGTGGACCGCGACCGCCGGTGGCTCCGACGTGTCGGACCAGCGGATGGAGCTGCTCTGCGAGCCCGACGGCTCGGCGGCCCGGGCCGACTCGACGCACTACGTCGTCGAGGGCTCGTGCCGGCCGATGACGCGGCCCGACACCGCCGAGATGACGGCCTGGCGCACCGTGCACGGCCCCGTCGTGGGCCGCACGACCGTCGGCGGCCGGCCGGTCGCCATCACCCGCGAGCGGATGAGCCGGTTCCAGACCGCGCACGCGGCTCCCGCCTTCTGGTCGCTCAACCGGGGCCTCGTCGCGTCCGCGTCCGACTTCGCCCGGGCCATGTCGGACGTGCCGATGAGCTTCAACTGGGTGTACGTGGACGCGCACGACGTCGCCACCTTCCACAGCGGCTGGTACCCGATCCGAGCGGTCGGCGTGGATCCCGACCTGCCGTCGTGGGGCACCGGCGAGTGGGAGTGGAAGGGGCGGATGGACTGGCGTGACCAGCCGCAGGTCGTCGATCCGACCTCCGGGTACGCGGTGAGCTGGAACAACCACGTGGCTCCCGGTTGGCGCGAGCCCGACGGCGACTGGAGCTCCGGTTCGGTCCAGCGGGTCGACCTCCTGGACCGTCGCGCCGCGGGGCTGCACGACGCGACGCCGGTCGACGTCGTGCGCGCCGTCCAGGACGCCGCCACCGTCGACGTCCGCGGGGCGCGGGTCCTCCCAGCCGTGCTCGACCTGCTCGACGACGCTCCGGCGCCGACCGAGCAGATGGGCCGGGTGCGCGACGAGCTGGCTGCGTGGGTGCGGGACGGGGCGCACCGACAGGACCGCAACGACGACGGCTGGTACGACGACCACGCGGTCGCCGTGCTCGATGCGGCGTGGGACGGTCTCGTGGGCGTGGCGGTCGGGCCGACGCTCCGCCCGTTCGCCGTCGGTCCCGACCGGCGCCCGAAGGCGCTCGACAACCCGCCGTCGCAGACCGGTGGGGCCTACGGCCACGGCTGGTACTCCGCCGCGCACGACGGCATCACCGCGACAGCGGCCGGCGAGGACGCTGCTGGCGGCCCGTCCTGCGGAGATGGCGACGTAGAACGCTGTCGGAGCGAGCTGTGGGCGGTGCTCGGTGCCGCTTCCGACTCCGCCGGAGCTTGGCCCAAGCTCGCGATCGGCGAGCGCATCCGCTTCATCCCCTACGTGTTCAACCCCCAGTCGATGCGGTGGCAGAACCGCCCGACGTTCCAGCAGGTCATCAGCTTCGGCGAATGACGCCACCCGGAGGAGCGGCCGGCAGACGACCCGGATCGCGGACCGGATCGTTCGCATCTGTGGGCAGCGCCGATCGAGGCCCGTCTCGTGTCCTGAGTGCCGAGCCTCACGTCGGAGAGACGACGGCGCTCCGTTCGAGATCGCCGCACTGGCCAGACGATCGTCGTAGGTCACGAGCCCTTCGAGGTCGTCGCCGAGGTCGAGCGCGGTGGAGACGCGCAGCGCGTCGAGAGACCTCAGGTCCGTCGGGTCGAGTCGACCCGCTGCTTCGAACACCTCGGTCGAGGCCTCGATCATCGTGACGGAGTCCAACACGGCCCGGGCCTCGACCATCCGGTCGGGAGCCGTCCGACGCACGGCACGAAGCAGCTCGGTCCGTGCCAGGTCGCTCGACACCGGGTTGCGGTTCGACGCGCCGAGCCACACCCGGAGAGCAGCCGTCTCGGGTGCGGCGACGACCAGCTTCACCAACGCCGACGTGTCGAAGTAGAAGGCCGATCAGTACCGCACGTCTCAGTACCTGGCGTCCGCGCGGCTCGCGGCCAGGTCGCCGGAGATGTCGGGCCCCTCTGCCGGTGCCGATCAGCCGACGAAGGCGGAGAGGACCTCGGAGGTGTGGGTGTAGCCGAGGAAGTGGCCTGCACCTTCGACACTGCGCAGCCGACCGTTCGGGAGCCGCCGGGCCAGCTCGGCACCCCAGGCCGGCGGCACGAGATCGTCCTGGTCGCCCTGCCAGACGTCGACCTCACTTCGGACGTCCTCGGGGGTGAAGCCCCACGGCCGCGCCCAGGCGACGTACTCCTCGGTCATGCCCTCGCCGTGCC
Source organism: Actinomycetes bacterium (assembly GCA_023434535.1). GTDB lineage: Bacteria > Actinomycetota > Acidimicrobiia > Acidimicrobiales > Microtrichaceae > Dermatobacter. Next base: position 12,582 of record JAEYSR010000094.1, read on the forward strand.
GGAGTGCCTCTGCAGCGGCTGCCGCGATCCCGGGTTCCGGCAGCGAGTCGACCGCCGAGCCCTCGTCGGGCACCGCTCCCCGGGTGGTGAGCTGGGTCCAGGCATGGGGTGTGCGACGGGCGAGCTCCCCGAGAGCGCGGAACATCTCGGTCGCCACGTGGGGGTGGTGCTGGGCGAGCCGGGTGAACCGCCGGTCCATGTCGTTGAGCTCGTCGAACGTGCCCGGACCGTCGAGCGGGAGGCACCCGGCGATGACCGTCGTCCGGGAGACGAGATCCGGCAGACCGGCGGCACAGGCCAGTGCGTACTGCCCGCCCATCGACCAACCAAGGACGCCGCAGCGCTCAACGTCGAGTGCTGCGAGCAGCTGGCGCACGTCGTCCGGCCAGTCGCCGGTGGCCCGCCCGGGCGCGGAGCTCGATCGGAGCAGACCCGGTCGGTCGGGCGAGATGATCCGAAGTCCGAGCTCCCGGGCCGGGTCGTCGAACGGTGCGACGTCGAGGCCGCAGAGCAGGCCTCCGTGGCAGTTCAGCACAGGGCTCCCGCTCGGATCGCCGTACTCCCGGTAGCCGAGCGTTCGACCGTCACGGAGCTGGATCGTCGTCAGGTCGCCCATCGCCGCACGGTACCGCCGTCGGGGATCGGATCCTCGCGGCTCGCCCGACCGCTGCGGTCGTCACGGATAGGGTCGCCCGGTGATCGAACGAGCCACGCCCCCGCCCGGAACTGGGCTCCCGTTCGACTACGCGGCGTTCGCACGCTGGTACGACGCCCATCGTGGCGGTGTGCTCGATCCGGCGCTCGAGCAGGCCGAAGACGTCGTCGGAGGGTTGCTGCGCGACGCGCTGTCCGAGCGGGACCTGGCCCGCATCCGGGGACCGGTCGGACGAGTGAAGTCCAAGCCGAGGACCTGGCGGAAGCTGGGCGGCCGTCGCTACGTCGAGCGCGTCGACACGGTCGACGACATCCCGTGGGTGATCGACGACCTCCTCGGTGTGCGCCTGACCTGCACGAACCGCCGTGACATCGACGTCGCCCGCGAGGTGCTCGACGCGCTCCCGACGGCGGACGACGGACGCTCCGAGATCTGGGTCGACCCGTCGAGCGAGCGGGACTACCTGGATCGGCCGCGCCCCTCGGGCTACCGGGGATGGCACGTGAACCTCGGCCTGGCGGTGGACCTCGATGGCACCCGCCGGTCGGTGACCTGCGAGCTCCAGGTCCGGACGCTGCTCCAGGACGGTTGGGGTGAGCTGACCCACGAGGACACGTACAAGAAGGACGGCGAGCTGCCTCCGCTGGTCGAGGTGCTCAGCCGACGCATGGCCGACCTGCTGTCGACGCTCGACGACATCGCCGAGGACCTGCGCGACGAGCTCGACCGACTCGACGAGGCGGCCGTCACGAGCTCACCCCTCGACGCCCCGATCGACGCACCGGCGGACCGTGCGGCGATCGGCGGAGCCACCGGTCGACGAGCCGAGCAGGCGATGGACGCCGCGGCCTACCTCGACGCGAGGTGGCGGGCGCTCGACCGGCCGGTCGACCTGGCAGCGCTGGCCTGGGAGCTGCAGCGCGAGCACGGCGCGGAGATCACCGACGACTGGTTCGGCACGGGAACGTTCAAGCGGTTCCTGAACGCAGCTGTGCCCGACGCCCAGATCACGACCGGCCGCAACGCCTTCGTGCTGCCGGCATCGACCGACGCCGACGCCGACGCCGAGGTCGATGTCGACGAGCCCGACGACGAATCGGATCGGGGTGCCGAGGGGACCGATGGGGCTGGCGTGGGCCGCGGGGACGTCGGCAGCACCGACGGCTCGGACGACCTCGGCGACCCGGAGTCTGCCGACGGGCTCTCGGTGACCGTGCCCGATGTGGCGAGGGCGCTGCACCGCGTCGACCGCACCTTCCCGCTGATCGACCACGCCGACTGGACGCGGCTGTTCGACCACCTGGCCGAGGCGTGGCGCCGCGTGGGCGACCAGGATCCGACCGCCCGCCTGGCGAGGCGACTGGTCCAGTCGACGTGCGACCGCTCGGCCGCGTCCGGCCCGCCGCTCGCCGTGCGTCACGTGGAGGCCGTGGTCCGCGACCTGGTCGAGGAGAGCGACGGCGAACCCCGTCCCGCCGACGAGCTGGCCGGCACCTACGCCACGCTCGTCCAGCAGCGACTCGTCGAGCTGCGGCTCATCGGCGCTCGCAACCGCACGGCCCGGGCGGCGGTGCGTCGCTGGATCGCCGGCTGACACCAGCCTCGAGCGACCTGCGCCGGATATAGGGGTCGCGCCGCACGAACTTTCGCGGTCTCCCTCCGAGTTTCCCGACGGGGTGGGGTCAGCTGACGGTCCGGTCGACCTGCCAGGTCCAGTGCTCGCCGTCGGGCGTCACCGTGATCTCCCAGGTGAACCGGTCGCCGGCGACCACGGTCATCGGCTCGGGCAGCGGCAGGAAGCCATGGGACCAGCTCGTCTCGGTCCGTGGTGGCATGTTGTCCACCGTGATGCCCGGGCAGAGCAGCGAGTCGAACCACACCGCCAGGCCGTGGAGGGTGCCGTCCCGGTCCACCCGGAGGGTGCCGGCCCCGGCGATCGTCTCGTCGGGTGCCGACGTGAGGTCCACGTCGGCGACGAGCTCGGGCTGATCGAGCAGCTGGTACGGCGTGAAGTCGGCGTACCACACGGTCCGGGCCGCCCTCCGGAAGGCCGTGGAGTAGTCGTAGGGCAGCGGGACGGTCCGCCACTCCGACACCACCTCGTACTCGTCGGCCGACTCGACTCCCGCCACCCAGGCGCGCAGACGGCTGGGCACGAGCGCCGCACCGGGACGGAGCAGGCGCTCACGTGCGTCGATGGTCCACGCCACAACCCCCTCGTCGAACCCGGCGTTGCCGATGGTCTCGGAGATCAGCACGTCGGCGGGCTCGGGCAGGCCGAGGTCGATCGACCAGCCGGACAGGAACTCGATCCGATCCGCGAACCCGTTGTCGACGGCGAGCTCCTTCGCGACCTCGATGATCGGACCGCCGTCGATGGCGTAGACCTTCCGCGCCCCCGCCTCGCACGCCATGAAGGACAGGATCCCGCTGCCGCAGCCGATGTCGACGACCACGTCGCCCGGCTGCACGGTGGCATCGATCGCCCGTCGGAACGCATCCATCCGGGCCGCGTCGTGCAGCATGCTCAGGTGGTAGTCGAGCACCGTCGAGTGCGAGGCCAGGCGCTGCCAGGCAGGACTTCCGGGCAGGTGCGCCATCGCCCGAACCTACCGCTGCGGCCGAGCGGCCCCGGCGGTCAGAGGTCGTACGTGCCGGTGGTCTCGTCGGGATCGACCGGGCGGTCGCACGTCGGGCACCAGGGGCGGAGCTCGATGCCGGAGCCGCACACCTCGTGGAAGCTCTCGGCGGGAGCGCCCTCGCCGGCAGCACCCCAGGCGGTCAGGGCGGCCAGCGCCGTCGCCAGCTCTCGCCCGGGAGCGGTGAGGTCGTAGGCGAACCGGACCGGTCGATCGGTGTACGGCGTCGCCACGACCAGCCCCTCCCCCTCCAGCCGACGGAGCCGGTCCGTGAGGATGTTGGAGGCCGCGCCCACCCGCTCGGCCAGCTCGCCGAACCGCAGCGGCCCGTCCGCCAGTGCTTCGACGACGAGCAGGAGCCACCTGTCGCCCACACGGTCCAGCGCGGCGCGCAACGGCGATCCCGACGACGCAGCAGCCGACGAGCGGTCGGTGGAGGCATGTCGGCGGCGCATGGTCACCAGTCTGCCAACCGCTGTAGACCGTGCGACATCCGAGTGATTTGCAAATTGCAAGTGAGTAGGAGCGATGCCATGACCACCGATTTCCTCGCCGATCTGTCCACCGCAGCACGTGCCGCGGCCGACGCCTCCGCCCCGTCCACCGTGGCCATCGGTCGCCACGGGCGCGGCACCGGATTCGTCGTGGACACCGACCGGGTCCTCACCAACGCCCACAACCTGCGGGACCGCACCACGCAGGTCACCTTCGCCGACGGCCGGACCGCCCAGGGGCGGGTCGTCGGCGCCGATCCCGACCGGGACCTCGTCGTGCTCGCCGTCGAGACGGCCGACGCCCCGGCGCTCGAGTGGTCCGACCGGGTCCCCCAGGTCGGCGATCCTGTGTTCGCCGGCGCCAGGGGTACCAGAGGGCACCGCCTCACCTTCGGGCTCACGACTTCCGCCGACCGCTCGTTCCGCGGGCCCCGTGGACGACGGGTGAAGGGCGCGCTGGAGCACACCGCCCCGCTGGCCCGCGGCTCCTCGGGTGGACCGCTGCTCGACGCCGATGGACGACTGACCGGCATCAACACGGCGCGCCTCGGCGAGGGCTTCTACCTGGCACAGCCCGCGGACGCCGACCTCCGCGGTCGGGTCGACCGGCTCGCAGCCGGCGAGGTGCTCGGCGGCCGGCGCCTCGGCATCGCGATCGTCGGACCCGACGAGACCACGAGGCTGCGCCGACGGGTCGGGCTCCCCGACCAGGACGGCCTCCTCGTCCGCACGGTGGCGGACGGGTCGCCGGCGGCCGAGGCCGGGCTGGGTGAGGGCGATCTCATCACGGCGATCGACGGCACGTCGGTGCGCGACGTCGACGACGTGTGGGACGCACTCGACGCCGGTGGTGAGACCGTGGAGGTCACCGTGCTCCGGGGGACCGAGCCCCGCACCGTGACGGTGTCCTTCGCCGAGCCGACCGAGGTCGACACCGACGTCGACACCGATGTCGACTCGGACGACCACGACGACTGACGGCGTGAGAGCTCGTCGAGACCTTCCGATCCTCCTGCGCCCGGACGGCTCCCTTCGATAGCGTGCCCCCCGAGGACGTCGTCCTCGGGGGGAGGAGTGACATGCGCAAGCGGCAGGTGTCGGTGTTGTTGGTCGCGACGGTCGCGGTGGTCCTGGTCGCGGGCTGCACCACGACCGGTGTTCCGGTGCCGGCGTTGATGTCGCCGGTGAGCGGCACCTCGGAACCAGGGCTGTTCGTGCTCGGCACGGCCGCGGAGAAGGCGGTGGTCGGGCCGTGCACCAGCGCCGCCACGACGATCACCGCCACCACGTCGAGTCCCAACTCCGACGTGGTCGTGGCGTTCTCCAGCCTGGTGGACGGCCAGTACGAGGAGTTCGAACGGGCGACCGTCCCCGCGGGGACGGGCAGCGCCGCGGTCGTCGTGCCGGGCGGCTGCTACCGGGTGTCCCTGCAGTCGGCGCGGCTCTACTGCGACGGCTCGGTGACGGTCGGGTTCTCCTGCCCGGTCGTGCTCCCGCCGACGTACCAGTTCACCTACACCGTCACGTTCTGAGACCCGCCGGGAGCGGCCCGGCCACGACCGCCTCCTCGGACCCGACGACGTCCGTCGCCCCTCACCGGCGGCGGGCTCACGATCCGGCGCCCGGACCCACGAGGTCGGGTCGGATGAGCACGCCTCTGATCAGCAGTCCCAGGTCGGACGCCGAATCACGGCCGACGCGGAGGACCTCCTGGTCGTCGACGACGGGCTGCATGCCGGCGCAGAGGTTGGTCACGAGCGAGATGCCGAGGATCTCCAGGCCGACATGTCGCGCGGCGATCGCCTCGAGCACGGTGGAGAAGCCGAGCACCTCGGCTCCGAGCGACCGGTACCCGCGGATCTCCGCAGGGGTCTCGAAGTGCGGACCCGGCAGGCCGACGTACACGGCGTCCACGAGGTCGGGCTCGACCGAGCGGGCGAGCTCCCTCAGCCGCGTCGAGTACAGGTCGGTGAGGTCCACGAACCGCCCCTGGTGGGGAGGAGGGGGCAGCGGACCGGTCAGCGGTGACAGCGCAGTGGCGTTGATGTGGTCCGAGATCAGGACCGGTCGACCCACCGGCCGGTCGTCGCGCAACGTCCCGGCGGCGTTGGTCAGCACGACGAGCTCGGCGCCGGCCGCGGCGATGCTGCGCACGGCGTGGCTGACCACGGCCGGCGGGTGACCCTCGTACAGGTGCGCCCGGCCGAGGAACACCGCAACGGTGCGCGTGCTGCCGTCCTCCAGCGGGAGATCGATCCGGCGCACGGTGCTGCCGTGCCCGAGCGCCGTCGGAGCGACGAAGCCCGGGATCTCACCGAGGTCGACATCGGTGACCGCCGTTCCGATGGCGTCGGCGGCGGCCTGCCATCCTGATCCGAGGACCACCGCCGCCTGGGGGCGGGCGCCGAACGCCTCGACCAGCTGGGCGCCGGCCGTGTCGGCGAGTGCGAAGGGCTCATCCACGGCGGAGCTCCTCCGAGGTTCCGACGACCTGGGGCACACGTGCATCGGCGACCGCAGCGGCGAACCGGCTCTCGGGCACCAGACCAGCGACCTCGATCGCCTCGTGGAACGTGTCCACATCGCACAACGCGCCGAGCACGACGGTGCGGAGTCCGAGGTCGTCCAACCGATCCAGCTGGGCGGCGCACGTGCGGTCGGTGCTCATCGGCACGCCGACCAGCGCGTCGGGTCGCGGCGTCCGCAACCCGATCGTCCAGTACCCGCCGTCCTCGGCGGGGCCGAGCACCGCATCGACGTCGTCGGCGCAGAGCGCCGCCACGGCCTGCTCGAGCACGGACGGCGAGAGCTGAGGGGTGTCCATGCCGATGACCAGGACGGGTCCGGCGACGTGGTCGACCGCCGCCGCGAGGCGTTCGTCGAGGCCGTCACCACGTTGGGGCACCACTTCGAAGGAGGAGGGGATCCACTCCCCCGGCTCGCCGTCGAGTGCGACCACGCGACGGTCCACGCCGATCGCCTCGACGACCTCGAACGTGTCGGCCAGCGCGGCAGCGGCGATGGAAGCGGCCTGTTCCGGCGTGCACGGCGGGCACAGCCGCGTCTTGACCCGCCCGGGCACCGGGGTCTTGGCGATCACCACGACCGTGACGGTGCGGGGGTCGATCGCGCTCATGCCGCCGTCCGGCCGCGCAGCCTGGCGACGAACCGGTCGCCGTACCGGTCGACCCGGCAGACGTCGAAGCCGGCCTCACGCCCGAGCTCGTCGACGGCGTCGGCCCCGACCCATGCCCAGTCGAACCACGGCCCGTCACCCGAGTCGGAGCAGCGCAACCGGACCTCGTCGCACACCAGCGCGCCCCCCGGAGGACCGACCTCGACGACCGCCTCGCCGTCGACGTGGACCAGAGCTCGCAACCGACGGAGCAGGGCGAGCGGGTCACCCCCGATCCCGATGTTGCCGTCGAGGAGGAGCACCGTGCCCCACCGGCCCTCCCCCGGTAAGGGATCGAACACCGAGCGCTCGAGCACGATCGCACCGGAGTCGGACGCGGTCCGCAGTGCCGACGGCGAGACGTCGATGCCGAGTGCCGGCACCCCCGACTCGGCGAGCGCCGCCGCGATCCGTCCGGGGCCGCACCCCACGTCGAGCACGGCCGGCCGCAGGCCGGCGAGCATCTCCAGCTCCTCGGCTGTCGCAGGCCCCGACCACGCCTCCAGGTCCAGCCGTTGCACCTCGCCGGTCGACGCCCGTTCCATGACGATCACTCGCTCTCTCCTGCTGTGTGCTGTCGGTGGTCTGTCGTGTGCTGCCGGTGGATCCGGATGGAGTTGAGGATCCCGGCGACCACCGCGGCGACGGCGAGGATGCCGAGGAGGACGAGCAGATGTCGGGCCACGTCCAGCGGCAGGATGCTCGGGTTGTCGGCACGTGCACCCCAGCGTCGGGCGATGGGGTACGTCACGAGCGAGATCACCGCTCCGACCACCAGAACTACCCGCCACGGCGTGCGCCATGCCGAGGGGAGGACGCGGCCGACGATCCAGCCGACACCGACGACGATCGGCAGGACGACGGCGTCGTGCACGACGGCGGCGCCCACCACCCACGTGGCCCACGAGCCCGGGGAGCCGAGCAGCGGGTCCCGGTACATGCCGACGACGGCCACGCCCATGACGACCCAGCCCGCAGCGATCACCACCCAGGCGACGGGTCCCGGCCGAGCGGTCCGATGCGGATCGAGCTCGCTCACGAGATCTCCAGTCGCGTGACCCACTTGGTCTGGGCGACGCCGGGCCGGTTGGGCGCGATCAGTCGCACAGGAGCGCCGTGGTCCTCGACCAGCGGCTCCCCCTCCAGGTCCAGCGCCAGCAGGCAACGAGGATCGGCGATCGCTCGTTCGGACAGCTCCGACGAGCTGTAGCCCCCCGACTGCTGGCCCGACACCACGGTCACCGCCCCTGGCCGCACGCCGGCCTCCGCCAGCACCTCCGCCACGGGCACGCCCGTCCAGGTCGCCATGGCGCTCCACCCCTCGACGCATGCGATCGCCAGCGCCTCGGTGCGCTGCGGGAGCTCCCGCAGGTCCTCGATGCTGAAGCCGTGCTCCCGTCCGTCGCGGTCGACCACCGTCAGGCGGTAGTCCGGACCCGCCAGCTCCGTCGTGCCCGCCGCGTGGGCGGTCCGATTGACGGGGATCCCCTGCGGTCCGATGTCGGGTCGTCGCGGCGCCAGGAGCGTCGCCCGCCGCAGGAACGGGATGGTCTGGCCCGCCGTCAGCACCGTGAGCAGGCCGGCGGTCCCGGCGACGGTCCACAGCAGCGCCCGTCGCGTCATCTCGCCGGGCACCGTGGCCGGTTCCGCTCCTTCGAGCGAGCGATGGGCACGGCCGAGCGTCCGACGGACCGTCGGTGCCTTCAGCGCGACGTGGATCATCGTGGCGCCGAGGACGAGCCACGCCGCCCAGAAGTGACCGACCGGGAAGAAGAACCTCCACGGGTACCACCGGGCGATGTTCGCCGCGCCCGACACCAGCAGGAACAGCGAACCTCCGACCAGCGGCAGCACCGCCACGCGCTCCATCAGGTCGACGCGGTCGGTCCACGACGGGCGCCGCAGCAGCTGCGGGGAGACCGAGTAGAGCTTGGCCAGCAGCAGGGGCACCGAGGCGAGGCCGCAGATCACGTGCAGGCCCTGCGTGAACCGGTAGAGGCCGGTCGGGCCGACGGGCAGCTGGAGCCAGTCGGGCGGGTGCTGCTGGAGGTGCGACCACACGCCGGTGAGGAGGCAGATCCCGAACGAGACCCCGAGCAGCACGCCGAGGATCGACGCCGTGCGGGCGTCGTGGACCTGCCGCTCCCCGGCGCGGGATCGGGCGGTCTCCACCCGGTCGGCCAGGTCCGTCGCGTCCATCCCTGGCGAACGTACCCAGGCTCGTCCGTCACGTATCGAAACGCCTGCGAAAGGTTCGCGAAACTCGCCGGGAGCTCGGACACGAGCCCGCTCGCCACCCTTACGATCGCCGGATGGACGACCGGGCGGCCCACTGCGACGACACCCGCCGTCGCGGCCCGGTCGACCATCCAGCGGAGCCGCGACATCTGTCCGCGGTCTCCGGTGGGGTAGGGGTTCGAACCATGACCGCGGGCGTGTTGATCGGCTCCGTGCTGTCCGACAACGCCCCGTTGGTGCTCCTCACGCTGTTGGGAGCGGTTCCGGTCGTCCTGATCGGGCGGTGGCTCGCGGCCCGCATCCGTCGCGACGCAGGGCCGCTCGATGAGATGTCGAGGAAGTTGGTCGACGCCCACGAGCGGGAGCTGCAGCTGGAGCGATCCCGCCGGGAGCTGGTCGCCTGGGTGTCGCACGATCTGCGCGGCCCTCTCGCGTGGATCCGGGCGATGACCGACGCGATCGGGGACGGCGTCGTGGACGACCCCGAGGACGTGCAGCGCTACCTGAACGCGATCGGGGCCGAGACCGATCGCCTCATGCTGCTGGTCGACGACCTGTTCGAGCTCAGCAGCAGCACCAGCGGAGCGACGGGTCTCACGCCCCGACCGATGGAGGCCGAGGAGCTGGTCGGCCGCGTCGTCGACGCGGTACGGCCGTCCGCCCGAGCGCGAGGGATCGAGCTCGTGTGCGATCTCGGCGACGGCCACCTCCTCCTCGTCTCCCCCGGCGAGGCGACCCGGGTGCTGCGGACCCTCCTCGACGACGCGGTGCGCCACACGACCACGGGTGGCACGATCCACGTCGCCCTGACCGCGGAGGGCACGGACGCCGTCGTCTCGGTCGTCGACCAGTGCGGCGGGATCCCGCCGGCGGACCTCGACCGGGTGTTCGACGTCGCGTTCCGGGTTGACGCCGCCGGCGGCAGCGCCCCGGACGAGCTCGGCCGAGGCGGGCCGGGGCCGGCGACCGCGACGGACCTGGCCGAGGCGCATGCCGGGTCGATCTCGGTGTCCGACCACGTCGACGGCTGCTGCGTCACCGTCCGGTTCCCGCTGTTCCTGGGCGAGCCGTTGCTGACGCACAGCACCCTTGCGAACACCACATCCGCGCACGGCGCACCGGTGCCGAGCACAGCCGCTCCCCGACCCCGTGACGAGGTCGGCGGATGATCGCCGCCCGCGGCTCAGGGGTCGTGACGGCGCTCGGCGAGCAGGCGCGACATGTCCGAGATCGCACGCCACGTGCCCCGGACCGTGCCCGTGACCTTCGAGCGACCGATGCGCGGTCGGTACGACACCGGCACCTCCTCGATGCGCCACCCGGCCCGCTGTGCCGACAGCACCATCTCGAGCGGCCATCCCGAGCGACGGTCACGGAGGTCGAGTTCCAGCAGTCCCGTCCGGGACGCGGCGCGCATGGGGCCGAGGTCCGTCACGCGCACGCCGCTCCTCCTGCGGATCTCCGCGGCGAGGAGTCGGTTCGCGACCCGGGCGTGCCACGGCCACGATCCCTTCTCGGGACGGCGGGCCCCGAGGACGAGATCGGCCTGTCCCTCGACGACCGGGGCCACGACGCTCGGCAGCTCGAGCGGATCGAAGCTCGCGTCGGCGTCCATGAAGCACACCACGTCGTCGGTGGCCGCCTGCAGCCCGGCCCAGCACGCCGCACCGAAACCCTGCTGGCTCTCGTGCACGACCAAGGCTCCGAGCTCGGCGGCGACCTCGGCGGTGCGGTCCGTGGATCCGTTGTCGACGACGATCGGACGGTACCGGTCCGGCATCCGGCCGAGCACCCATGGCAGTGCCTGCTCCTCGTCGAGGGCGGGCAGGATCACGTCGGGCACGGCGGCCATGCTGGCACCCGGGCAGGCCGTCGGTGAGCACCCCGGACGCAGCTCCCCTCGACGGACGCGACGGACGCGTCGTGGTGACCGGCGGCGCCGGGTTCATCGGCTCGCACCTGGTCGACCGGCTGTGCGGACGAGGACTCGAGGTCGTCGTGGTCGACGACCTCGATCCTGCAGCCCACGACGGCCCTCCGGAGTGGCTGAACCCGGCGGCCACCTACGTGTGGGAGGACGTCCGGGATCCGGGCGTGTGGGCCGAGGTCCTGCCGGGCACCGTCGCCGTCGCGCACCAGGCCGCCAAGGTCGGGCTCGGCGTCGATCTGACCGACATCCGGGACTACGTCGGGGCCAACGACGAGGGCACCGCGACGATGCTGTGGGCGATGGACCGTGCCGCGTGGCGAGGTCGCTTGGTCGTCGCGTCGAGCATGGTCGTCTACGGCGAGGGAAGCTACACGTGCGCCACCCACGGCGCGGTGGCCCCCGCGCCGCGCCGGGTCGAGGACCTCGACGCCGGACGGTTCGAACCGCGCTGCCCCGTCTGCGGCGACGACCTGGCCTCCGGTCTGGTCACCGAGGACGCTCCGAGCGATCCGCGCAACGTGTATGCGGCCACGAAGCTGCACCAGGAGCACCTCTGCCGGGCGTTCGGCCGGGAGCACGACGTGGCCGTGTGCGCGCTGCGGTACCACAACGTCTACGGACCGCGCATGCCCCGGGACACGCCCTACGCCGGAGTGGCGTCGATCTTCCGGAGCCAGCTCGAGGCCGGCGGACGGCCGCAGGTCTACGAGGACGGCGGACAGCTGCGTGACTTCGTGCACGTCGAGGACGTCGCACGGGCCAACGAGCTGGCGCTGCTCGGCGCCGTCGGCGAGCCCGGGCCGGGTGATCCCGACGGCAGGCTCGTCGACGGGGCTCTCAACGTGGCGTCCGGCCACCCGATCACGCTGCTCGAGATGGCTCGGGTGCTGTCGGAGGCCGATGAACGGGGACTCGAACCCGAGGTGGTCGGCCGGTACCGGCTCGGCGACGTGCGCCACGTGGTGGGTGACGCCGCCCGAGCTCGCGACGCGCTCGGGTTCACGGCCCGCATCGGGCCCGTCGAGGGCCTGCGACGGTTCGCATCGGATCCCCTCCGGCGGCCGCCGGCGCGGACCGGGTGACGGCGTGACGCAGTCCGAGGTGGTCGACGGACCGGCGGCGACCGTGTCGGTCGACGCGGAGCCTCCACCGGGAGCACCGCGCTGGTGGGGGTTCGCCGCCGCCGGCGTCGCCGTCGTGCTCGTCGCGATCGCCGTGGTCTGGGGACAGGAGTTCGTCCGCAACGGGCCCGCCCTCTACCTCGATGCGCCCCCGTTCGTCGGGGAGTGGCGGGCCCTGTGGTCGCCCGGGTTGTGGTGGGCTCTGGCGCTCGCGGTGCTCGTCGTCACCTGGTGGGTGCCCGCGGTCGAACGGCTGCGGTGGCGTTGGCTGCTGGCGGGCTCCTGGATCCTCGGCCTCGCGTGGCCGGTGGCGCTCCAGGCCTCCGAGGGGTGGACCTCGCTCTCGAGCGTCCTCGAGGACCGACGCGCCTACCTGCCCACCGCTCGCTCGATCGACTCGCCCGCCGAGTTCCTGCGCACCTTCGTCGAGCGGCTGCCCGAGTACCCCACCCACGTGAAGGGGCACCCGCCCGGAGCGACGCTGGCCCACTGGTTCTTCGACACGATCGGGGGCGGACGGTCCGACGTGCTGACCGCGGGGTTCCTGCTGATCGCCGCCTCCGCCGCGCCCGCGGCGTTGATCGCGCTCGACAGGATCTCCGGCCGTGCGGCCGCCCGCCGGGCCGCGCCGTTCGTCGCCCTGGCGCCCGCAGCGATCTGGATCGCGTCGTCGCCCGACGCCATGTTCATGGGAGTGCTCGCGTGGTCGGTCGCGCTCGGCGCCGTCGCCGTGACCACCGAGGGACGCCTGCGGACGGCCGCCGCGCTCGGCGCCGGGCTGCTCGCAGGGCTCTCGGTGTCGTTCTCCTACGGTGCCGTCCTGCTCCTCGGCCCGCTGTGGGCGCTCGCTGCGATGACGGCCCTGCGGCGACGTTGGGCCCCGCTCGTCCCCGCGCTCGTCGGCCTCGCCGTGGTGCCGCTCGTGTTCACCCTGTACGGGTTCGACTGGTTCGCCGGGCTCGCGGCGACGCACCGCGCCTACCTGGACGGCGTCGCACCCGAACGGCCCGACAGGTACTTCCTCCTGGCCAACCTCGCCGTGCTGGCTGTCGCCATCGGCCCGGCCGCGGTCGCCGGCCTGGCCATGCTGCGCGACCGAGCGGCCTGGTGGCTGGTGGGCGGCGCACTCGCCGGCATCGTCGCAGCGGACCTGTCCGGCATGTCCAAGGGCGAGGTCGAGCGCATCTGGCTCCCGGCGGTCCCCTTCCTGGTGCTCGCCACCTCGGCGTTCACGACCCGACTGGAGCGGCGCTCATGGCTCGGGGTGCAGCTCGTCGTCGCGTTGGGGCTGCAGGTGTTCCTGCGCAGCCCGTGGTGACTCCCCCGTGGTGACTCCCCCGTGGTGACCCGCGACCGCGGCCTCACGGGTACGGTCCGACGATGCAGATCCTGACGCCCGACTGGCTCGTCACCGTCGACGACGCCGACACGGTGCTCGACCACGGGGCGGTCGTCGTCGACGAGGGTCGCATCCTCGCCGTGGGCCCGTCGGCGGACCTGCTCGCGGAGTGGCCCGACGCGGAGCGCGTGCCCCTCCCCGGCCACGTGCTCCTGCCGGGCCTCGTCAACGCGCACACCCACCTGGCGATGACCATGTTCCGCGGTCTGGCGGACGACCGCGACCTGCAGCAGTTCCTCGACCGCCTCGTGCCGGCGGAGTCGGTGGTGCTCGACGGGGACACCGTGGCCACCGCCACCTCCGCAGCCGCAGTGGAGAGCGTGTGCGGTGGCGTGACGACCGCGCTCGACATGTACTTCTTCCCCGACGCCGTGCTCGACGCCGCCGACCGCGTCGGCCTGCGCGTCGTCACGGGGCCCACCTTCTTCGCGGGGCCCGGTCCCGAGGGACTCGGCGGTGCGGCCCGGCTCGAGTGGGCCGATCGCTGGCTGTCGGACCGACCGGCACGATCCGGTTGGCGCCCGGTGGTGGCCCCGCACTCGACCTACCTCGTCGGTCCGGACGAGCTGGTCGGACTGGGCGAGCTCGCCGCGCGGCACGACGCGACGCTGCACATCCACGCCGCCGAGAACCCGGGCGAGGTCACCACCGTGACCGACCTGCACGGTCGCCGTCCGGTGGACCTGCTGGACGAGCTCGGCCTGCTCGGACCCCGCACGGTGCTCGCCCACGCGGTCGTGCTCGACGACCGGGAGCTCGCCCGCGTCGCGGAGACCGGGACGGCCGTCGCCCACTGCCCCGCATCGAACCTCAAGCTGGCCTCGGGCGTGGCCCGCATCCCCGAGCTCGTGGCCGCCGGGGCGGCCGTGGCCCTGGGCACCGACGGTGCGGCCAGCTCCAACGACCTCGACATGTTCACCGCCATGCGGTTGACCGCACTCCTGCACAAGGGGATCTCGGGCGACGCCACCGTCCTGCCCGCCACGCGCATCCTCCGCGCCGCGACCGCAGGCGGAGCGACCGCCCTCGGTCTGGGCGACGACATCGGCTCGATCGAGGTCGGCAAGCGGGCGGACCTCGTCGCGGTCGACCTCGACCGGCCGCACCTGCAGCCGGTGTACGACCCCTGCTCTGCGCTCGTCTACGCGGCCGGCCGGGCGGACGTGCGCCATGTGTGGGTGGACGGCGTCGCCGTCGTCGCCGACGGTCGACCGACCCGTGTCGACACGTCGGAGGTCACCGCCGCTCTCGGGAGCCTGCGGGGCCGGGTGCTCGACGCGGCCGGACCGTGAGCCGGCGATCCGCGGTGCAGGCGTCGCGGAGGAGTCAGCGGCCGACGCGACCGGTCTCGTAGGCCCACATCGCGATCTCGACGCGGTTCCGGGCGCCCAGCTTGTTCATCAGGCTCGCCAGGTGCGACTTCACGGTGCTGATGCTGATGTGGAGGTCGTCGGCGATCTCCGCGTTCGTGCGCCCGCGGGCGACGGTCACGAGGACCTCCTCCTCACGGTCGGTGAGCGGGACCAAGGGCTGGACCGGCTGCTGCACGCCGCCGGGCCCGGCGAACGTGGCGAGCAGCCGGACCGTGACGCTCGGGGCGATCAGTGCGTCGCCGCGAGCGGCGGCCTGCATCGCCTGCACGAGCAGCTCGGGCCCGGCATCCTTCAGGAGGAACCCGCGGGCACCGGCCTTCAGCGCCCCGTGGACGTACTCGTCGAGGTCGAACGTGGTGATCACCACGACGGCCAACGGATCGTCGACGCCGGGCCCTGCGAGACGACGAGTGGCCTCGATGCCGTCGAGCTCGGGCATCCGGATGTCGAACAGGCACACGTCGGGTCGGAGCCGCTGGGCGAGCTCCACCGCCTCCAGACCGTCGGCGGCCTCGCCGACCACCTCGATGTCCGGGTGCGCGTCCAGGATCATCCTCAACCCGGTCCGGATGATCTGCTGGTCGTCGGCCAGGAGCACGCGGATGGTCATGAGCCACCGAGCCTGGTCGGCAGCTCGGCGGTGACCCGCCACCCCTTCGGGGAACGGGGCCCGGCATCGAGGGTCCCTCCGAGCAGCGTGGCGCGCTCCGCCATGCCGATCAGCCCGTAGCCCGTCGTGGAGCGCGGGTCGAACGACGCCGGGTCGCCGTCGTCGTCGACGGTCAGTCGGACGCACCCGTCGTCGCCGGACACCGTGACCTCGACGCGGGTGGCGTGCCGGGCGTGTCGGAGCGCGTTCGTGATCGACTCCTGCGCCAGGCGGTAGAGAGCGGCATCCACCGAGGGCCGGAGTCCGTCGAGGTCTCCCGAGAGCTCGACGGTGACGCGGGGTCGGTCCCCTGGTCCGGACGCGAGACGCCGGAGGTCAGCGAGGCCACGCTGCGGCGCGAGGTCGGGCTCCTCGCCGTGGCGCAGCGTGCCGATGATGGCGCGCATCTCCGACAGGGTGCGCGACGCCTCCTCCTCGACGACGGCCAGGGCGTCGAGCGCTCCGGCCGGGTCGCTCGCCCCGACCACCCGGCCGGCCTGGGCGCTGATCGCGATGGCGGAGACGTGGTGGGCGACCGTGTCGTGCAGCTCCCGAGCCAGCTGCTCGCGCTCTAGCAGCTTGACCTCCTCCAGGCCCCGGGCCCGGGCGGCGTCCTGGTAGCGCACCGAGGCACCGATGGCCCCGGCGACCAGCAGCACGAGACCGCCCATCACCACGTTGCCGGCCGGTATCTGCGCGGTGGCCGGGTCGACCGACTTGTCGAAAGCGCTCAGGAGCAAGGGGACCGAGACGACCGCCATGCCGAGCACGACGTGACGACCCGACGCCCAGCGGAACAACGAGTAGATCAGCAGGAGGCTGTAGACGTTCGTGCCCAGCCCGTCCCAGTCCACACCGAGGACCAACGAGACGATGTCGACGGCCGCGAAGGTGCCGAAGGCGACGATCACCGTGGCCAGAGGATGGGTCCGTCTCCAGAGCAACGTCGGCAGCAGGCCGAGCGCCACCACGAGCGACACCACGGGCCAGACGAGGTCCTTCGCGAGCAGGGTCTCGAGGACCGCGATCGGGACCAGCGCTCCGACCAGGGCCCAGTCGCGCCACACCCTCGCAGGAGGATCGGGTGCGGCGGGTTCGTCCCACAGCGAACGGACCACGTCTCGGACCACGGAATCCACTGTAGAGAAGCGCGACCGACGGCGAACCGGCCGAAAGGACGAGTCCCGCACCCGCCCATCGGAGGAGATCCGGCCGGTCCGATCGGCGGGCGGACGAACGGCCGGACGCCCGATGTGCCCGCCCGGTGGGCTCGCCGACGATGGGTCCATGGCCGCTCCGACCCACACGACTCGACCGACGTCTCCCCGTCCGACTCCCGACCCGTCCGACGTGCATCGCCCCACGACCGCGCTGGGGAGGCTGGCGGCATGGTGCTTCGACCACCGGGGCCGGGCCGTGGCCCTCTGGCTCGTGGCCCTGGTCGCGATCTTCGCGTCGGCCGGCGCGCTCGGGTCGAACTTCAACACCAGCGCAGAGGTCCCCGGCTCCGGGAGCGCCGCCGGCTTCGCCGTCCTGGCCCGGCACTTCCCGGAGCTGGGCACCGGCGGGCAGTCCGGGACGATCGTGTTCAGGGCGCCCCAGGGGGTCGACGACCCCGAGGTGCGCGCCGCCATGGAGGAGCTCTTCGACCAGGTCGACGCCGGCTTCCCCGATGCCGACGGCGTCCCGCAGCACCCCGGCGGCACGGTCGTCTCCCCGTACTCCGAACGAGGATCGGGCCAGATCGCTCGCAGCGGCCCGCTCGCCGGACAGGTGGCGTACGCGCAGGTGAACCTGTCCGCCGACGTCGATGACACCGAGTCGGGCCTTCTGGGTCAGGCGATCACCGATCACGCACCCGACGTCGACGGACTCGAGGTGCTGCCCGGCGGTCAGTACCTGACCGTCGTGGACCCACCCCAGACGGAGCTGATCGGACTGGCGTTCGCGATGCTGGTGCTGATCCTGGCGTTCGGGTCGGTCCTCGCCATGGGCCTCCCGATCGCCGTCGCACTCGGCGGGGTGGGCGCCGGCATCGGCCTGACGCTGATCCTGAGCCAGGTGCTCACCATCCCCGACGACACGCTGCTGCTCGGCATCATGATCGGGCTCGGCGTCGGGATCGACTACGCGCTGTTCATCGTCTCCCGCTACCGGGAGGGCCTGCACGCCGGACGCTCGCCCCGGAGCGCCACTGTCGCGGCCATGGAGTCGGCCGGCCGCGCCGTCGTCTTCGCCGGCACCACCGTCATGATCTCGATGCTGGGCCTGCTCCTGGTCGGGATCGGCTGGATCGCAGGGATGGGCATCGGGGTGTCGGTCACGGTCCTGGCCACGATGGTGACCTCGACCACGCTGCTGCCCGCCCTGCTCGGGTTCGCACGGGAACGGGTGGAGCTCACCCGTTGGCGCGGTCTGATCGCCGCCGGGTTCGCCGCCGTGGCCCTGCTCGGTGTCGGCATCGACGTCGCCCCGCTCGCCGCGGTCGGCGCCGCTCTCGCCGTCGCGACCCTCGTCGCCGGCATGGTGGTCGCCCCGCTGCGCCGGACGGTCCCCCGTCGGGTCGCCAAGCCCGTGCGGGAGACGTACGCCTACCGCTGGAGTCGGATCATCCAGGCCCGTCCGTGGCAGTGGCTGATCGGGGCGACCGTCGTGCTCCTGGTCCTCGCCGCACCGGTGCTCAGCATCCGTCTCGGATGGGCCGACGAGGGGAACTTCCCCGAGGACACCACCGCCCGTCAGGCCTACGACCTGCTGGCCGAGGGGTTCGGCGCGGGCTTCAACGGCCCCTTCCTCATCGCTGCGGTCCCGGGCTCCGACTCCGGGGACCCGGCCGAGGCCGTCGGACGTCTCCAGCAGGCACTCGCCGACACGCCCGGGGTCGCCGCCGTCACTCCCCCGGTCCCCGACGACCCGGCACGGCCCGAGGCCTACGTCCTCAGCGTCATCGCCACCACGGCACCGCAGGACGAGGCGACCACGAACCTGGTCCACCGACTCCGCGACGACGTGATCCCAGAGGCGGTCGCCGGCTCGGGCCTGGACGTGCACGTGACCGGCGCAGCTGCGACGAGCGTGGACATCACCGACTACCTGGCCGGACGGACGCTGATCTTCTTCGCCGCGGTGCTGACCCTGTCGTTCGTGCTGCTGGTGGTCGTGTTCCGATCGGTGCTCGTCCCGCTCAAGGCCGTGCTCATGAACGTCCTGTCCATCAGCGCCGCCTACGGCGTTGTCGTGGCCGTCTTCCAGTGGGGTTGGGGCGGCAGCGTCCTCGGGATCGTGGGAGGCCCGATCAACCCGTTCATCCCGATGATGCTGTTCGCCGTCGTCTTCGGGCTGTCCATGGACTACGAGGTCTTCATGCTCTCCCGGATCCGGGAGGAGCACGTGCGCACCGGCGACGCCACCACCTCGGTCGCCGACGGCCTGGCCTCGACGGCCCGGGTGATCACGGCTGCGGCGGCGATCATGGTCGTGGTCTTCGCGTCCTTCATGCTCGAGGACATCAGGGAGATCAAGGTGTTCGGCCTCGGCCTGGCGCTCGCCGTGCTGCTCGACGCCACCCTCGTCCGGATGGTGGTCGTGCCCGCCACCATGGAGCTGCTCGGCGACCGCAACTGGTGGATCCCGAGGTGGCTCGACCGACTCCTCCCCCACGTGGAGATCGAGCGCTCGGACGCATCGCCGGTCGAGGCCGTCCGATGACGGCGTCGACATCACCCGTCTCGCACCGGATCCGGCCGGGTGTTCGGGACCTTCGGCCCTGCCGGCTCAGGCGGCCGGGTCCGAGACTCGTCCTCGGGGAGGTCGACCGATGATGCCATCGCAGCCAGTCGCCACGGAGGTGCCCGAACCCCGCTCGGCCCGGTCGGTGCCGGTCGGGTGGATCGTGGCGGTGGTGGTCGGAGCGATCATCACCCTGCTGTCGCTGGCCCCGCTGGGCGGCGGAGGGTTCCTGGTCTGGGCGGACGCCACCCAGACCGACGCCGACGGGTTCTTCACCTCGCCGGACGGGCGCCTCGAGACGTCGTCGTACGCGATCACCTCCGAGGACATCGACCTCGGCACCGATCCCACCCGGGACGACACCGCCGTCGACCTGGGCGACGTCGTGACGGTGCGCCTGGAGGTGCAGAGCACCTCGGAGTCGGCGGTGTTCGTCGGCATCGGCCGGCGCGACGACGTGCGGCGGTACCTGAACGGCGTCGGACGGGCCACGATCGACGACCTGTCGTTCGATCCGTTCGCCGTGAGCTACCGGTACAGCGACGGCGGCGCTCCCTCGACGGAGCCGGGCGTCGAGGACTTCTGGGTGGCGTCGGCCGCAGGCTCCGGACGACAGACGTTGGAGTGGGAGCCCGAGAGCGGCGACTGGACGGTCGTGGTCATGAACGCCGACGGCACTGCAGGCGTGAGCGTGGACGCCGCGGTCGCCGCCAGGTCGCCGTGGGTGGTCGGCGTCGGCGTGGCCCTGATCGTCGGCGGCGTCGTGGGCCTGATCGTCGGCGCCGTGCTCCTGGTGCTGGGCGTGGTGGGTCTGGCCCGCGGGTCGCACGTCGACCTGGCCGGCGTCGCGTCGCCCCGAGCGCCGGTCCTGGTCGAGGCCCGGCTCGACGCACCGCTCAGCCGATGGCTGTGGCTGGTCAAGTGGTTCCTGCTGATCCCCCACCTGATCGTGCTGCTCGTGCTGTGGCTGGCGTTCGCCGTCGTCACGTTCGTCGCCTTCTTCGCCATCCTGTTCACGGCCCGCTACCCGCGGTCGCTGTTCGACTTCAACGTCGGCGTCCTGCGCTGGACCTGGCGGGTCACGTACTACGGCTACAGCGCGCTGGGCACGGACCGGTACCCGCCGTTCACGCTCGGCGAGGCCCCCGACTACCCGGCGACGCTCGCGGTCGCCTACCCCGAGCGGCTCAGCCGTGGCCTGGTGCTCGTGAAGTGGTGGCTGCTGGCGATCCCGCAGTACCTGGTGCTCGCGCTGATCGGCGGAGCGGTCGGCTCCGGCATCTCGGGCGACGGTTGGCAGGTCCCCTTCGGTGGCCTGCTCCCGCTGCTCGTGATGTTCGTGGCGGTGGCCCTCCTGTTCCTCGGCACCTATCCGCGGGGCCTGTTCGACCTCGTCGTCGGGCTGAACCGCTGGGTCTACCGGGTGGTCGTCTACACGAGCCTGATGCGCGACGAGTACCCGCCGTTCCGCCTCGACCAGGGCGGCTCCGAACCCGACGCCGAGGCGGCATCGCCCGCCCCCGCCACGACGGGAGCCGACCCAGGGAGCTGAGGGACCGGCCCGGCCTCCTACGCTGCCGGGGTGACCGACCTGGGCCAGCTCGTCCCCGCGCCACCCGATCCCGACGCGGTCATGGACGCGTTCCTCGGCTGGGTCGAGGGACGCGGCCTGTCGATGTACCCGCACCAGGAGGAGGCCCTCCTGGAGATCGTCGCCGGATCGCACGTGATCGTCGACACCCCCACGGGGTCCGGCAAGAGCCTGATCGCGGTCGCCGCCCACTTCGCCGCCCTGGCCGACCACCGGCGCAGCTACTACACCGCGCCGATCAAGGCCCTGGTGTCGGAGAAGTTCTTCGACCTGTCGTCCACGTTCGGCGCCGAGAACGTCGGCATGCTCACGGGCGACGCCTCGGTCAACCCCGACGCACCGATCATCTGCTGCACCGCGGAGATCCTGGCCAACCTGGCGCTCCGCGAGGGGGCGAACGCAGACGTCGGCCAGGTCGTCATGGACGAGTTCCACTACTTCGCGGATCCCGACCGAGGGTGGGCATGGCAGGTCCCGCTGCTGGAGCTGCCCGACGCGCAGTTCGTCCTGATGTCGGCCACCCTCGGCGACGTCACCCGGTTCACCGAGACGCTCCCCGAGCGCACCGGCCGACCCGTCGCGGTGGTCCGCTCCGCCACCCGGCCCATCCCGCTCGTCCACGAGTTCCGGATGACGCCGCTCACCGAGGTGCTCGAGGAGCTGCTGTCCACCCACCAGGCGCCGGTCTACGTGGTGCACTTCACGCAGGCCTCCGCCGTCGAGCGGGCGCAGTCGCTGATGAGCCTCAAGCTGCTCACGCGGGAGGAGAAGGACGAGATCGCCGAGCTCATCGGCGGGTTCCGCTTCGCTCCGGGCTTCGGCAAGTCGCTCGCCAAGTTCGTGCGGCACGGCATCGGCGTCCACCACGCCGGGATGCTGCCCAAGTACCGACGGCTGGTGGAGCGGCTGGCCCAGGCCGGGCTCCTGAAGGTCATCTGCGGGACCGACACGCTGGGCGTCGGCATCAACGTGCCGATTCGCACCGTGGTCTTCACCGCCCTGTCCAAGTACGACGGCACCAAGACCCGCCTGCTCAGCGCGCGGGAGTTCCACCAGATCGGCGGCCGGGCCGGGCGGGCCGGCTTCGACACGATGGGCACCGTCATCGCACTCGCCCCCGACCACGTCATCGAGAACCACAAGGCGGCCGAGAAGGCGGCGGCCCGGACGGCGCAGGACAAGAAGGTCCGCAAGATCCAGAAGAAGCAGCCGCCTCCGGGCCAGGTGTCGTGGGGCCAGCCCACGTTCGACCGCCTGGTGAACGCACCGCCCGAGCCGCTCACGTCCAGCTTCACGGTGACCCACTCGATGCTGCTCGAGGTGCTCGACCGTCCCGGCGACGGCCGGGCCGCTCTCCACCGCCTGCTCACGGAGAACTACGAGACGGAGGCACGCCAGGCCGAGCACGTCGCCCGGGCCGAGGAGCTGTTCGCGTCGCTCCTCGACGCCGAGGTGGTCGAGGAGCTCGACGAGCCCGACGACTTCGGCCGCACCGTCCGGGTCACGATCGACCTCCAGCAGACGTTCGCCCTGAACCAGCCGCTCGCGCCCTTCGCCCTGGCCGCGCTGGACCTGCTCGACCCCGAGTCCGACACCTACGTGCTCGACGTCGTGTCGGTCATCGAGTCCGTGCTCGACGACCCCCGCCAGATCCTGAGCGCCCAGCTGTTCAAGGCCAAGGGCGAGGCCGTGGCCGCGATGAAGGCCGAGGGCATGGACTACGACGAGCGGATGGCGGCGTTGGACGAGATCACGTGGCCGCAACCGCTCGCCGAGCTGCTCGAGCCGATGTTCAGCGTCTACCGGGAGCGGAACCCCTGGGTGGACGAGCACTCGCTGTCGCCCAAGTCCGTCGCCCGGGACCTGTGGGAGCGGGCCATGGACTTCGGCGACTACATCCGCTTCTACAACCTGGCCCGTTCCGAGGGCACCGTCCTGCGCTACCTGTCCGACGTCTACAAGACCCTGATGCGGACCGTCCCGGAGGACGCCAAGACCGACGGGCTCATCGACCTCACCGAGTGGCTCGGCGAGCTGGTCCGCCAGGTGGACTCCAGCCTGCTGGACGAGTGGGAGGAGCTGCGCAACCCGACCGCCGAGACCGACGGCGACGAGACCGCTCCCATCGACGTGGCGCCGCCGGCGCTCACGGCCAACCGCCGGGCGTTCACCGTGGCGGTGCGCAACGCCCTGTTCCAGCGGGTGGAGCTCCTCGGCACCCGGCAGTGGCAGGAGCTGGAGACGCTCGACGGCGACGACGGTTGGGACATCCAGCGGTGGTTCGACGCGATCGCTCCCTACGTCGAGGAGCACGGCACCGTCGCCATCGACGCCGCCGCCCG